>JARKQH010000153.1 GCA_029974925.1 Verrucomicrobiota bacterium
TCCTCCAGCCGCAGGTCCTGGCGGAACCAGACAATGGCCGGGGTGGAACTGCCGGGCGTTCGGGCCGGGCGTTCGGCGGAGCGGTGGGCTACAGGTCTTGTCTTATGCAATCCCTGCTATTCTAGTTCAGGTGGCGGCATGTCGAAAGTCTGGCGTGGTGATTCACCAGCCCTCTCCACGGGCACGATACAGGTCAGAGAGGTGCCGCCGGCTTTGAGGCCGGTGATCTTGACGCTGCCGCCCAACAAATGCGCCCGATAGTTCATGATGCGCAGGCCCATGCCTCCCGTTCGGCCGGACAGATCCGGGAAAGGCAGGCCGTTGTTCTCCACCCGGAGAGTGAGTTTTTGCCCGGACTGCGAGAGGCTGATTCTGATGCGCGTCGCCCGGCCATGCTTGATGGCGTTGGTGAGCGCTTCCTGGGCGATTTTGCAAAGTTGATGAACCGTGCCGGGTTCGAGAAGAGGCAGGTCAGGCGCGGCCTTCACTTCACAGCGAACCTGAAAGAGCTCGCGGGCCCGGGCCGCCAGCTCCATCAGTGCCATGGGCAGCGGCTTTTCCCCAAGCTCCAGCGTTGCCAGGTCGTGGGCGAGATCACTGGTGCGGTTCATGGTTTCCTGGACCAGGGCGTGAATCCGCGCGGCATCCTCCGCCTCCGGCGCGCCGGATTTCTCGAGCCGCAACGCCAGCCCCTTGGTCATCAGCCCCAGGCCGGATAGACGCTGTCCCAAATCGTCGTGCAGGTCGAGGCCGATCCGCCGCCGTTCCTGTTCGGTGATCTCGAGCAACTCATGCTCGAGCCGCCGCCTTTCGGCGATTGCCGCCTGGAGCTTCGCATTGGCAATCTGCAGGTCCGCCGTGCGCTGCCGGACCCGCAACTCGAGATCCTCGTGCGCCCGGCGCAGGGCTTCCTCGGCCGCCCAGCGCTGGGCAAACTGGGCAATCTCGCTGGTGACCGCGGAGAGCATGTTCTGGGTCAGGGCATCCGGGCGCAGCAGGTTTTCTCCCACAAATTCAATTACGCCGAAGGATCCCGCGCTGGTTTGCAGAGGGAAAGCGATGTAGGAATTCAAGCCGGCGGCGCGAGCGGCTTCGATTCTATCGAAGTCATTGCAAACGAGCAGGTTTTGAATCCAAATCGGGTGTCGGCTTTGCCACACTCGGCCGGGGTATCCGACGCCCGGCGCCAGGACCAAATCGCGCGTCCGGGCCATGAAAGCCGTCAAGGACGGAGTCTCGTAGCGGGTGCTAATGTGAAGCGGCCGGAGCCCCGGCGGCTGGTTGGCCGGTGACCACAGGGTTCCCAGGTCCATTTCAAGAACATGAAGGAGCACCTCGAGAATGCCTCCGGCGGCTTCCTCCAGGGTTTCCGCACCCGCCAGAAGTCTCGTAATGACGTGTTCGGTCCTGGAGCGTTCTTCCGAGCGCCGCTGTTCCCGGCGCACTTGGGCCTCCCGCAACTCGCGCTCGACCGCCGGCCCCAGACGCGCGAGGTTGTCTTTCATCACGTAGTCGTGCGCGCCGGCTTTCATCGCCGCGACCGCGGTGTCGTCGGAGATGTGGCCGGAGACAATGATGAAGGGCAAATCCAGCCTCAGCCTTTTCATCAAGCCGAGGGCCGACAGCCCGTCGAACCCGGGCATGACGTAATCGGCGATGACCACGTCCCAGGGTTCCTCGCGCAGCGCCGCTTCCATGGCTGGTTGGGAGTCCACACGCCGGCAATGGGTTTGGTAGCCGGCGCGCTTCAAAGCCAGCTCGAGCAATAGGGCGTCGTTCTCCGAATCCTCGAGGATCAGAACTCGCAATTCCCGATTTCCACTCTCTGCCATGTCGTTCCGAACCGGCGACTGGCGGCGCGGCTCAGCGGCTGCCCAGCCTGCGCGCAACCTCGTCGAGCAGTTTCTGATAGGTGCCGCGCGCCAGCGAGCTGGCCTTCACTTCCTCTTCGAGGTTGGCGCCGTGATCCCGGACCATCCAGGCGCGGCACTCCAGACGATAAGTGGCTTCTCCCGCGGGCACGACGCTGGCCCGCACCCGAATCCAAACCGGCGTATCGCCCAGCCAGCTTCCGTAGGCGAGATTGTTCATGGAACTGCCCTGTTTCTCAAACACCAGCCGGGTGCGGCCGGGGACGACCACCGTGTAGCCGGCCTCAGTGAAGACGGCGATGGCGGCTTCGCTGATCTGGCCGGGGGTGTTCCCCGCGATGGTCACGGCCGCAAAGCCGCTCGAACTGCCCTTTTCGGGAGAACTGCACCCCCCCAGGAACGCGGCCAGGGAAACAGCCAGGAGCCCGGCCAGGACATGGAGTGGTGCCTTGCGTGCGCGCGTTTTCATCCGGGATGCAAGATTTTCCGATTCCGCGGCGCTTGGCAACTGCCAAACGCAAGATAAAAGGTTTGTCAGCTCGTGCCCTCCACCCTACCTTGAGCCTGCAAACATGGCCTGCGCGGCAGGCTTGTCCGAATCACCGTTCCCGGCTGCTCATGCACGAGTTGTCCATCATGGAAGGCGCCCTGGCGATGGCGTTGGAGCAGGCCCAACAGGCCGGCGCCAGCCGTCTGCACGTCATCCGCTTGCGCATTGGCGCGCTGAGTGGGGTCGTGCCTGAGGCGCTGCAATTCGCGTTTGAAGCGCTTTCGTCCGGCACCATCGCGGAAGGTGGGCAATTGGCCATTGAGCCGGTTCCGGCCCGATTCTGGTGCGAGCCCTGCCGCCGCGAGTTCCAAGCCGACGATTTGCTCTCGGCCTGTCCCGATTGCGGGACGCCCAGCCGGGACCTGCGCGCCGGGCGCGAACTGGAACTGGCCTCGCTGGAGATTGAGTAATGTGTAAAGATTGCGGCTGCGGATTGCCGGGTGAACAACCGGTTGGGTATTCGGCTCATAACCACGATCATCCTCATGATCATGAGCATGACCATGACCACGATCATGATCATGACCACGGGGAGCATCATGCCCACGAACACAGCCATGACCCTGATCCGGCGCACGGGCATGGCCATCCTCACGCCCACACGCATTCCCATCCCCACGCGCACGGGGACCTCGTGCATGACCATCCGCACACCCATGTGCACTCGCATCCAACCGCCGCCGGCGCCGGCGGGACCGAAGGCCGCCGTTCCCTCGAGGTTCACCGCGCGCTCCTCGAGAAAAACGACCGGCAGGCCGAGCGCAACCGTGGTTTTTTCCGCGCGCACGGGCTGTTGGTGCTGAACGTGGTTTCGTCTCCGGGCTCGGGAAAGACCACGCTGCTGGAGAAAACCCTGCGAGCGATTCAACCTGCGTTGCGGGCTGCGGTAATCGTGGGCGACCTGGCGACCGACAACGATGCGCGGCGGCTGCGCGAGTCCGGCGCGCCCGTGGTCCAGATCACCACCGGCACCGTCTGCCATCTCGATGCGGAAATGGTGGCCCGCGCGTTGCGGGAGCTGCCGCTGGACGGCCTCCAATTGTTGGTTATTGAAAATGTGGGCAACCTGGTTTGTCCGGCCTCCTACGATTTGGGCGAAGACCTGCGCGTGGTGCTGCTCTCGGTCACCGAGGGGGAAGACAAGCCGTTGAAGTATCCGCCCATGTTCCAGGCGGCGGACGTGGTGATTGTCAGCAAGATTGACCTGGCCGCGGCATGCGACTGGAACCGCGAGGCGCTGCTGGCCAACCTGCGGCGGGTCAGCCCCAAAGCGCAGGTGCTCGAGCTGTCCAGCAAAACCGGCCAGGGCATGGCCGCGTGGCAGGAGTTGCTGGCGGCCAAACATCGCGAATTGACCCGCCGCCCGTCCCTCCCAATCTAAGGCCCTCCTCTGCCCTTCAAAAGCCAGCCGGAACTCATGGAAACAACCCTTCGGCGCCGCTTCAAACGGGGTGACGGCTTGCGAACCGGGCTCGCGCTGCTGGCAGTGGCCAGCGGTGTGGTGCTGGGCGGGAGCGGGCGGGCCGCCCGGGCGGCGGAACCGTCCCTCGCGCGATTTGTCCAGGACCGGTTTGCGATTGGGTTTTGGGTGGACCCGCCCCCCGACCAACAGACCGAGGCGCGATTTGCCGAAATCGCGGCCGCCAACTTCACGTTTATCATCGGCAATTTCGGCGCCACCACCCCGGACGCGGTCCGGCGACAGTTGGAGCTGTGTGAGAAACACGGGCTCAAGGCCATCGTTTCGATGGCCGGCCTGCCGCCCGGGCAACTGCCCGACGGCCCGGCCTGTTGGGGTTATTGCCTTGCCGATGAACCGGGGCCGGCGGCTTTTGGCGACCTGCGAA
Source organism: Verrucomicrobiota bacterium (assembly GCA_029974925.1). Classification (GTDB taxonomy): domain Bacteria; phylum Verrucomicrobiota; class Verrucomicrobiia; order Limisphaerales; family UBA8199; genus JARKQH01. The sequence continues at coordinate 4,269 of JARKQH010000153.1, forward strand.
AGATGGTGGACGCGATCCGGGCGGCGCGCCCGGGCCGCCTGGCTTACGTCAACCTGTTTCCGGATTATGCGCCCGCTAGCGCGTTGGGCACGACGAACTACACCGAGCATGTGGCCCGGTTCATCCGCGAGGTGCGGCCCGATGTCTTGAGCATGGATCACTACCCGATCTTTCTGCCGGACCAGGATGGACGCGACGGCTACTGCCGGAACCTGGAGGTCTTTCGCCAGCAATCGCTGTCTGCCGGCATCCCCTTCTGGAACTTCTTCAACACCATGCCCTACGGACCGCACTCGGACCCAACCGAGGCGCAATTGCGGTGGCAGGTTTACGCCTCGCTGGCCCACGGAGCGAAGGGCGTGATGTATTTTTGCTACTGGACGCCCGCCGGCGATGAGTTTCCCAAAGGCGGCGCCATCCTCCGGCGCGACGGAACCCGCACGCGCCACTATGACGAGGCCACACGCCTCAACGCGGCTCTCAAAAACCTTGGCCCCACGCTTATGCAATTGACCAGCACCGGCGTCCATCGCGTCCGGACCCAGGACGACCCCGCCAAGGCGCTGGCCGGCAGCCCGGTGCATTCGCTCACGCCGGGCGAATACCTCATCGGCGCTTTCAAACACCAGGACGGGCGCCGGGCGGTCCTGATCCAGAATTACCACATCGCCTACAGCCTGTGGCCCACCGTCGAGTTTGCCGCCGGGGCCGGGACGGTGAGGGAAGTGAGTCCGAAGACTGGCCGGGAGGAGCCGGTGTATGATGAAAGCCCGGACATGAAGGGCCTCCAGATTTCTTTGGACGCGGGCGAGGGGCGGTTGTTTCTGATGCCTGAGAAGCGGGAGGACTGAAGCGAAAGCTTTCGCGCTTTTTTGTGCGGCAGGGAGGGAATACAGTTTCGGGACTTGATCCAGCTTATGACCTGTTTGACGAGACTGACGCTGCCGCTGGCCGCGAGTGCGGTGCTGTTGCTCACTGCCCGGATTCAAGCGGCGGTCCCGCAGGAGTTTCCGCGATTCATCGTGCCGGGGAGCGAGAAGCAGATGGAATCCCTGCGCGCGCTTTACTGGCTGCATTACCAACCCGCTCGTCCCCTGATTCCACTTTGGGACGAGTGGATGCCGATGTCCACGTTGTGGCCGGCGCTCGACCCGGCGCGGGGGGCAGAGCCCATGCGGGCCAGATGGCGCGCAGCCTTCGAGCGGCGCAGATTCAACGCCGAAGGTTTCATCCATACCGAGCAACATGACGGTCTGGCTCACGCCGAGGGCTGGCCGTTTCCGCTCTGGACGCAGGCCGGCGGGGCCGGCTGGCATTTCCGCGGCACCGGCATTCCAGGGTACGACGCCCCGCCCGCCACGCCGGAAGGCTGGAAAATCAACGGAGGCAAAGGCGGGGACATCGGGGACAAGGGCTGGCCCCTTGATCTGACCGAACGGGGCGCGACACTCCAAACGCCCTCATTTGGGGTTCCCGCCAGGGTTTCGCCCTGGCTGCGGCTCAACTGGTGGGCGGAGGGCTTGGAAGGGGCCAACTGTTATGTCGAGTGGACCACCACCGACCAGCCGCAATGGACGCGGGAAAACCGCGCTTACTTCAGCCCCCCGCCGGTGTCCGGACCGCTCGACACTTCACGCCCGGAAACCCGCACCATGATCCCCGTCTTCCGCGTGCCGGGCTGGCAGGGCGTCATCACCCGCGTGCGCCTCGGCTTCGACAATCCCGGCCCCGCGCGAGTGGTCCTCAAGTCCTTCCACACCGCCTGCGACACCCG
>JARKQH010000155.1 GCA_029974925.1 Verrucomicrobiota bacterium
GGTGTAGAAGTCCTGGTAGTTCCAAGGGTCCTTGTTGAGAATGAGCAGCGATTCCTCGCGGTGGCGGGTGGCGGCCTTCCACATCAGCAACACGTTGGGATTATGGCAGGGGAGGAAGCTGGTGGGGCATTCCTCCTGGAAGACGGGGTGGTTCTTCTTGATGGCATTGACCGCCGCGATGTAGGCGCACAAGTCGGGCCCGCCGGTTTCCCAGTCCGCCGGGGTGGTATGGACCACGTGGAGCGGCTGGCGAAAACCGAATTCGAAACCGATGGGCATCATGACGCCGGTCGCGAACAAGGCGGCAAAGAGGTAACGCTGCTTGAGCGCGTTGACATTCCCGTGGGTTTCTGCAAACAGCCGGGGGGTATCATGGCTTTCGGGAAAGCTGATCGAGGGCGCGGTTTCGCGAATGAGGTTGTACTGCTCGAGCAGCCACCAGTCGTGAAAGTTCCAGTACTTCGAGCTGTTGAACACGAAATCGAATCCGGCGCGGGCGGTGTTGCGGGTCTGATCGGCGTTGCAGCCGAGGGTTTCGGCCACAAACACCACGCGGGGATGGCGCGATTTCACCTCCTGGATGAGGCGGTGCCAGAAGGCCCGGGGCACCTGGTAGGCGGCGTCGCAGCGAAAGCCTTCGATGCCCAGGCCCAGCAGGTGCTCCACCACCTGCAGACAGTACTGGTAAAGCCCCTCGGCGTCGCGAGTGTGGCGATGGTCGAACTGGGCCAGGTCCTTCCACACCACCTTCCGCCGGTTGTGCTCGCAGGAGGCGTTGGCAATCCGCCCGTCGGGTTCATGGACAAACCACTCCGGATGCTCGCGAGTGAGGGGCGAATCAATCGCGCAGTGGTTGATGACCAGGTCTATCATCAGCTTGAGCCCGAGGCGGCGCGCCGTTTCAACCGCCTGCCGAAACTGGGCCTCGGGCGGGTCGGCCAGGGTGGGGTCCACCAGCTCGGGATTGAAGCTGAAGTAATCCACAATCGAGTAAAGGCTGCGCGAGGCGCCCAGTCGCTGCACCGGGTTGAGGTACACCCAGTCAAACCCCAGCGTGGCGGCGCGTTTCAAATGCGGTTCCCATTGGGTGAACCGCCCGGCCAGCAGCGGAAAGAGATTGTAGATGATCATGGCTCGAGCGTCAGCACGGGCGTCGGGGTCATGGCGTCAGCCGGCCGGCTGAAGGTGCCTCCACGCGTCGTCGAGGTCCTGGTGACAGCGGGACACCCACGCTTCGCCCCAGAAAAAGTTGCAACTGGTTTCAGCGCGCAGCAGGCGCCACTGGGCTTCGGCCAGCCGGTGATGTATCGCGGCGTTTTCCGGGGTGGGCGGGCCGGCCCGGCGCAGCGCTTCGTGGAGCGCCTGGCTGGTTTCATGCACCCGCCGCAGGGCATCTTTTTGTGCCTGCGAACCCGTCCATTGGGTGAACCCGATGCCCGAATGCCAGCCCGTGTTCCACGCCGCCGTGCGCACCCGCACTTCGCCCTGGGCGCCGTATTGGTCCAGATAATCCTCGATAAACGTCGGCCGCACCTCGGTCTCGCCCCGCCGGACCGTTTCAAGCAGCGGCTGGTAAAAGACTCCCCAGAAGTTGCCGCGATACGAGGAGTTGCGGAACCAGCCGCCATTGTCGCCATCCGAGCAAGTCGTGACCAGTGGCGGAAAATCGCAATGTTTCACCCGTTCATGCACCTCGTACATGAACCAGCCGTGGTCCATGCCGGATTCCTGCGCGTAGGAGAGCTCGCGGTCGCGGACGATGACGGTGATTTCAGCCTCCCCGTGCCGGGCCAGGTGCGGCCGGTAGCGGATTTCCTCCCAGCGCATCGGGGTCACCGGCTCGACGTGTTCGCTGTCCACCAAAACATACCGGTAGCCCAGCCGGCGCAGCAAAGGGATCAACTCCATGCAAAACCCCATCTCCGGCGGCCAAAACCCGGGAAAGTCCCTTCTCCAGAAAAGATGGGAGGCAATCCCCTGCCAGCGCTCCAGGTGGGCCGCCCAGTCCGCCGGCGGAATCAGCGGCAAAACCGGGTGGTAATATCCCGTTCCCAAAATGCGGAACAGGCGGCGGTTCTGCAGGTGCCACAGCAAATCTCCGCACTTTACGATGCCATAAACCCGCTCTTGAAATGCCGGATTGGAGAGGGTTTCCAGCAGCGTCCCCGAGAGCGAGAGGTGGACCCGGGCGGTGTCCTCGAAGTTCCAGAGTGACCGCGGAATGCGATCCAGCGCGTAGAGGATTTCCCTGGCTTCCCATTCGTTGCGGGCAAGCAGGGTTTCGAGGTTGCCCGCCGGTTGATGGAGGTTGAGAACCAGAGCGTGATAAACAGTGGCCATACAAGGTAGTTGTCAAGTTGCGGGTGGACGGCAGTTGCCGGCCCGGGCGGACGGGGGCGAACCGGTCCGGCTCAATGGAGCCAGGACCTCGGCGCACCCCTCCGCCACCAGGCCGGCGTTTTGGGTCAGCGTGTCCACCCAGTGATTCATCTTTTCCGCGTTGGTTTTGTCCGTCCAATGGGCGAACAGCGGCGCCGCGTCCGCCAGCGGCTTCCGCTCGAAGGTGGGGTGAATCTCCAACGTGAGAGACAGTTGCGCCGGGCCGGCGCATTGCAGGGCGCGTTCCAGGATGCGTTTGAGCCCCGCCGGACCGAACATCGGCGGAGCTGACCGGCGTCCGCCAGGCGCTCCAGGGAGAGGAATTGAGGTGAAAAAGCTCAAGTGGTCTGAAACGCCGAAGGGGCTGAATTCAGAGAGGGGATGGCCATCGTGGAGGTGGCAGTGCAGCGGCTTGCCCAGGGAGCCGATGGCCGTCAGCAAGTCAAGCACCGCCTCCAGGGCGGTTCCCACCGCCTGCTCGATGTCGGACAGGTATCGCGGCAGTTCTTCCGGCCGGGATTTCAACGCGCAAATATCCTGGCCCGGATGCCGCTGCGCGAAGGCTTTTCGCGCCTGCCAAATGCCCACATGCCCGATGTCGAGGCACGCGTTCACCCGGGGGAGCCCCCGAATCGAATGGAAAAACTCCGCGAAGACTTCAGGTTGCAGGCCCGCGGCGTATTCAATGAACAGCATCGGCCCGTCGCTCACAGCCGCAAGGTCCGCGTTCACAACCTCGGCGGCGCCGCGGAACAGTTCCGGCTGGTTCGCCAAATCCGGATGGTCATGAATGACGAAACCCTCGACGCGCCGCGAAAACCGCCCGGCCAGTTCCACAATTTGCTGGCGGCAGCCGGGGTGAGTCAGACTGAACTCCCGGGGCAGGTGGACAACCACCGGCGCATCGGGCGTCGGGCGGAAGCGCAGCAAATGCTCGAGCGGGTCGGCCATGCCGGCATGCAGTTCCACGCCCAGGCCGGCTGCCTGGAACCGGCGCCGCGCCAGCTCGAGCAGACAATCATCCCCCTCGATCCGTTTCTCAAACAGACCGAGCACTTTCGGCCGTGCGGTCCCACGGTCACTCATGAGCATCCTCCCGCCGGCCAATGCCAGGCTGGGGCCGGGCCTGAAGCAGCCAAAGCTGACCCTCCGCCACCGCCCCCTCGACGTCCAGCGCCGTGCCGAACGCGGATTCCAAGACCCGGCTGATGGCCGTCACCTGGCGGGCAAACCGGCGCCGGGTCTCTCCGTCGTACGAAAAGGCCACCCGCGAGTAGTCCAGCAGGCGCGAGGCGAAACCGCCCGCCGGCGCCGGGTATTGGGCGCGGCTGAAGCTGGCGAATGCCCGCATCACATGCTCGCCGGAGGCTTTGTCGCAGACGAGGCGGTAAGGGCAGCCGCGCACCGCGCCGGACACCAGGGTCTCACCGAGGCCGACGGTCACTTCAACATAAAGCTCGCGCTCGTTGAGGGTCATCGGATGAACGGTGTGAAGGACAAAAGAGAGGTCCGGTTTCAGCAGGGGTTGGAGCACGACCGCCATGTGAGCCTGGTCGGGCGGGATGGCCGCCGCCTGACGGCTCAAGACCGCCGCCCGGCTCCAGAGCGAGGCCCAAACCCGGCGAATCGCGGCCGGAAGCTCGGCGACCGCGACATTGGCAACCGACTCGTAAAGCCCCGCGCCGGCCAGGCCCGGCAGGTCCTCCGCGTTCGAGCTGGAGCGTACCATCAGGCGAGCGGCGCCTCCGAATTCACTGGCGGCGCGCTCCAGGATGTCACCGGGCACCGGCGCCTGTTGGACGAGCGCGCGCAGCTCCTGCGCCAGGCGGCTGGCGGCCTCAGCAGTGCCCGCCGCGGCCAGCTCTTGAATCCGTTGAAGGTATCCGGCTTTCAACCCCGCGGTTTCCCCCAGGCCGGCCTCCAGAACGCCAAAGGGAACGACCAAGGTGGGCGGCACGGCAAAACCCGCGTCGTTGCGCAAAGCCAGTTCCGCCAGCTTTCGCAAGCCGCTGGCTTTTCCTCCCGCGGTTTCAACCGTCGCGTGGACCAGCGGAATGCAGGGGGCTTCCGGTTTGAGGACACAAGGTGTCACGGGCCGCGCGGCTCGTGGCTTGGCGCCGCCATCGGTGGGGGCGGCGGGGGCGAGTTCCACCGATTCCGCGACCGCGCGCAGTCGAACCGTGCGGCCCGCCAGCGCAGCGAATTCAGAGAAACAGTCTGTCTCCGCGCAGGTGGCCAGCACAACCCCCGCCTGCCGGGCCCGCACGGCCAGGTGCGACAAATGCGGCAACTCGTGCGCCACCACAATGCCCCGCACCGCGCCCGGGATTTCCTCGTCTCCGGCTGCGTTACGGAGCAGCAGAATTACGGGCACGCTCGCGGAACGCTCGAGTTCGTCCAGGCTGTTTGCAGCCATCAGGCGGCCCTCGGCGGTTCCCGCGGCAAGAACTTCCCACGGCGGCAGCGCCAGGCGCTCGCGAAGATGCTGCCGGAGTCCCGAGGTCAATTTGGAGAGTTGAAACACGATTTGGGCCCGGAGGTCCTCCTCACAAAACGCGCGGACGGCTGCCGTCGGAAGGTTCAGCGCGCGCCCCAATCTCTCCGCCGGCGCGGCAAATCGCTCGAGGATTCGGTCCCGGTAATCCTCCGCCAGCCGTTGGGCCCGGTCCACGGTGGCCTTCAACCGCAGCAGATCGTCCCGCTTGTCGGGGTCGAGAGCCGCTGCCCACGTCCGGCTTTCGGACATAATCGCGGCGCACTCGCCTCGTTCGATGCCACTCAGCAACAGATGGTTCAAGGCGAGTCTCATGGCCTCGAGCCACGCCGGCCAGTCCACCGGCCGCCGCCCCTGGGCGAGGGTGTTGATCAACTGGCTCAACACCACAAACGCGAAATCCTCCAGCGCGATGTCCGTCACCCAGAGCTCCAAGGTCTCAGGCGAGGTGTCTGCCTCGAGACGGGGCGAAAAACGCTGGCGCAGGTTCGTGACCGCGCGGAGCAAGGCCAGTTGCCCGGCCAGCGAGGAATCCGGGGCGCGATTCAACAGTTCCACCGCCAGGGAGGCCGAATCCGGGTCCAGCTCCGGCAGCAGCGCCCGCAGGCGCGCATCGAGCGACCGGGCGCTGAAAAACTCTTCAAGTTCCTCGTGGAAGCGCTTGAATTCCTCCACGAACGCGGGTGGATATTCAGCTCCCGCGGCGGTGATGCGCCTTAACAAGGCGCCCGCGGTGGCCAGGTCCTCCGGCCCGGCGCATCGGTGCAGCTTGTTCTGGAGCGTGTGCTTGATCTCCTGCTTGAGTCCGGCGGGAATGTCGTTGCGATGCGCAATATCCCGGATTCGTGTGAGGGGCTCGGCCGTGCGAAAGACGGGAGACGAGGACGGCAGCCAGGGGAGGATTCTGCGCCGCAACCACGCTTGCGCGGGCGTGGTCCGCCGGGCCAGCGCCTGGCGAATCTCGAGGGCGATGCGGGCGTGGTGGCCGGGCCGGAAATGCCGTCCATCTTCAGCGCAGGGGATTTGGCCCAGGTGCAGGAACCGGCAATAGACCGCCAGAACCGCGAGCGTCTCGTCTTCGAGCGGGCTGGCCTCGTTCGACAACAGGCTCGACACCGCTTCCAGTTTTTCCCGCCAGCTTCGCGCGCGGCGGTTGGCTTCGGCCAACCGATCAACGAAGGCCGCCGGGGGCGAAGCCGGGGCGGGGGCGGGGAGGGCGGTGCCGGCTTCGTGCGCCCCGGAAGGCATTGGCCTTGGGCGCCCGGCAGGGCGGGGGACGGCTCCCCCCTTGGGCCAAAGCTGAACCAACCGATCCCGCGCCCGGTCAAGCAAAGCCGGGGGTTGCGGCCACTGTTCGAGGATGGCCAGACCGTCAAAGCCCCTCCGCGCCAGCCGTTCCAACAGCCCGCGGATGCCGGCCTCGCTGGCGGCCGAGGGGCCGGTAAAAAGGACCAGATGCGAATCCGAGTCGCCCCAGTTCTCATGCAGGTGCAGGTGGATGATCGGGACCTGTTCAGCCAGCCGATCCAGGAAGCCAAGGTAATCGTTTCGCGTGGCGGCGCACAGATTGGCATGGCCCAGGTCGAAGCACATGCCAACCGCGTCGAACTCAGGTCTTTTGGCAGCCTGCATCGCGGCAAACAGCTCGTTAAACTGCTCGGGGGAATGCAACGGCGTGTTCTCAATCGCCAGCTTCAGGCCGCGGTCCGCCGCCTGCCGGGCCAGCAGCGCGATGGCTTCGAGGAAAGGCCGGAGGCCCTGTTCATGATGAAAATGGATGTTGACCAGTTCCGCGCCCAGATCGCCGGCCAGGTTCAAATCGGCTTCCAACAGCGGCGCCGACTCGGGCAGGAGCGGGTTGGCTTGCCAGCGGGCATGGACCGACATCCGCAATCCGGCATCAAGGGCCTGCTGGCGGATTTGGCGCCGCAGTTCCGCCGACAAATCGGATGCATCCCAACCGGCGCCGGGTTTCTTGTCCGGAAACCATTCGAAGGCGTCGAAGCGCCGCGCCCGAGCATAGTCGAACGGCTCGGTTGGCGTGGCGGCGAAAGAGGTCTGATTGCCAACGCGTATCATGCGCCCGCGAAATCAACCAACCCCGGCCTGCGGCCGGGTCTGCACCAACCAGCAGCGGCCGTGCGCGATGGCGCCTTCGATGTCCTGGGCGCCGCCGCAAAGTCTTTCCACCTCGACACCCAGGCGCCCAATGCGGGTGAGCAGCTCCCGCCGAAAACCCTCGTCCCACACCAGCGGTTCCTGGGAGTAATCCAGCGTGACTTCGCGCGGCGGGGCCAGCAGCACGCTGTCATACAGTCCGGCGCCCGCATAGCCCTCCAGGTCCTCGCCATTCGAGTCCGAGCGGAAGATGAGGCCGCTGCCGTAAAGCCCAAGGCTCTTGCCGGGATAGGACAGCAGGGTGACCTGGCCGCTGCTTTTTTCATAAACAAAGCTCAGGGCCCGCCCGGGGAAGTTGCCGACGAGAGTCTCGCCCAGACCCAGCACCACCTCCGCAAAAAGCTGGCGGGAGTCGTTGGTTTGCGGATTGACCGTGTGGATGACAAACGCGTAATCGGCCGGAACGACCTCCTGAATCAGCACTGACATGAACAACGAATCGTGCGGAATGCCCAGCTTCTGCCGGCTTAACCAGGCCCGGTCATTCCACTTGGACGCCCAAACCCGCTTCACCGCCGCCCACGCCCCCTCCCACACTTCCGGTCCCCCTAGTCCTGCCCGGCCCAAGGTGTCCACCAAGGCCCGGCGAAATTCCTCGGGAGCCGCCAGCGAAAGCACGGCGTCACGCATCTCCGCCAACCCCTGCTCCGGCCTGACGGCATTCGGCCCGCGTTGGGCCGCACCGGGGTGCGGGTGGGATTCTGCCAGCCCGGTTCCCTCGCTTGCGGGTCTGGGCGACCCACCGGATGCCGGCGGCGGGCTTTCACCTTCCCGGCCAATTCTCTCGAGCGCCTGCTCGTATCGCTGCGCCACCGGCCGGTTCTGCGGGTGCGCCAGAACTTGCTCGAACACGCCAAAGGGAATCGCGACCGAGGCGGGCAGGCCGATCCAATCCGGCAGGCGGCCCCGCAAGCGGGTTTGGTGAAGGGATTTGCCTCCAACGGTCGCTTCGCTGAAACGGTCCGCGGTGATGGCGTAGTCGGTGAATTGCTTGCGGACCAGGCGCACCGGGGCAGGTCTGGCTGGCGCGTGGACAATGGCGTCGCGGCTCACCTCCTCAAAATGAATGTCGCCCGACGCCGTCATCTCGAGCCGCACCTCGCGCCCCCGCAGCGATTTCAACCGCGCCAGGAGCTCCCGGTCGTGGCAGGCGGCAAACAGCACGTTGCCGTTGCGCGCGCGAACGGCGACATGAGACACCACATCGGTGACGTCCGGCGCAAGGACCGCCGTCACGTTTTCAGGGATTTCCTCGTCGCCGGCCACCTGGTCCGCGACGATCACGACCGGCTGCGGGTAGTGCGCGTGCTGAACCGAACGGAGCGCTTCAACCACCTCGACTCGCCCCGCGCCCGCGCCGCGACTGATGATTTGCCAGGCGCCCAGGCGGGCGGCCTGCCGGAGCACCGGGTCCAGTTGATGCAACAACATCGAAAGCACAAACCCGAGGCTGCCGCCCCGCACGACCTCCTCGCTGAACAGGCGGATGGCCCAGGGCTCCGCCCCGAATCCCTGGCCGAGATATTCCGCCTTCGGCTGCAACCGCGCATAGCACTCATCAATCAGGGCCGTCAGGACCCGGCTCACGCGGTCGGCGACGGACCGCGCATGCAGGGCCCAATCGGCGTGGAAGCGCGGAAGGCTTTGCAGGCGCTGCCAATGGCGGAGGCACGGGGTTAATTCGGGGTGTGGGTTCGAAATCCCGAGATTCTCCAGCACCCGGCTTATCAAATCGGCCAGCGCTTCACCGCCCGGCCGCCGATGCAGGTTGCGTTCGACCGCGCTGCGCAGCAACTGCTCGAGGGCGAGGTCGAGGTAGAGCCGCTCGCGCAAATTGCCGTCCCCCTGAAGCAACGGAGCCAGGCGGCGACGCGCTTCGGTAACGGCCTCCACCAGGGGCAACAGCCCCGGCCCGTCATCCTGCCGGTGCCGCAAAATCCAATCCAAATGTTGTTGAAAAGCGCCGTCCAGCCCCCCGCGGGCCGCCTCAAGCGCGGTTTCATAATCCGTGCCCGAGTGAGCCGCCTTGAGAATGCCGAGAAAATGCTGGAAATCCTGCAACAACCCGTCGCGCAAATGCGGCACGAAATCCGGCCGGCTGCGAATCGGCCGTTCAAAACTTTCGAGCCGCTGGCGGGTGACGCCACCCGCCTCGAGGACCTGGTAGAAGCGGTCGGGATTGCCGTGACTGCGCAGAAACTCGAGGTAAGCCTCGCAGATCACCACGTCATCAGGCGTCGTGTTGTTATGGAGTTTCTGGTGCCATTCCTCCAGGAAATGCCCCGCCACCTCCTTGATATGATGCCGGTGCATGATGTTCAGAATCTCGTCCCGAATCCGCTGGCCTTCGCCGCCGCGGCCGACCGTCGCCAGCATCAGGCGCACCCACGGCCGCGCGGCTGAATCCGCGCGATAGACCTCGGCCAGCTTGCGCGTCAGGCGATCCTGCGCGTGGGCCAGCTCGCGCGGCTTGGTGTTATAGTTCCGCTGCCAGGTGAGCTGCCGGATGGCCGAGAATCGCAGCCAGACGTAAAGCAGCGCCAGGCCGTCGGCCCCGTGCGGCCGCGCCCGGTCCACCAAATCATGGCAGAGATTGAACCGGTGCATCAGGGTCCACGAATGCGGCGCGGTTTCGGCGCGAATGATTTCGTCCGCCAGCGGCGTCAGGGGCCCGAGGCCGCCGGCCGCCGCAGCCGGGGCGGCTTCCTCCCCCGCCGCCAGCCGCAGCTCGTAGTTCCGGCCCCCGTTGTTGTCCCAGCGATTCTCGCGGGGAAAATACAGCACAAACTCGAGCCGGGCGGACGGGTCGGGGGCGGGCAGCCGGATCACGACCTCGGCCTGGCCCCGCGCCGCCACGAAAGGCGACTGAACCGCATGGGGGCCGGCGGGCTGGGACCCGGCGGGCCAGGCCGCGGCGGGCGGCGCGACCCAGCCGGAGGCTTGGGCCGGCCGGAGGCCCCAGTGCAGCCGGCAGTCCACGCCCGCCGGGGCGCGGAGCGTCACAAGCACGCTTCCGTTCTCGCCGGCGGTCTCGGCCAGCAGTTCAAAACCGGAGCGGGTGGGAATGACGCGGACGCGATTCACGGGACTTCAGGGCTCGCGAATGTAGTCATAAATATTCAAATAATGCCGGCCGGGATGATTCCAGGAATAGTCGCAGCGCATGCCGTTGATCATCAGCTCGCGAAAGTGCTGCGGATAGGAATACCACAGGCCAATGGCCCGCCGCAGGGCGGACTCCAGGCCGGTCCAGTTATAGTCGTTGAACACATACCCGTTGCGCTCATGGTACGGCCGCGGGGCGTAGTTGGCGTCAAAGACCGTGTCGGCCAGGCCGCCCGTGTTGCGGACCACCGGCACCGTCCCGTACTTGAGGGCGATGATCTGGGTCAGCCCGCACGGTTCATACTCGCTGGGAACCAAAATCAAGTCCGAGCCGGCGTAAATCAGGTGGGCCAGGTCTTCGTCGTAACCGATTTCGAGGTGGCAATCCGGGTGGTCATTGAAACGCTGCTTCAACTGCCAGAACAGGCCGTTGATATGGCCGTGCGGGCTGGAGCCGAGCAGCACAAACTGGCAGCCGTGGTTGAGGCAGTAGGGCACCGCCTCAAAAACAAGGTGGACCCCCTTTTGGTGGTCCAGCCGCCCGACGAAACTGACGATCGGTTTGAACTCGTGCCGCAGCCACAGCCGTTGCCGCAGCGCGGTTTTGTTCTCGTATTTGTCCTGCACCGTGGCGATCGAGTAGCGCCGCGCAATGTGCGTGTCCACCTCGGGATTCCACACATTATAGTCCACGCCGTTGAGGATGCCGCCGAACTTGCGTTCGTGGACGTTCAGGATGCGTTGCAGGCCCATGCCCAGGTGGGTGTGCCGCACCTCATGGGCATAGGTGGGCGACACCGTCGTGACAAAATTCGAGTAAACAATCCCCCCCTTCATCAGGTTCACCGTGCCGGGACGATGATCGTCCAGCAACCGGTCGGGCGTCGTCAGGGCGCCGGGATTCAAACCGACCTGGCGGAGGATGTGTTCGCCCTGATGCCCCTGATGCCCCAGGTTGTGCAACGTGTAACACACGCGCGGGTGGCGCATCCCCAGGTGCTGATACACCTCGTAGAGCAACACCGGCACCAAACCCGTCTGCCAGTCATGGCAATGGATGATCTCCGGATGCTTGTTCGCCTTGAGCATGAACTCCAGCGCCGCCCGGCAGAAAAACGCAAACCGCGCCCCGTCATCCTGGTGCCCGTAAAACACCCCCCGGTTGAAAAAATTCTGGGGGGAATGCGGGTCAATGAAAAAGCATTTGAGGCCGTCCACCCACCCAAAGTGAACGTCGCAATGAATCCATTGCCCGTAAAACGGCACCCACAGGTCCTGGTAGCTCATCGTCAGCCCGTGGATGCGGTCGTACCGCATGCAGTCATACTTCGGCAGGATGATTTCCACCGCGTGCCCGCGAATGCCCAGCTCCTTGGAAAGCCCGTGCACCACGTCTCCCAGACCGCCCACTTTGGCGACAGGAGCGCATTCCGGCGCGACCATTACGATGAACATAAGCTGATGCTGTCAGTCACTTTCGAAACCTTTCCGGCGCAGACCGCCGGTGTCATCAATACGCCAGGAACCGCTTTCGTGCCAGTGAATTATCTGACTGGCGCTGCGGCGATGGGATGACCGGTGTGGCGGGGGGCAGCGGCCGGACGGAGGCTCCGGTCCTTGTGCTCACCGGGCCGCCGCAGCAACCCCTCCCCCTCCACCATGCCGCCGCCGCACACACGGCAACCGTGTTACAACCCCTCCTCTACGCCAGGCCGGGGGGTGCCGGTAAGGGGGTCAGGAGTGGCCAAAGGCGGCCAAAAGTGGACATGTGAAGTTTGCCAAGATTCGCATTGTTTGCTAGCGTTTGGCATGGCTGTAACGCTGAATATTTCTGTTTCCGAGGACCAGGCGGCTTGGATTCGTGCCCAAAAGGAGAAAGGCGACTATGCCTCCGCCAGTGATGTCATTCGGGACTTGATTCGCCGCGAGCGCGATAAAGAGCAGGCCCGCTTGGAAGCAGAGTTTGACCGCATGGATAAACGCGACGGGGCGCCGGGACCGGAGCCGGTGGCGGAGGTTGTCCGGGCGGCGAAACAGGTCCGCAAAGAGTTGCGGGGGCGTTATGAAGCCAAAGGCGGTGATTGACACCAGCGTGGTGGTGTCCGCTATCGGCTGGCGCGGTGAGGCGCGGGGGGTGTTCCGGTTGCTCATTTCGCGTTCGTTTGATTCCATCCGGTCTCCTTACCTGACGCTCGAGTGGGCGGAAACGCTCGCTCGCCTGGCCTCCCAGCCGGGCTGGGAAAACCGGAATTGGCAGAGCTGGCTGGAATGGTTCAAAAGCAAGTCCCGGTTGGTGAATGATCCGCCGGCAAAAATGATCGTCCGCCGGGATCTGAAGGACAATCCCGTCCTGGCGCTTGCGATCGGCCAGCGCGCCCGGTTCTTGGTGACGTTCGACAAAGACTTGCTGACTCTGGAGAAGCCCTACGGAGTGCAGTGCCTTCCCCCCCGCAGCTTTATCCGGGCAATCCTGTCCAACCCCTGATTCTTTCCCGCAGCTCCCCGCCGCTATCTAGGTTCCGCCCCACA
>JARKQH010000176.1 GCA_029974925.1 Verrucomicrobiota bacterium
GACCTGAGCCGGGCCATTGCGGACTTGCGCGACCGGATGGGCCGGCCGAGCGAGCTGTATGCGTCGCAGGAGGATTTGCGGCGGCTGGCGGACGCAGTCAAGGAAATTGACCGCAAACGCCTCGAAGACGCCGAACGCATCCACAAGGAACTGCTCAACCTGGGCAAGACCCTGACCGCGGCGTCGGCCCGCGCGGCTGCCCCGCCTTCCAGTTCCTCGGGCGGGGGGGGCAAGTCCACCCTGCCGGACAAATATTTTGAGCACACCGTGGCCCGGGGCGACACCCTTTCGACCATTGTTGAGGCTTACCGCGAGCAGAATATCAAGGTAACCCTGGATTCGATCCTGAAAGCCAACCCGGGTCTGAAACCCGAGCGCTTGCAGGTGGGACAGAAGATCATCATTCCGGCGCCGTAGTTGCGTTCCGGGCGCGCGACGGGGGCGCGTCGCGCGATGAGCCCGGCGGGTGGGAGGCCGCGCTAAGGGGCCGGATGCAGGAAATCGAGTTTGGGAGGCGCAGCCGGGGGCGCGGGTAACTCGATGGTGCCGCGGAGGGGATGGCTGGCGGTAATGTTCCCGCCGGTGGCCAGGTAGAAAAGCCCGTTGATGACGCCGGCGTCAATGTTGTCGCGGGATTCCCAGGAGGCGTTGGAAGCGGTGAAACGCGCGGTTTTGAGGGGCACCCACTCGCCTTGGGTCGTCCGAACCCAGCCGTTGGCGTAAAGGGCGCGACGGGTTTCCCCCACGCTCTTGAAGTCGCGACGGAAGTCTTCGACAAAGGAATGGTAGCCTCGGAGCGGACGCCCGCCGGTGCGGGTGCGGAAGGTGGCCAGTTTCCACCAAGCCTGTTTGGAGTTGAGCCAGACCCAGGCGGTGTAGGCGGTTTTGTTGCTCTGCACCTGGCTCTGGATGACGAACCGGTTGGTTTCCCCCGAATTCCACACGCAGCCTGCCATGCATTGGCCGCCGGTGCCTTCCCCGCCGAAACGGCGGATGCGCACGCCCTCGCCCTGCGCCAGCACCTCGACCCGGTCTTCGGTCTTCACCGCGTTGGGGTCGTCGCCCCGAGTCGGGTCCCACACGGAAAACAACACGACTTTTTCGTCAGCCCGAGTGAGCTGCTGGAGACCGAAGTAACCGGTATCCCAGCCACAGGCCATGAAATAACTGCCGGGAACGGATTCCTGGATGATCATTTCGTTGTAGTAAACGTCGCCTTCGGGCGCCGGGTAGCTCAAATGGACGGAGCGAGCAGCGCGGAAGGGGGAGGGGGAATCCGCGGCAGGCGCGCCCACTCGCGCCAGGAACACGGCAACCAGGACCGACCAACACACCAGGCGTGGCATCCGGCCATTCGAACCCGGGCAACGATTGGAGCCGGGGAGCAAACGCGGCACTTGATTCAGCATGAGATGAAGAGTAACCGCCAGGCTGTCCCGGAGGAAATACCACAGTAGGGTGACAGGTCTGTCGCGTTGGGCGGGCGGCCATTCCCAAAGCGGGTCATGGAAAGCATTGAATTATATGGGGATTCAGGTAGGATGCGGAGCCATGTCAACAACTCTGTCTCGGCGGGCGTTTCTCAAGGCGGGCGCAATGGTTTCAGCATCCAGTTCCTGGCTCGTGGCCGGGGCTGTTCGTTCCTGGGGCGCGGATGCGCCCAACAACCGGATCACCCTCGGCGTGATTGGGACGGGCAAGCAGGGACGTCACTTGATGAACAATTTTCTAAACCAGCCCAACACGCAGGTGGTGGCGGTGTGCGACGTGGACACCACCCGGCGGAAGCACCATCAGAACCTGGTGAACGAGTTCTACTCCATCAAAACCGGCAAGGAGTACAAGGACTGCGCGGCGTATGCGGAGTTTCAGGCGTTGCTGGCGCGAAAAGACATTGACGCGGTGGTCATCGCCACGCCGGATCACTGGCATGCGTACCAGGCGGTGGCGGCCTGCCGGGCCGGAAAAGATGTTTACTGCGAAAAACCCCTTTCGCTGACCATCCACGAGGCCCGGGCGATGGTGAACGCCGCGCGCCAGTACGACCGCGTGTTCCAAACCGGCTCGATGCAACGCTCCTCCAAGGAATTCCGCACCGCGTGCGAGCTGGTACGGAACGGGCGGATTGGAACCATCAAGCAAATCATCGTGGATGTCGGCGGCCCGTCCCGGCCGTGCGACCTGCCGGAGGAACCGCTGGAGCCGGGACTGGATTGGGATTTCTGGCTCGGGCCGGCGCCCTTGCGTCCGTACAACTCGATTTTGAGTCCGCGCGGAGTGCACGACCATTTCCCGAACTGGCGCAATTACCGCGAGTATTCGGGGGGGATGATGACCGACTGGGGAGCGCATCATTTCGATATCGCACAGTGGGGGTTGGGGATGGATGAGAGCGGGCCGGTGGAGATCATTCCACCGGACGATCCCAAGGCCACCAGGGGAGTTCGGTTCATCTACGCCAACGGCGTGGAAGTGATCCATGGCCAGAGCGGCGGCGTCCTGTTCCTTGGCACGGAGGGAAAAATTCTGGTGAACCGCGGCAAGTTTGAAGCCACCCCGGAGTCGGTGGCCGCCGAACCGTTGGGACCCAACGCCATCCGGTTGTACAACAGTTACAGTCATACCAAGGATTTTCTGGATTGCATGCGCAGCCGGAAGCGGCCGATTTGCGATGTGGAGATTGGGTGCCGGTCGGTGACCGTGTGCCATTTGGGCAACCTGGCGTATTGGAACCATCGCCGGTTGAAATGGGACCCGGTCAAGGAAAGGTTCGTCGGAGACGAGGAAGCGAACCAATGGCTGGACCGGCCCAAGCGCGGCGGGTGGCAAGTCTAGGGGTGTGAGGAACAGGCCGCCGGGCGGGAGCGCGTCCACCAGGGCTTTGTGGCGGCGCCGGGCGCAGTGACGGCGGGGGTGTCTCACGGCGTTCTCCCCGGGCTTCGCCGCCTCCAGGCGCGAAACACGCCCCGCGGGCTGTCTGGCGGACTCGCAATGCGGCGCGAGCGCCAGACGCCGCCAACGATTTATGATTCGAAAAGCGTTTGTCTTTCAGCTCGAGCCCGGGCGGGAAGCGGAATACGCCCGCCGCCACAACCCCATCTGGCCCGAATTGGAAGCCGTGTTGCGGGAACACGGGGTACGCTCGTATTCCATTTTTCTGCATCCGGGGACGCGGCAATTGTTCGGGTATGCCGAGGTCGAGAGCGAGGAACGGTGGGCGGCGATCGCCGACACCGCGGTGAACCGGCGGTGGTGGGCTTACATGAAGGACCTCATGGCCACAAACCCCGATAACAGCCCGGTGTGTCTGGAGTTGCGAGAAGTGTTCCACCTCGAGAGTTGAACCCATGAAACGGGGCGCACCGAGGTTTCAGCCGCTTTGCCTGGCGGCTTTGCTCGGCGTTTCGCCGCTGAGCCTCGCAGGGGACTTCGTCGTCGCAGCCGATCCGGCGAGGCAAGCGTTCATCGTGGCGGATCGGGGAAGCAATCTGGTGCTGAGGCTGAATCTGGCGGGGCGGTGTGAAGTGGAGGAGGTTTGGGTTCGCGGGCGAAGCGTTGCCAGGCCGGGCGCCGGGGCGTTCACGGGGATAAGGATCTCAAACCAGTGGTTTACCACCCGCTCGAATCAGGTTTCGGTCAAGGCGAACGCGGAAAAGAACAGGCTGGTGGTGTCCGGCATCCGGCTGGGACCGCCGGAGTTCCCGGTCGAGGAAAGGTGGACTTTCTCGGCGGCCGCACGCGAGCCCGCCGGGGGCGCGCCGGGGCTTGGCTGGAAAATTGAACGGCGATATCCCGGCCCGGCGACCGTTCAAGATTCGGTGATGCCGGCTTGGAACTTCGGGAGCCTGACGACCTGGACCGGGGCCTTGCTCGACAATGGCGGGGTCGCGTGGAATCGCTATCTGGATACCCCCAACGCAACTTACGCTGTCCAGGCCGGTGGTTTCGTCTGCTGGAATCCAACAGCCAACGACGCCCTTGCGATTCGCGCGACGCCCGGGCGGGGCAGCCGGCAACCGTTCCAGGCGCACGCGCGGTTCACCCACGAGGCCGATGGCACGCTTACCGCCGCGTTTTCGATCGCGCCCGAAGCCTTGCGCCCGAAGCACGATTTGCGCCGGTTCCATCCCTCAGCGTCCGACCTTTGGGCCCCATTCCGCGTGACGGCCGGCGCCACGGCCGCGGAGTTCAGTCTCACGGCGCTGGATTATGAGCAGACCTTTGACCTGGGGGAGTTCAAGGGCCTGCCCGAAGCGAGCATCCGCGAACTGCTGCACACCATGGGCCGCTACGGCGTGGTGGACCGCCGGATTGTGGGGGCCAACGGATGGCGCTCGGGCTTCAAGTGTCTGCACGAACAATGGTTCTCACAAATCGGCATCGCGCTTCAGGACGCCGACTATCTGGCGAATTGCGCCGCGACTTTTGACCACGAACGCCTCCATGCGTTGCAGGCGGACGGCCGGCTGAAGTCGCGCTGGTGGTATGTCAGCGCGGATGCGATGCCCGGCACGTTCGACTCCCGGGGCTATTACGAGGCCCAGTGGGGCATCCTGATGGACTCACAAACCTGTTTTCCCATTTGCGTGGCCGAGCTGTTCGATTTGACAGGCGACCGGAGCTGGCTGGCGGGCCAGAAATCCGCCTGCGAGCGGATGCTGGACTACCTGTTGCGACGCGATGCGGATGACGATGGTCTGGTCGAAATGCACAACAACTTTCACAGCGACCAGCAGGGCAGCGATTGGATTGACGTCATCTGGGCCGCGCACGAGAACGCGCTGGTCAATGCCGAACTTTATCACGCCCTGACCCGTTGGGCGGAGCTGGAAGAATTGCTGGGCGACAGGGCGCGGGCGGCGCAATACCGGCAACGCGCCGCAAAACTCAAGCGCCAGTTCAACCGCACGACCGCCGAGGGCGGTTTTTGGGACCCGGCGAAAGAGTGGTTCATATACTGGCGCGACAGGGATGACTCCCTGCACGGCAACAACCTGGTGACGCCGGTGAACTTCGCGGCCATTGCTTACGGGCTTTGCGATGCGCCCGGGCGGCGCCAGGCCATCCTGGACCGCATCGAAGCCGAAATGCAAAAGGAGAAGCTCTTTTTCTGGCCGTTGTCGTTCTTTCCCTATGAGCCCGACGAGGGTCACGCCAAGGTCAACTATCCTTTTCCCAATTATGAAAATGGGGACCTCTTTCTCTCGTGGGGCGAACTGGGCGTGCGCGCTTACGCGGAAACGCGACCGGACGTGGCGCTGCGGTACATTCGCAACACGCTGGAGAGATACGAGCGGGACGGGCTTTCGTTTCAGCGGTATCAGCGACGGACGCAGCAGGGCGCGGGAGAGGACATCCTGGCGGGCAATTGCATGCCCGTGGTGGGGCTTTATCGGAATCTGTATGGAGTGCAACCGAAATACAATCGCCTGTTCCTGGACCCGCGCCTGACCCCGGAGCTGGCGGGGACCCGGCTGCGATACCGTCTCCGGGGGCAGACTTGGTGGATTGATCTGGCGCCGACAGCTTACGCGGTGTCCACCGCCGGATTCACGGTGCGGCACGGCAGCCGGTTTGGGGTCAATGTCGCCGGCGAGCGCCTGGAGTTTTTTCCGGCCACCCATGCCGGGGCGGAACTCGTCCTCGAGCGGAAGGCGGGCGGGCACTTGGAGGTCGAGGTTGACTCGTGGTCGGAGGGGTTGCGCGAGGCGCGGCAATGGACCTTGCGGGCAGGGGATCGGTCGGTAAGGCTCACGCAAACCATTGCGGGGCTCGAACCCGGCCTGAGTTACGAGCTGCGCGAAAGCGGGCGAAAGGTCCGGTCGCTGACGGCGGACGCCTCGGGCCGCGTGAGGGTTCGGTCCAGGCTCGGCCCGGAACAGGTTGTCTCATTCTCGTTGCACGGCCAGGCGGTCCCCCGCCCGGCTGCCCGCCAAGGTCAGACCGCGATTCCGGAAGGTTCGGAAGCAGGCCGGCGGTCCGGAGAGGGTTGACCGGCAGCGGCGGTTGCCCCAAGCATGCGGTTGAAGGTGTCCGTCACCGTGGGGGCGGGCGGATGGTCCAGCAGGCTGACGAGGAGGGTGGCAACGCAGCCTGCGGCGAAGCCGGGAACCATTTCATAGAGTCCCCACCAACCGCCGTTGTGCCAGAGGATGACGGTTGCGGCGCCGGCAACCATGCCGGCCAACGCGCCGCGGCGGGTTGTGCGCGGCCAGATCAAGGAGAGCAGGATGACCGGCCCAAAGGCGGAGCCGAAGCCGGCCCAGGCGTAACCGACCAATCCCAGCACGCGGCTGGCGGGGTCGGCGGCAATGACCATGGCGACGCCGGCCACCAGGAGGACCATCGCCCGGCCGATCCACACCAGCTCGCGTTGCGAGGCGTTCGGGCGCAGGAAGGCCTTGTAAAAGTCTTCGGTGAGGGCGGAGGCGGAGACGATCAACTGGCAGGAAAGCGTGCTCATGACGGCCGCGAGGATGGCGGCCAGGAGGATGCCAGCGAGCCAGGGATTGAAGAGGAGTTGGGAGAGGGTGATGAAGACCGTTTCGCGATTGGCGGTTACGGGGGCGGCGTGCGCGGGGTGCTCGGCGAAATAGGCGATGCCGAAAAAGCCGACGGCCATCGCGCCCAGCAGGCAAAGGACCATCCAGGTCATGCTGATGCGCCGGGCGTTGGGGATGACATGAACCGAGGAGGCGGACATGAAGCGGATCAATATGTGGGGCTGGCCCAGGTAGCCCAAACCCCAGGTAAGCAACGAGAGGATGCCCACCCAGGACGCGCCGCGAAACAGGTTGAGGTGGTTCGGGTCAACGGACCGGACGATGGCGATCACTTCGTCAAAGCCGCCGGTCTTGATCAGAACCACCCCCGGCGCCAGCAGCAGGGCCACGATCATCAGCATGGCCTGAACGGTGTCGGTCCAGCTCACGGCTAGAAAGCCGCCAAGGAAAACGTAAAAGACGGTCGCGGCCGCCCCGCCCCAAAGGGCGGTTTCATAGGACAGGTGGAACGTTCGCTCGAAGAGGCGGGCGCCCGCGACCATGCCGGAGGCGCAATAGAGGGTGAAGAAGACCAGGATGATGAGGGCGGAAAGAACGCGCAGCAGTTTGCCCGGGTCTTCAAACCGGCGGGTGAAGTAATCGGGCAGGGTCAGGGAGTTGTGGGCCAGTTCGGTGTAAACGCGCAGGCGGCCCGCCACGAGATACCAGTTGAACCAGGCGCCGGCCACCAGGCCGATGGCAATCCAGCACTCCGAAAGGCCGGCGGCATAGACGGCGCCGGGCAACCCCATCAGGAGCCAGCCGCTCATGTCGGAGGCCCCGGCGCTCAAGGCGGTGATGAACGCCCCCAGACGGCGTCCGCCCAAAATGTAGTCCGAAAGGTTTTTCGTGCTCCGCCAGCCGGCAAAACCGAGCGCGGTCATGCCCAAGAGATAGACCAGGAACGTGACAGTGGTTGGGTGGCTCAAGTCCATGACCGGGGTCCGGAGACGGAGGCGCGGGGAAAGCGAGTGACCATGTCGTTGCTGACTTGCTGCTCTGGATCGTTGGCACGATTTATTACCGGATTTCGCGCGTTCCGGCAATGGGCTTCGCGCTGGCGGGAAGCGTTGGCGGGGGGAGAGCCGGGCCGGGCCGCGGCCGGCGGAGAAAGAAAAAAGGCCGATCGGGCGGCGGCGCCGGATCGGCCGGGAAGAAAATCTGGCGGCAACCTACTCTCGCGGAATCTATAAGACCACTACCATCGGCAAGACTGTGTTTGACGGCCGTGTTCGGAATGGGAACGGGTCGGACCACAGCTTTATCGCCACCAAGAAATTGTTAAAGAACCCACCGGCCCGCGGGGGGCCGGGTTTGGCCGGAGTCGGCGATTCTCTGAAAACTGCACACAGGCGACAACGAGGAATTACGTTCGCGAGTTGAAATCGCTGTCCTTCCCCGGAAGGGGAAGAAGAAGCGATCAAGCCGCACGACCGATTAGTATTAGTCCGCTGAACGAATTGCTTCGCTTACACGCCTAACCTATCAACCAGCTAGTCTCGCTGGGGTCTTTAGGGACTTGCGTCCGGGAAACATGATCTTGGGAGGAGCTTGGCACTTAGATGCTTTCAGCGCTTATCTCTTCCGCACATGGCTACGCAGCGATGCCCCTGACGGAACAACTGCCACACCAGAAGTGCGTCCAACCCGGTCCTCTCGTACTAAGGTTGGAATCCCTCAAGTTTCCTGCGCCCACAGTGGATAAGGACCGAACTGTCTCACGACGTTCTGAACCCAGCTCGCGTACCGCTTTAACCGGCGAACAGCCGGACCCTTGGGACCTTCTCCAGCCCCAGGATGCGATGAGCCGACATCGAGGTGCCAAACCGAGTCGTCGATATGAACTCTTGGACTCGATCAGCCTGTTATCCCTAGCGTACCTTTTGTCCGATGAGCGACGGCAATTCCACATTAAACCGTCGGATCATTTGGGCCTGCTTTCGCACCTGCTCGACTTGTAGGTCTCACAGTTAACCTGGCTTCTACCCATACGCTCGACGCATGGTTGCCAACCATGCTGAGCCAAGCTTCGCGCTCCTCCGTTACCTTTTGGGAGGAAACCGCCCCAGTCAAACTGACCCGCACGCACTGTCCCCCAGCTGGCTGACAGCTTGGGGTTAGAATCCTAATTAGCGAAGAGTGGTGTTTCACATTGCGACTCCACGAGAACCGAAGCCCTCGCTTCGAAGTCTCCCACCTACGCTACGCATCCCTAACCAGAACACAATACGAGCTTACAGTAAAGGTGCATAGGGTCTTGCCGTCCTACTGCGGGCAGGCGGCATCTTCACCGCCGTTACAGTTTCGCCGAGATCCTCTCCGAGACAGTCGTTCAGTCGTTACACGATTCGTGCAGGTCGGAACTTACCCGACAAGGAATTTCGCTACCTTAGGACCGTTATAGTTACGGCCGACATTCACGGGGACTTGGCTACAGAGCTTTGCCTTGCGGCGAACCCCATAGTTTAATCTTTCCGCATTGGTCACGTGTCACACCCTATACGTCGTCTTGACGACTTGGCAGAGTGCTGTGTTTTTGTTAAACAGTCGCTAAACGCAATTTACTGAGACCCGCCGGCGCCACATTGCTGCAACACCATTGGGCACCCCTTCTCCCGAAGTTACGGGGCTAATGTGCCGAGTTCCTTAGAGAGGTTTCTCTCGCGCGCCTGAGTGCGCTTACACTCACCCACCTGTGTCGGTTTACGGTACGGGCGAATAAGACATACTATGAAACTTTTCTCGGCACCTTGCCCACCGATGCGCTTCGGGTTGCCCCTAAGCTCAGCATTCGATTGCCTAGTCGGTGTGTTTCGATGCGTCATCTCATAGCTAATTCTTACCCGGCGCAGGAATATTTAACCTGCTGTGCATCCGCTACGCCTTACGGCCTCGCGTTAGCTCCCGGCTAACCCTGGGAGGACGAACCTGGCCCAGGAAACCTTGGGTTTACGGCGACCAGGATTCTCACCTGGTTTATCGCTACTCGTGTCTGCATTCTCACTAATCAGCGCTCCACCGTCCGTTTCCGTCCGGCTTCACCGCGCTGATTACGCTCTCCTACCACTCAGCCGGTCCGAGAACCGGCTGAATCCATAGCTTCGGTATGTGATTTGATCGCCAATCATTTTCGGCGCGACATCGCTCGATGAGTCAGCTATTACGCACTGTTTAAATGATGGCTGCCTCTAAGCCAACATCCTCACTGTCTAAGCAACGTCACATCCTTTCCACTTAATCACATTTTGGCACCTTAGCTGATGGTCTGGACTGTTATCCTCTCGGCAATGAACCTTATCGCCCACTGCCTGATTGCTGTGATACGGGGATCAGTGGCATTCGGAGTTTGATTGGTTTTGGTAACCTGGTGGGGTCCCTAAGCCATTCAGTGCTCTACCTCCACTGAGTACTGACACAACACTCGCCCTCAAGCGATTTCGGAGAGAACCAGCTATCACGGGGTTTGATTAGTCTTTCGCTCCTACTCTCAAGTCATCTCAGGATTTTTCAACATCCACGAGTTCGGTCCTTCACTGCATGTTACTGCAGCTTCAACCTGCTCAAGAGTAGATCACCTCCGCTTCGGGTCTATTGCCCGCGACTGAATCGCGCTGTTGGCACTCGGTTTCCCTTCGCCTCCGGCGCAGAGCGCCTTAGGCTGGCCACGGACAATAACTCGCAGACTCATTATGCAAAAGGCAAGCAGTCATCCCGCAGAACGGGACTCCTACACATTGTAGGCATATGGTTTCAGGTACTATTTCACTCCGCTAGCAGCGGTTCTTTTCACCTTTCCCTCGCGGTACTTGTTCACTATCGGTTGCCAAGGAGTATTTAGCCTTATCCGGTGGTCCGGACGGATTCATGCAGAGTTTCACGTGCACCGCATTACTTGGGATACCCCTAGGGGGCTTCGAGCTTTCGCGCACCCGGCTGTCACGGTCTATGGCCGACCTTTCCAGATCGTTACACTAGCTGTCCACCTCCCACATCGAGGTCCCTCAACCCCGGGAAGACAAGTCCTCCCGGTTTAGGCTCTTCCGCGTTCGCTCGCCACTACTGACGGAATCACGTCGTTTTCTTTTCCTGGGGTTACTGAGATGTTTCACTTCACCCCGTGTCGCCTCGCCGGACTATGAATTCATCCGGCGATAGCCCGGTGTTACCCGGGCTGGGTTGTCCCATTCGGAGATCCACGGATCGATGCCTGCTTGCGGCTCCCCGTGGCTTATCGCAACTTACTACGTCCTTCATCGCCTCTTGGCACCTAGGCATCCACCATAAGCCCTTAGTAGCTTGATCACAAAGTTAACCTGTGCGGCCCCCTCGACAGGGGCCGACAGAACTCAGCGAACTGTAATTTTGCCCTAGTTATCTACCTATGTGCAGTTGTCAAAGAACAGCGCCGACTTGCCCCGGAGCGCACGGCGCCCCGGCGAAATGCCGGCCCAAAGTGTTTTTATCAAGTGGTGGGCGTGACTGGACTTGAACCAGTGACCCCGCGCTTATCAAGCGCGTGCTCTAACCAACTGAGCTACACGCCCGCCAAAAACTGGCTTGCCGAGCCGAAGCTCGCGGCGCGCTCAGCGGCCCGGCTGCGCCCGAATCGGGCGGCAGGCGCGGCAGCCTCCGCTCTCCGCTTCGCCAGGAGCGAAGGCTGGTGGAGCTGAGGAGACTCGAACTCCCGACCTATAGCTTGCAAAGCTACCGCTCTACCAACTGAGCTACAGCCCCAACCGGAGCGCAGAGCATCGTCTGAAAGCGGCAAAAAGGTCCAGCCTGGATTCCGCCATGCCGCACTGCCCGGCGCGGAGTTCGAACTCAACCACTTGCCAAAGAGCGGCTGCTCATTGGAAAACTGAAGTGTGCGATAAGCGAGCCCGTGTTCAATCCCGAAGGATTGACCGACCTTGGGAACGCGGTTTTGACCCCGCGCCCGTGTATCTCCTTAGAAAGGAGGTGATCCAGCCGCAGGTTCCCCTACGGCTACCTTGTTACGACTTCATCCCAATCACCATCCATACCTTCGGCACCTTTTGAGGGGCGACTTCGGGTACAAACGGCTTTCATGATGTGACGGGCGGTGTGTACAAGGCCTGGGAACGTATTCACGGCGCCGTAGCTGATGCGCCATTACTAGCGATTCCAGCTTCATGCCGTCGAGTTGCAGACGACAATCTGAACTGAGCCCGGTTTTTGGGGATTTGCTCCACCTGACGGTCTCGCTTCCCTCTGTGCCGGGCATTGTAGTACGTGTGCAGCCCTGGCCGTAAGGGCCATACTGACTTGACGTCATCCCCACCTTCCTCCTCGTTTGAGCGAGGCAGTCTGTCCAGAGTGCTCCCGACTCGCGCCGGGGGGGCAACAGGACACAGGGGTTGCGCTCGTTGCGGGACTTAACCCAACATCTCACGACACGAGCTGACGACAGCCATGCAGCACCTGTGCACGCTGGTATTGCTACCTCGTCAGGCTTTCACCCTTCTACTACGTGCATGTCAAGGCCAGGTAAGGTTCTTCGCGTTGCATCGAATTGAGCCACATACTCCACCGCTTGTGCAGGCCCCCGTCAATTTCTTTGAGTTTTAATCTTGCGACCGTACTTCCCAGGCGGCACGTTTAACGCGTTGGCTACGCCACAAAAGGGGTCGATTCCTTTTACAGCAAACGTGCACCGTTTACGGCTAGGACTACCAGGGTATCTAATCCTGTTTGCTCCCCTAGCTTTCGTGCCTCAGTGTCAGGAGTTGTCCAGGGACTCGCCTTCGCCACCGGTGTTCCTCTCGATATCTACGCATTTCACTGCTACACCGAGAATTCCAGTCCCCCCTCCAACCCTCTAGCAAGGCAGTTTCCAATGCCATTTCGGAGTTGAGCTCCGAGATTTCACATCCGACTTACCTCACCACCTACGCACCCTTTACGCCCAGTGAATCCGAACAACGCTTGGGACCTCTGTATTACCGCGGCTGCTGGCACAGAGTTAGCCGTCCCTTCCTCTTCCGCTACTATCAGCTCGCCATCTTTTAAATAGCGAGGTTTGATCGCGAATGACAGGGGTTTACGGGCCGAAGCCATTCATCCCCCACGCGGCGTCGCTCCATCAGGCTTTCGCCCATTGTGAAAAATTCTCGACTGCTGCCACCCGTAGGTGTCTGGACCGTGTCTCAGTTCCAGTGTGGCTGGTCGTCCTCTCAGACCAGCTACCCGTC
>JARKQH010000188.1 GCA_029974925.1 Verrucomicrobiota bacterium
TTGCGGACGGCGACGACCTGAGCTTCGTGCTGGTCGAGGCGGTGGATCAGCAGGGCACACTCTGTCCGCTGGCGATGAACGACGTGAAATTCCGGATCGAAGGTCCCGCCATCCTCGCAGGCGTGGGCAACGGTGACCATCATTTCCCCGCCGAGTTTGACTCCGACCAGGTCAGCCTGTTCTATGGCAAGGCGATGCTGATCGTTCGCACCACCGAGGGCCGCGGCGGCCCCATTCGCGTGACGGCAGCCAGCGCCGGCCTGCGCGAAGCCACCGCCTCGCTTCGCTCCCGCCCGCCGCGGTAACTCGCGCCCCCACCCACTCCTTCCATCCAAGCAAGAGCAGGGCCGCGAGGGGGGGATGGTGTCCACGGCCTGTCGCTCTGAGATTCCGCGCAGCCGAGGACTGGCGCAGGCGAAGTTCCAAAGGGACCGGTGGTAATAGTCCAAAGATTCAACACTGGGTACCATTGTGCCCGGGCTTCTCCGCATGGCGTGAAGACCAGGCGGGTCAGCTCCGAGGACGCTCAGGCTCTCTGCCGCTGACGGGGAACTCTCAACGCTCGCCAGCCTTTCGCCAACGGTCGCGGTCTGTCAAGAACAACTGCCCCGAGGCAAGCAGGCCCGGCATGTTCGAGCGGAGCGGGAAGGAAGGCGGGACCTGCTGGCGATTCACGATGATGTCCAAAACGAGCGCGCCCCAGTTTGAGTCGGGGCTGCGTTGCAGCAGTTCGCTGTGGAATTTGCGGTCCAGGGTTCGCTGGGTCAGGTAGAGGCCTTTGATCGGTTTTTGGAACGAATCAATCGCAAAATAGTCGTTTTGCGCGTTGAGGGTGAGCCAAACCGACTGCCGCTGGCCGTACCACGCGACCGCCCAGGGCATGTCGCTCATGGTCAATTCCTCCGGCTCCATGAGGTTGGCAATTCCCTGGATTATGGCGGGGTGGTAGGGGGGATACGTCAACGGCGTTGGCCGCGGCAGCAAGAGCGTGAGGATTAAAGGCAGCGAGAATAACATCGCAAACAGCGCGATGACCACATAGCGCAGTTCGCGGAACGGGAAGTCCACCTGGTCGAGAATCAGCAGAAACAAACTCACTCCGTACGCGATCACCAGCGGACCGAACAAGACCAGGAGGTTCTCGGTGTTGATCTCCGGCGAGTCCTCCGAAAGCTGGGTCTTGCCGAAGGCCTGCACCACAAAAGCCACGGCAATGGCCCCGAGCAGAAAATGCCGCAGCCGCTGCGTTGCCGGGTTTTGGAACGGGACCAGCAGGCCGACGAGGAAGAACGCGGCCAGCCACGTGCCCCCCAGCCGCGGCAGGTCCTCTTGAACCATTCTCAAACTGTTGATTTGCACCTTGGTCCGCAATGCCCCCAACGTGTCCTTGGTGCGAAACACGTCCAGAAATGTGTCCCCAAGGTCCGCTTCCAGCGTCCGTTGCAGTTGGAAGTCGGGCAACGTCCCCGTTTTTTCAATCACGGTGTAGGTGGCGGTGCCAAAAGCGCGTCCGCTGACTTCCAGATTTCGGATGATCCAGGGCGCCAACACGGCCGCGAACATCAGCAGGCTGACGGACGCGAGCACCACGGCTCTGCGGCTGCTGATGAGGAGCACAAAAACCACCACGGGGATGATCATCCACCCAAACGCGTAACGGGTGAGCCCGCCCACCCCCGTCAGCAATCCCGCGAAGGCGGCCAGCAGGAACAGCCGGCCCGCTCCCCCCCGCGGCTCGCGGTTTTCCTCCTCGAATGCCACCAGGCACCAAATCAGCCCCAGGAAAATCACCAGCAACAACATCGTCGAGAGTCCTGACACGCTGAATCGCCAGAGCAAGTCCGTGCCCAACATCAGGAGCGCGGACAGCCAGGCCACCGAGGGATCGAACAAGCGTCGCGCCAGAAAAAACACCATCGCCACCGCGACCAGCAGGAGCACCTGGTTGAAGACCGCAATCAGGAAGTCCGGCTGATACCGCCAGAAATTCCCGCGGAAGTTCCAAAAGGCCTGCGTCTTTTCCGGCATCGGATAACGGAACGGGAGCACTTTCATCAACCCGGCCAGCACCACCGGGTAAACCGGCGGATTCGCCAGGTCCGGATGCGGCGTCCGGATTTCGGAAAAGTCGGCCACTTCCCCGACGGTCGGCACGGCCTTCACCTCCTGGTTTCGTTTTTTGACGAGGTACATGCTCAAGGGCCGGATGAACAGGGTGGTGTATCCCCGGCCTTCGGCCAGGTTGCGCGCCAGTTGGGCCGCATCCATGGCCTCGAGCGTGTTCATGTTTTTGAAGCCGCGGAAGTCGTAGGCGACCGCGAGCATGAGGACGGCCAGGACCAGGGCAATGCTGCGGAGATAGCGCATGCCTCCCGCCACTTCGAGGCCATGAATGAATTTTTGCAGAAAGTCCATAGTCTAGAGGGATTCCAACTGGTATTCGCCGAGTTTCCGGTAAAGGGTTCGCCGGCTCATGCCCAAAAGCTTGGCGGCTTGGGTGCGGTTTCCGTGCGTGTCCTGCAGCGCGCGAATGATCAGCCGCTTCTCGGCCTCCTGCACCGTCATGCCGGCCGGAGCCGTCCGCGCGTCGGGTGTCCGGCCCGCCGGCGCCTCACCCGCCGGATTCCGCACCGAGGCCGGCAGGTCCCGGGCGGTGATTTTGTCGCCGCGGCACAGGACCACCGCATGCTCGATGGCGGTCCGCAATTCGCGGACATTGCCGGGCCAGTCGTGCCGCGTCAGAATCTCCATTGCCTCGCTGGTGAACCCCTTGACCGCCTTGCCGTTCTCCCGCGCGAATTCGGCCAGAAACGCTCCGGCCAGCAAGGGAATGTCCTCCCGCCTCTCCCGCAGCGGCGGCAGCCAGATTTCCACCACCCGCAGCCGGAAAAAGAGGTCCTCCCGAAAAGTGCCGGCCTTGACCATTTCCGCGAGGTTCTTGTTGGTGGCGGCGATGAGCCGCACGTCGGCCGTCAGGGTTTTGTTCGAGCCGACCCGCTCGAAGGTCCGCTCGCCCAGAAACCGCAGGAGCTTGATCTGGAGGGTGGCGTCAATCTCGCCGATTTCGTCCAGAAACAGGGTGCCGCCCTGGGCCTGTTCGAAGCGCCCGATGCGGCGTTCATACGCGCCGGTGAACGCCCCCTTTTCGTGGCCGAACAATTCGCTCTCGAGCAGCGTCGGCGTGAGGGCTGCGCAATGCACGGTGACCATCGGCTGCCGCGCCCGCGGGCTGAGCTGGTGAATGACCTTTGCGATCAATTCCTTGCCCGTGCCGCTCTCGCCCTGTAACAACACCGTTGCGCGCGTCGGCGCCACCTGCTGGACCACCTCAAACACCTCGCGCATCGCCGCGGATTCACCCACCACCCCCTCCATCCCGAACTTCGCGTCAAGCTGCTGCCGCAACGCAACGTTCTCCACCTCAAGGTTCTGCTGGCGCAGCGCCCGCGCGATGCGCATCTCCAGCTCGTCAATTTGCAGCCGCCCCTTCGCAATGTAATCATCCGCCCCCCGTTTCATGGCTTCAACCGCCAGTTCTTCGGAGCCGTAGGCCGTCATCAGGATGCAGATGGGCGGCTTGGAGAGCGACTTGGCTCGCGCGATCAGCTTCATGCCGTCCTCGGAGGGCAAACGGAAATCGGTCAACAAGACATCGAAATGCTCCTTTTCCAGCATCTCCATCGCCGACCGCGCATCTTCGGCCAGGTAAACGTCATAGCGGTCTTCCAACGCCGCCCGAAGCCCCTCGCGCGTCGTCTTTTCATCGTCCACTATCAATAGCGTGGGTGTCATGTCCTGACCGAATTCCCGGGGCAGGTTACACGGAGGGAACGCCTTAAACAACTCCCAATGAGGCTTGGGCCCTCGGGACTTCGCGCCTTCCGGCCTCACCGGCTGGTGCTTAAGAAGTATAGAATGCAGGCCACGGCGGCGGAGACAATCAACCCCGTGGCGATGGACCATTGCAGGATCATTCGGCGCTTGCGACGCAGCGCGCGGCCGCCCATGCCGGGAAGCAGATAGTAGCGATCCCGGTCCCGTTGTTTCTTCCGTCCAAACCACGCCTTCATTGCAAGGACTTCTCTCGCCGCCCGTGGGCGGTCGAGGGTGAGTCTGCTCCAGCGCAAGCGGCGTTGTCAATCCCGAGCCCGGCCCACCCCGCTGGGAACCGGTTGGAGCGTGTCCTGGCAGTAGCGCTCTCCCTTTCAATGGGGCAGGGCGTACTCCCTTTGATGCAGTTCCTTGTTCTCCGGCTTGGTGGGTTTGATGAGCAGGAAACCAAGATACTGCTTGATGTAAGGCCCGGTCAGGGATCGTTCAAACACCGTTGCCTGCGCGCTGTGCAAGCCGGGGAAGAACGTGCTGCCATAGACGTCAGTCTGGTAGTTGGTAATGGCCTGAACCTCGGCCGGCGAAAAGTAACGCGCATTCAGGAGTGCCAGCCCGGCGAGGACCATGCAGGCGAACCGGACCATGCCGGACCCCATGCCCAAATAATACTCACCGCGTCCAAAAATGTCGCTTCCCACCAGTTTGCCGCCCAGTTGGTGTTTCAACAGCGCAAAGATTCCGAGGATCAACAAGGCCAAGCCACTGTAAACGAACAGGTAACACGCCAGGAGGCTGAAGGGGCTTTGGGCCGCCATCGCTTGTCCGATTGGCTCGTAGAGGAATCCACATGCCAGCACGATCAGCACCCATTTGATCAAGCTCATCAGTTCCTCGGACATCCCGTGCTTGCGGCCCCGAAAAACTCCAAAAACCAGGATGGCCACCAAGGCGAAATCGAACGCGTTAAACGGCAACTGTTCCAAGGTCATATATTGTTATTTCACAATTCGTTGCATGCGTCTTCTCACGCAACTCAACCCCTCTGACGAAGCAGTTTTCGAGCCAGAAACATCCTCCTAACGCCTTCAACCCAAAACGAATAAGTCGTCCTCGCAAGCCCCGGACTGCCCTGGGCTCACGGCCAGCGTCCAGCAACGGGGTACGGCCGGATGCCTACCTGTTTGCGCGCGCCAACGCCTCCCGAACCTCCTCCAGCCAATCGCGCCCCGGCAGCGCATACGGCCGGAAGGTCTCGAGGTGGCCCTCCTGCGAGTTGTAGAAAATGGCGCGGTGCAACCCCAGTTGGCTGGCGCGCGGATTGTCCATCAGGCTTGCCGAGTCGTTCGCGCTCATTTGGAACAGGACGCGCATTTCAAATTCGCTCAGCGCCTTCCGGCTCAGGAACCGATTCACATTGTTGTAGGTGTCGCACGTGGCAATGACGTGGTAGCCCAGACGGGTCCCTTCGCAAATCATCTGATTGAGCACCGCCGCGGGATTGGCCGCGGCCTCCGCCTCCGACGACGAAAAGCCGTAATCCTCCTCGTAGCGCAACCGGCTGATCTTCTGCAAGCCGTGGATGAAGAGGAATCGCGGGGGGGCGGACTCGGCCGCGGGGTCCCCGGCGCGTTGCTTCATCTCGGCGGCCAGTTCCCGCATAACCCCGTCCACCTCGCCAACTTTCACCCGCTCGACCGGATGCGACAGCAGTTGGCACACCTCTTCGAGGTAATCCCGCTGAGGCGAGCCCGGCGGGGTGGTGTCGCACACGATAAAGCGGGCGGTGCCGCGTGGGAACTGAGCGGACAGGGTGATGAGTCCCACGCTGAGAATGGCCAGCATTGCCTCTTCGCGCTGCCCCACCACCAATAGGTTGTTGCCGCTCTGCCGCAGAAACACGGCCTCCGTCGGCCCCTTGATCGAGTTGGGCGCGCCCAGCCAAATCCGCGGTGCGGCGGGCGGGACCTGGAGCGGCGCGGCGAGCAGTTCCGCCAAAAGCGTATTCTCCCGCACATCCGCCGGGGCGTTGCCTTCGAAGACAATCGGACGCAAGTGGGCTTTTCCGCAGGCTTCCGCTTTGGCCCGCACCCGCGCCAGGCACTGGTCGCGCACCTGCTCCGGCAGCCAGACCACCTGAAAGGGGCTGTTGCCTTCCAACGCCCCGGCCGCATCGTTGTAGATCCCCTCGCCCGGGCGGGAGAGCAATCGGGGCGCCGGGTTCGTGTCGTCCATGATCAGATAGGCGTCGGCCTCGTTGCATTGCAGCGCAATCCGGATCACCATCTGGCCCAGCGTCGTCCGCGCCACGGTATAGGCCCCCCCGAGGGTCTGCGACCCCAGCAAGACATGGATTCCGAAGGCCCGTCCTTGCCGCACGATGCGGTCCAGCAGCAGCGACGCCGTTTGCGCCAGGCGGTCGTCTTCGACAAAGAACTCCTGAAATTCGTCCACAATCACCAGGCAGCGCGGCAACGGCTCCTTTCCGCCGGCGCGCTTGTAGCCCGGCAGGTCCTGCACGCCCAGGTCGCGGAACAAATCGCCGCGGCGTTTCAGTTCCTCGTCCACGCGCTGGAGCACGCTCACCGCAAATTCGCGGTCGCTCTCGATGGCCACCACTCGCGCGTGCGGCAGCCGCCACTGCGCATAAGCCTTGAACTCGACGCCCTTCTTGAAATCCACCAGGTAAAACTCGACCTGCTCCGGGCTGGCCCACAAAGCCAGGTTGGTGATGATCACGTGGAAAAGCGTGGATTTGCCCGAGCCGGTCTTGCCCGCGATGAGCCCATGCTGGCACGTGCCCCTGCCGATCTCCAGATACTGCAGCTTCGTGGCCCCTGTCCGCCCGATGGCCACCCGCAGCTCCTGGGTGGTGTCCGCGCTCCACATTTCTTCCGGCGCCGGCGCCACGTGGTCGAACGGCACCTCGACGCGGCTCGAGTCCCGGCTGCGCAGCCCCACCTGGTGAATGAACTCGGTGGCCAGCTCGGCCGCCGGCGGCGCCTCCAGCGCCAGCTCCAGCCCGGGCATCTGCCGGGTGGTGACCACGAAATCGGCGCCGCGCGCGGCCACGCCAAGACAGTGTTTGCGCAATTCATCCGGCAGAAAGTCCTGCGGCAGCGGCTGCCGCTGGTCCCAGTGAATCAGCATGTAAACGCCGCAACGCGCGCCGCTGGCGGCGATGCTCAGGAGCCGGCGCGCCGCCGTGTCGGTGAAGCCCGCCGGAAAATCCGCAATGACCAGGAAGTGGTATTTCTCCGCAATGACGCCCGCCTGCGCATTGTATTCGGCAATCGTGGCATATTCGTTCCGCAGATACATCTGGATCACCTTCTCCATGTGCTCGTTGAGCTCGCCGAGCTTCTGCTCGATCTGGCCGCTCTGCGTCCAGATGCGGCTGCTGATGATCTGCTCCTCGTAATCCGCCAGGTGCATCACGCCGGCGAAATTCTGCCCCAGCCCCACGGGATCAAGAATCGTGAAGGCCAGGCGCCCCGGCGGCGCGCCGGCCAGCAAACGCAAAATCAGGTTGTTCAGCGCGCCAATGACCTGTTGCTGGCCCGTGTTTTTCGTCTCAAAAAGGACCGACCCCTGCTCGGGGAACGTCAGACACAGCGGCAGCGAAAGGCGAAGTCCGGCGGGCAAGGCCAGCCGCGGGTCCCGGGGCAGCGCGCGGCAAAGTTGGTCCAATGCGAGCCGCAGCTCCGCGAATTGGGCGGCGTGCGCAAAGGCCTCGGGCGGCTTCCAGTCTCCGGGCCGGAAATGCTCCCACGGCGGAAACAACCGGGCCGCTTCCGCGTTGAGCGCCTCGACCTCCCGCCACAGGGCGCCGGTGGCCGCCCGCCACTCCTCTTCGAGTTGCCGCCATTCCTCCGCGAGGTTCGCCTCCAGCTTTTGCAACGTCTCCTCGGAGCTTCGCCGCAGCGCCCGGACACGTTCCTGTGCCACCCGCTGAAAGGTCTCCCGCGCGGCCGCATACTCCCGCTCGCGCCGCTCGCAGCGCGCGCGATACAACTGCTCGTGCCGCGCCGTGATCCGCACGGTCCGCTCATCGGTCTCCATTCGAACGCCCACCCGTTCCTGGCCCGAAACCGAACTGGCTCGCTTCAGCGCCTGATCGAACGCCCGCGTTTTGTCAACGAACTCGGTCTGGATCCGCTCCACCTCGCCGGCGTAATGCGCCGCCGCCGACCGCGCGCACGCATCATGCGCCTGACGCGCCCGCGCCAGCGCCTCCGAAATCTCCAAGGCGGTGAGACGGGCCTGGCGAACCGCCAGCGCCCGCAACCCCATCAGCATCCCGAACAGCAGCGCGGCCGCCCCGCCCGCCAGCCCATACCCCACCTGGCTGGACCCGGCCTGTTGCAGCAACGGGCCCAGCCCCGCCAGGGCCGCGCACAGAACGAGCCACAGGGGCCAGTGGCGCAACCATCCCAGCAACCGGATGCGGCCGAACGCGTCCAGCCGCTCCCCGGCCAGCGTCAGGTGCCGGCGCAGGTCCTCCAACAACGGCTGCGGCTCTGTCAACGCGGGGGCCGGTGCGTGCTCATAGGCCGAGAAAAACCCCCGGGTGAAGCCCCCATAACCCTTGAATCCCCGCTGCGCCCGGCCTTCCAGCGCCGACAATCGTGTCTGCTCCCGCGCCAGCTCGTCGCGAAAGGCCTGCGCGGCCTGGGCGGCCGCCGCCAGCGCTGCATCCCGGTCCCGTTCCGCTTGCAGCGTCTTTTTCTGCAACTCATATTTCAGCGCGCCGGTCCGGTCCTCGATCTCCTTGAGCCGCTGTTCGCGGGTGGACTGGTAGGCCCGCCCGATGCGCGCCTTGCGGGCCTGGAAATTCGCTTCGGCCGCCGCCTGCTCGCGCTGAAACACCGCTTCCGCCTCCGCCAGCGCCGCGGCCGTGTTGCGCTCCTGCTCCTCGATCGCCCCCTGGCATCGTTGCCGCTCCTTGGCCAACCGCGCCGCGTGGTCGCGGCTCATACGATTCGACCGGTCGGCAAAATCCTCAATCACCGCCTTGAGGCGGTCCACCAGCCCAAAAACTCTGTCCGGTGCAAGCGGGTTGCTCACGTTCAGTCCTGTAACGCCCCTTCAGTGTGCCCATTTGGCTCCTGACTGCAACCGTGAAAGCCGGCAGCGTGAAAGCCGGTACCCGCCGCGCCCGGCGAATCCTCCCCGGCCGCGCCGCCTCCGCCCCAAAAGCAGAACACCAAACCCGCAAGGTTTGGTGTTCCACACTTCCCCACTCAAGCCCTCTGGCGCTTGGCGCGCCCGGCTACTTCTTCATCGCCCGAATATGCTTCACGAGCGCTTTCACCTCGTCGTCCGTCAGGTCGGGGAACGCCTTCATCAAAGTCTTGTCAGTCCCCTTTTCCTTCACCCCGTCCTTGATGGCCTTGACCATGTCCGCGTCCTTCATCTCCGCCTGCACCTTGGCGTCGGTGTAATCCTTGGCCTTCAGTTTCTGGCCCATCTTGGTGTCGCCCTTGCCTTCCGCGCCGTGGCACTTGGCGCATTCCTTGTCCCAGATGGCCTTGACGTCAGCCGCGCGGACTGACACCGCGCCCGCCACGAAGGTGGCCAGGGCGATTAAAAGCAGTTTCTTCATATCTTCCGTTCTTTGTCTATCGGTCTGTTTTCTTTCAACTGTGCTGACTTCCGGGCCTTGGGCTTCCGCCCCGCTCGGCAGCGGTTCGTCTTGTTTGTTGGACGAAGTCCCGCCGGCATTTATTCTGCCG
>JARKQH010000278.1 GCA_029974925.1 Verrucomicrobiota bacterium
TGGGTGATTCCACAAATCTTGACGATAACTGGCATTGCGGATGCTAACATTCCATCTGCCGCGGGGCGAGGCAATGTCTAAACAGTTGCCGCTGCCGTGCCCCTGCGGCAAACTGGCAGTGCATGTCTGTTGCCGATCAACGGAGATGGTGGTTGCGTCCCGGCCAGTCCGATTCCTCGCGGCTGGCTTGGGCATTTGTCATTTCGTTGACCGTGCACCTCGCGCTGGCGGGGGGCTATTACACGGGCAAACAGCTTGGGTGGTGGCAGCACCTGCAGAATCTCCATTGGGTCAAGTCGTCAAAAACGCTCGCCGCCTTGCTCCGGAAAGCGGAACCCGATCAGGTTCGGCCGGCCGAGCCCCTGCCCGACATCCCGCTGGTGTTCGTCGAGGTCAGTCCCGCCCAAGCCACGCCTGAGGCGCCGAAGAACGCTCAATACTACTCCAGCCACAACTCCCAAGCCGCCAATCCTGACGCCGACCAGGACACCGGCGTTCCCAAAATCACCGGTCACCAGGAGCAAGTGGCCAAAACGGAGGATGTGCCCCGGGACAGGCCCGTCCCCCTGCAGCCTGCCCTCCCCGCCACTCCTGCCAAGGAAGAGCAGGAGGAACTGAAGCCCAAGCCCGCGCCCGAGCCCGCCCCTGTCAAACCCGCGCCTGCGCCTGCGGACCTGGCTCTGCCCAAACCACCCCAGCCAACCCCGCCGCGGCAGGAAACCGGTCCGGAGGTCCGCTCCCGCCCGCGTACGATCAAGGAGGCCTTGGCCCGCAAGCCGGCCAGCCACATTCCCGGTGAGAAGATGAAGCAGGACGGAGGCGTCAGGCGCCGGCTGGAGGTGGCGTCGCTCGATGCCAAAGCCACGCCGTTCGGCGCCTACGATGCCATGCTTGTGGAAGCCATTTCCCAGCGCTGGTTCAGCCTCCTGGACGAGCGGGATTTCGCCTCCGACAGCCGCGGCAAGGTCGTGGTCCATTTCAAGCTGCACCAGGACGGACGCGTCACGGGGCTGACGGTGGCCGAGAACACCGCGGGGGAAGTCTTGGGCTTGCTCTGTCAAAAAGCTGTCCTGGATCCGGCGCCGTTCGCCGCCTGGCCGACCGAAATGCGGCGTCTCATGGGCGAGAGCCGCAGTATTCAATTCACCTTCTATTATAACTAGTTTCCGCGCATCCTTGGCCTATGGAAGCATTTGTTTACGTCGTGTTGGCGGTCACTTCGGTGGTGGGGCTGACCTTTATTGTCGAGCGCGGCTGGGCGCTGCGCTGGCGCCGGGTCGTGCCGCCCGAGGTCCATTCCGCCCTCGAGTCATGCCAGGGCCGGCAGGACCTGCCCGTGCTGCGGCGGGTCTGCCAGCAGCACGACTCGCCCATCAGCCGGTTGTTGCTGCTGGCGGCCGATCATCTGCATTGGCCCAAGGATGAAAACGTGGATGCGCTCCAAACCCGCGCCCGGCAGGAGATCACGCGGCTGGAACGCGGGTTGGTCGTGATCGAAATCATCGTCGGCATTGCGCCGTTGCTGGGCCTGGTTGGCACCATCGCCGGCATGATGACCCTGTTCGGGGACATTGGCGAGGCGGGCCTGACCGACGCGACGCGCCTGGCCAAAGGCATCGCCCTGATCCTCAACGCCACGCTCATCGGCCTGCTTATCGCCATCCCCTGCCTCATCTTCTGGAGCTACTACAGCAAGAAGGTCGAAACCATCGCCGTGGAGATGGAAACCCTGTGTGATGAGTTCATCCGGCGCCAGTACCGCGAGGAGGCGCGCAAGTAAACCATGCGTTTCCGCGTCCGCAAACGCCGCCAGCCGCCGGCCATCATCATTGTCGCCTTGATTGACGTGCTGATCGTGCTGCTGATCTTCCTCATGGTCACCACGACCTTCAAACAGCAGCCCGCTCTCAAGCTCGCCCTGCCGGAGTCTTCCCAGGCCCAACAAACCGGCGCCAACGAAACACCGCCCCTGGTCGTCACGGTGGACCCGCAGGGCAGCCTGCGCTTCGGCCCCCAAGGCACGCCGGTCACCGCCGAGCGGCTTCGCGACGAGCTGTTGGAGGCGGCGTCAAGGAACCCCGAGGTGCGCCTGGCCATCAGCGCCGACAAAGCCGCTCCCTTCGGCCAGATCGTCAAGGTCATGGACGCCGCCAAGGAAGCCCGCATCAAGTCGGTCAACGCCTTCACCCGGGAGATCAGCAGACCATAAGGCGGTCCGGGTGGTCAGTTCAGACATCCGAAATCCGCCAGGAGCACGGCGAACAGGTCAGTGCGGACGAATTTGGCCCCGCTCTGCAGAATCGCGTGGCGAATCCGGCGATCGTCCGTGACCACAAAGACCTTCTGGTCCAGGGTCTTCAGGTCCTTGAACAGCAACCGCGACACAATCATTTCGTCGGCGCGGTCCCGGCCGGTGCCGCCGGAGTATTCGACCGAAACATTGGAGCTGACCTGCACGGAGCGCGCGTCCGGACCGTCGAAGCAAAGCTTCACGCGGAGATTGGAACGGTTCTGCACCAGCCGCTCGACGATCCGGGTCAGGCGCTGTCGGGCGAGGGGGCCAGGGTATCCGTTTTCGTAATCCGCGCCGAAAACATCCTGCAACGAAAAGAGAATGTTGTGTCCGTCGAGCAGGAGCAGGGCGGGTTTGTTGCGGAACAGGGTGTCGCGGAGGGACCAGCCGTTGTCCCCTTCGAAGGACCGCGTGCGCTCCTGCAGGAGGCTGAACTTGCGCTGGACGGCGTTATAAACCGTCCGCGCCTCCGGTCCGCCCAGCAGACCCGCCTCGCTCATCTGGTCCACCACCTGGCTCAAGGTTCTCACTTCTTCCCATGTCCCGGCCGCGTTGACCCCCGCCAGCAGCCGCGACACGACTTCCGGTGCCCGCGCCGCAACGCCCAGCAACCGCTCCAACCGGCCAATCTCGGCCTCGACCTCCCCCAGGGTCGGCCGAAGCTGCGGAACG
Source organism: Verrucomicrobiota bacterium (assembly GCA_029974925.1). GTDB lineage: Bacteria > Verrucomicrobiota > Verrucomicrobiia > Limisphaerales > UBA8199 > JARKQH01. The sequence goes on from JARKQH010000278.1 coordinate 2,966, forward strand.
GGTGTCACCGCGTTTTGCAGCGCGGACACCAGCCTCGCCCGCGTTTCCCGCAGGGCGGTCAGCCGTTTTTCCAACTCGAGCCGGTTGCCGGTGTGCCGGTCCTGCCGTCCCTGCGCTTCCAGCACCGCCTCCGCTTTGGCCACCAAGTCCTGCGCGCTGGCCCGGGCCGCCTCAAGCGCCGCTTCGGTTTCCAGCGGCTCGCCGAGCCACTTCCGGACCAGCGTCGAGGTCTCCGCTCGCAGCCGCTCCGCTACGGTCGCCTCAATCCGCTGCGACAACTCGGCCAGTCGCGCCTCCAGCCGTCCAAGCTCCTTGTCGCGCGCCGAGATTTGCGCCCGGGCCGCCTCCAGTTCCGTCCGCAACTGCTTCTTCTCCGACTCGGCGGCGGCCGACTGCTGCTTCAGTTTTTCGAGGTAACGCTGTTTCTGTTTTCCCAGTTCCCGGTTGAGCCGTTCGACCTTCTTTTTCTGGCTATCGAGCTGCTGCGCGAAGCCTGTGATGGCGGTCTTTTCGAGCGAGTCAAGGAGTCCGGACGGAGGACCCTCTAGGGATTTGCCTGGCGCCAGATCCACGTGGAGCGGGTACACCAACCGCTCCTCGATTCCCGCCCACATGCTCTCCACTGCCTCACGCGGAAAACCTTCCCCCGTCCCCGACGAAGCCGGCCGTTGGACCTGTTCGATGGCCCACTCCTGGACGCGGTCCCGTGGGTCCGCCAGCAACCCCAGCAGCAGCCGTTCCCGCCCCATGATGCGCGCCAGGGGCTCGAAGTACTCCTGCAACGCCGCCAGAGAAAGGAACGAAATCGTCTCCCGGTACGGCCCTTCCGTTTCCAGCAGCTTGAGCAAACCGGCGTCCAGCTCTCCCTCACTCCGCACCAGCGCGTTCACCTGCGCCCGGATCACGTCCGGCCGCATGACCCCGCCCGGCTGGCATTCCTGCGCCCACGCCATCAGCCGGTCAATCGGCAATACCTCCAGCGCCTCGACCAACGCCTCGGTCAAGTCCGGTGGCAACGAGAAGTTCCTGATCTTCGGCATACGGTTTCTCACTCTCGGTTATGCACTTTCAACTTAGCGCGGAGGTCAGCGCGGCGCACGGCCAAAAATCCGGACCGGAAGGCCTGCCTCCATCATCAGCCCGAGATTTGGCTGGCCCCAGCGTCGTGAGCCATGACCTTTGGTGGGAACGGCGTGCCCGGGGCCATACCATCGCAAGGCTCATGGTTTATCGGTTTTACCCGCGGCGCGTTCGACCCGTCTCTGTACCCCATCCTTGCCGCCGCCAGTTGGTGCGTTTTGATCGGCCGGCGAAGAAAACCGGGAAAAAATGCTTTGCAAAACTCTCTGTGGCGCGTAGAAGGAATCGAACCTCATGCGATATGCCGGCATCAGCTCGAGGCCCGTCGCATATCACCCTTCCTGGGATGTTATTCGAGTTCGCATGCGTTTTTTGGGGGACCGCCAATCAGGAGAGAGTCGAAAAATGAAAAATGCAATACTTCTCGGTCTGCTTGCCTGGGCCTCAGCCTTTGCCGTCGTTGCCCAGCAGGCGGTCATCACGGGATTCCATGGTAATGGCGTGCTCACCTGGTCCAACCGCCTCTCCAACGCCGTCTTTAGCGTGCAGTGGGCATCCACAGTCACAGGTCCGTGGCAGGATTCGTGGTCGCTGTTGCGCCCCCTGCCCGGAACCGCCGGAGCCACGAAGACTGTGGACGTGCCGATGTTCTACCGCGTCGCTGCCAATACTAACAAAACCATCCTTCTGGCCGAGGACTTCGCCGATGGCAGCGACCGAAGGTGGACCCGGCGCAGCGGGCAGTGGTCCGTCGCTGCAGGCGCCTATACGGGCATCGTGGCAGCGCCGACGTGGGATGCCTGTGCCATGGCGGAGCCGGCCTGTTGGACGAATTACATCCTGCGAGCCAGAATCATGACTGCCGCAACCAACAACGACTTCGGGCTCATTTTCCATGCTCAGGACACAAACCACTTTATGCGGTTCACGGTAGCCGGGGAGGATGGGAACACTTGCAGGATTACGCAGGATGCGTTCATGGAGGGTGGGTTCGAGGCCGTTGCCGAATACGCGTCCGTCGTGCAGAAGCCTGCTATTGTTCCAGGCGTGTGGTACACCCTCACGGTGATTACCCACGAGCGAAACGCCTTTGCCTTCGTAAACGACGACCTCGTGGCCTACGCCATGGACCTGCCTTATGCCGGCGGCTTCGTCGGCTTCATGACGGACGAACCGACCATCACCTGTAAAGAGATTCTGGTTACGAGCCTATGATTTCATCATCCCAAAAGCCGGATGCACCGAATCCCGACATGGCGCCACGGTTCCATGTGCGGCGCCAGCGGGGCGGGATCGGTGATGCGCATTGTCATCTGTGTCGCCCCTGAACAAATCCTCTCGGCAAATGAAGACCAACACCCTATGCTCCTTCCTGTTATCCGGCGCCCTCTTCGTGCTGTTCCCGGCGCCGTCAGTCACCGCGCAGACGCTCGCCTACGATGCGACGGTTGATTTTAGCGTCACCAAAGGCAATCCCAACGGCGTCTGGTCTTATGGTTGGATGCCGAGCGGCTTTGGGCCGTTAAACCTGTTTACCACCGCGCTGAATCCCGGGAATGGCAACCCGCAGTGGGCTGGCTGGTATTACGACAATTCGCCAACCATCTGGAGGAACCTTGGCCCTCTCGCCTACGGCGTTCCCACCGGCTGGTTATCCTTGCATCCGGGCCCTGGCCAGGAACCCGCCGTGTTGCGCTGGACCGCCCCGACTTCCGGTTCCGTCAAACTGGAGGGGCAGTTTCTGCCGGGGGATGGAGGCACGATGCAGGTGGCGGTTCGACTCAACGGCCAGCCGTGGTGGAGCGATTCAGACGCGGGGACCTTCGCCCTGCACACAAATGTCCAGGCGGGTGCCACGATCGACTTTGCCGTCTATGGTGGTTACTGGTATGGGAACACGCCCCTGGCAGTAACCATCTCGATTCCCGCGCTCCGCCTCGACCTGGCGCGCGACGGCACCACCAATATCGTGACTTTCACCCCACCTGCTGAGGGGACTTATGTTCTGCAATTTACGGACAGCCTGGCGCCGCCGATCCCATGGACTGACTTGAGCACAAATTCCCTGGCTGCGGACCAGTTCTTCCGCTTCGTCCACTCGCCAGCCAGCTCCTTGGGCTTCTACCGCTGCCGCCGCGATTGACCGTCCCGACCCGGCCGTCGGACCCGATGGCTTCGCTGCGCCCCAAAAGCGCCTCGCAATCCTCGCTAGGCATGGTGGCAGAGACGGCCGGGCCCGTGCGCGTCACGATTTCGGGCTCGGCGAAGCCGGTTTTCATGGATGGCTGTTTGTCGCGTTCCGGGTTTTGGCGTCAACCTCGCCACATTTCCCAAAGGACTCGCGAGGCTCGCGGGACTTTTCTTCCATTCCCATTTGAACTGTCTCGACTTCGGTCACGCCCTTTTCGCCGGCGCATTTGCAGACGCCATTCAGACGAGGTGGGTGGTCTTGATGCCGCCCCATTTGGCGGTGAGGTATTCCGCGACGAGCCGGCGGTGGCAGTGAAGCGGCAGGTGTTCGCTGCAAAGCAGGCAGCCGTGATCGAGAAGCTCAGGCCGAACGGATTTTTCGATCTGCCGCTGCGCCATCAAGTCCAGAAACTTTTTCTCGTAAACGCCCCAATCGCCCTTGTGCTTCCTGTAGGTGTCGAGGATGTCCTGCGTCGGCGCCAGTTCCGGCAGGTGGACGTATTCGATGCCAGCAATTTCCTGGAGGAAGTAGGCAAGATCGTCCTTCTTGGAAAAGCCGGCGAGTTGAGAATTGTTGTTGAGCCGCACGTCCACGACGCGCTTCACACCCGCGTGCTTGAGCTTCGTGAAGAATTCACGCGCGGTGGTCTGAGTGAAGCCGATGGTGAACAGTTCAATGGCCATAACGCGGTGGTTCTTCGCGCAGCACCAGGTTTTCCTCGTGGTACGCGACTTTCTCGCCCTGCATCTTGTAGGCTTGGGCAAGGTTCTCTTCCGGCGAGCGGAACAGGTCATTTTCCTCGAGCGCGAACAGACGCAGCAACCGTTGCTCTGTCTGCGCATGATCTTCCACTGAGCCATCCGACAGAATGTGCAGGACGCGAAGGCCGCGCCGCCGGAGATGCGGCGTCACGAGGATGCAGCGATGGCAATCAATCGGATCTTTTTCGGCGCACATCAGGGCGAGTCGCATTCTGGCCGCGCCTTGGGTCACGCGTTCGATGCCGCGCTTGAAGGCCGGGGTTTGCGCGATCAGGCCGTAATCGGCGCGTCCCTCCAGGTAACATTCGCGCTCCGTGCGGCGCGCGCCCAGTTCTTGCCCAAGGAACACATAAGCGATCTCGTGCTCCTGCAGCGATTTCTGAAGCAATTCACGATTGAACTGCGGGTGGTGTTGGCTGTAAGGCGAGGAACGAACGTCAGCGACGGCCTGAATGGCATGCTGTTGGAGCAGCGCCACGAATTTGCCCATCTCCAGATTGGAGTGGCCGATCGTGAAAACGGGCTGGCACTCAGCGTTCATGCGGGCAACTCGAAAACGGTGGCGATGACCTTGTAGTGCAGCCCATGAAACGGCGGCGTCAGGCTCACGCAGAGGAGAATGCGGCTGGCATCGGCGGGGTGAATGTCTCCTTCTTCTGTCCGCGGATAGTCAGGATAGTACTTCTGGCCAATCAACGGGTCGGTGAGGGCAAAGTCGTAATGCCTTCCACGATAACTAAAAACTCCCCGCTGCTGCTTCTTCGGGTAACCTTCCCACACGCGGGATCGAATCTGGAAGTGAAATTTGTCCGGACGAATCAGGTAAAGCGACTGGAACTTCGCCAGTCTCTCAAGCGCGGATACGCTTGCTCGATCACTTTTTTGAGCCGGATCGAACCACAAGCTTTCGGGTTGCTCGACGAGAGTCGGGAGAACCGTGGCTCCCATCGCCGATTCTCTGGTCCAGGCTTGTTCCGGTTCAATCAGCCAGTTTTCGGGTTGGAGTGGGTTGCTTTCGGGAGCTGAGAGCGGCACTTGAACCACATCGAGCGGCTTCGGGTCAACCGCACCGGGAAGACTCCGTTTGTCAAAATCCAAGGCGCCCTCGTCGTGGTTTGAAACCGGCCTGATCCAGCCGCCCCAGCGAAACTGGCCGCCCTCATCAATGAGTTCGCGACCAGCGACGCAACGCTTGGGATGGTGCTTCGTCGAATTTGCAAGAATTAATATGCGCTTGGCAATCATGAGCCACAGTTTGGTCGCGCCAACAATTTCACCTTACCCATTTTGCGAGCGTGCGGCAATCACGGTTACACCTTCGCGCAAGCTACTGCCCTATCTCCCATAAGTTTCCTCCAACTCTCCTTCCATGCCCCATTTGAGGGCTTTCCCTTCACTCACCCCAAACGCCCGCGCGGAGTTCGACGTTCCAAAGCTCAGGTTTCAAGGAGAGGGCGGCCGACTCGAGGCAGGGCATCTCCCGGCTGGCTTCGCTGCGCCCCAAAAGCGCCTCGCAATCCTCGCTAGGCATGGTGGCGGAGACGGCCGGGCCCGCGCGCGTCACGATTTCGGGCTCGGCGAATCCGGTTTTCATGGAGGGCTGTTTGTCGCGTTCCGGGTTTTGGCGTTAACCTCATCGCTTCTCGCGCTGACTTGGCGGGACTTCCCCTCCCACGAATGCCCCAAGGCTGTGGGTGAGCGATTGATTCCCACCCCCCCGTTCCTTCGAGAGCTTGGCCAGCCCACCGGCTTTCCCCCGCCGTGGTCGCGGCGGCGAAACCGAAACCGACAACCGGCAAGCCCGTCGTCCACTGCGAGCCTGCGAGGCCGCTGGAGATGAACCGAGTCACGCCATTCACCGTGCTGAGCGAGCCGGTGACCATCGGGCCGCGGCCAGAATCAGCGGGCTGGGGAAAAGTCGCCGGGGCCGCGCGCGATGCGTAAACGGGTTAGATGCGTATTGACGAAAACGCCCGACACCGGAAGGATGGGGCCATGAATAATTCCGAGTCTGGCACCTCCCGCCGGGAGTTCCTCCAAACGACCGCCCGTTTTGCCGCCGTTTCCGCGCTGGCCGGTGTGCCGGTGCCGCGCGTTCATGCCGCGGGCAGCGACCTGATTCAGGTTGCCCTGGTCGGCTGCGGGGGCCGGGGCACGGGTGCCGCCGCCAACGCGCTGGCGACCCGCAGCGGCCCCATCAAGCTGGTGGCAATGGCGGATGTCTTTGCCGAACGGCTGGCCCGCAGCCACGAGACCTTGCGCGAACAATGCGGCCCAAAAGTCGAGGTTCCTCCCGATCAGCGGTTTGTCGGTTTTGATGCCTACCAAAAAGCCCTCGATTGCCTGCGGCCGGGCGATCTGGCGATTTTTGCCACCCCGCCCGCCTTCCGGTGGGTGCATTTTGGGTATGCCATTCAGAAGGGGCTGCACTGTTTCATGGAGAAGCCGTTGACGGTGGACGGCCCGACCACGCGCAAGTTTCTCAAGCTGGCGGAGGCTGCCGGGCAAAAGGGGTTGAAGGTCGGAGTGGGGCTGATGGTCCGGCATTGCCGCGCCCGGCATGAACTGCTCAAGCGGATTCAGGACGGGGAGATCGGCGAGTTGGTCCTCCTGCGGGCTTCGCGGATGGGCGGGGCGGCTGCCCAGACGGGGCGCCCGCCCGGGCAAATGTCCGAGTTGCTCTGGCAGGTGCGGCGGTTTCACAGCTTTCTCTGGGCCAGCGGCGGGGTTTTCAGCGACTACAACATTCACCAGATAGACGAATGCTGCTGGATGAAGGGGGCCTGGCCGGTCAAGGCCCACGGGTTGGGCGCACGCCACTACCGCGGCGATTCACTCGACCAAAACCTGGATGTTTATGCCGTGGAATATACCTTCCCGGATGGCACCACGCTCCTGTTCAACGGCCGTCACCAGCCCGGCTGTCACTCCGAGTTTGCCAGTTTCGCCCATGGCACGAAGGGTTCGGCCATTATTTCAACCTCCGGCCACGCTCCCGGCCGCTGCCGGACGTTCAAAGGCCACAACTTTACCCGGGCGGACATGCTCTGGGCGTTTCCCCAGCCCGAGCCCAGCCCGTATCAGCTCGAGTTCGACGACTTGGTCGAGGCCATCCGGCGCGACCAGCCTTACAATGAAGCGGAGCGGGGCGCCATCGCCAGTTTGGTCACCTCGATGGGCCGCATGGCGGCGCACACCGGCCAGATCATCACCTACGAGGACATGCTGCAGTGTGAGCATGAATTCGCCCCCGAGGTGGACCGCCTGACGCTCACCTCGCCCGCGCCGCTGCAGTTGGAGGCCAACGGCCGGTATCCTGTTCCCGAGCCGGGCATCAAGCGGCAGCGGGAATATTGAATTGAACCGGGGCGCGAGAGCCGGGCGGAAAAACGTTGTCAAAACCCACTTAAGTTCTACTTTCCAATAGCGGAATGAAGACGTTTGCCGAACTGGGTTTTCCGGGCCGTCTGGTGGCCGTTGAAGGCCTGGATGGATCGGGGAAATCCACCCAGATTTACCTGCTCAAACGCTGGCTCGAGATCCAGCGCCTCAAGGTCTATTTCAGCGAGTGGAACTCGTCGGAACTGGTCAAATCGGCCACGAGCAAGGGCAAGAAACGCGAATTGCTCACACCCACCACCTTCAGCCTCATCCACGCCACCGATTTTGCCGACCGCTACGAACGCCACCTCGTCCCCCTGTTGCGCGCTGGCTACATCGTCCTGTGCGACCGTTACATCTTCACCGCTTTCGCCCGGGATGTGGTCCGTGGCTGCCCCCCGGAGTGGGTGCGGGGGCTTTACAGTTTTGCTGCGCTGCCGGACCTCACGTTTTTCTTCAAGGCGGATTTGGAGGTCTCGCTGCAACGCATCTTGGACGGCCGCCCGCAATTGAAGTATTTCGAGGCGGGCATGGATTTGCGGCTTTCCAGCGACCCCTATGAGAGCTTCCGCATCTTCCAGGGGCGGATGCTTGAGCAGTATCTGGCCATGAGCACGGAGTTCAACTTCCTGGTTGTGGATGCCAACCAGTTGGTCGAAAAGCAGCAGGAGCTGGTGCGGGAGCTGGTCGCCCACCGGCTGAATCTCGACGATTTTCGCCGGGCGGAACGGCCCAGCTCGCCCCCCACCCCGGCCGCCCCGCGCAAGAACCGGGCCAAACCCAACGAGGTGCCGGAATGAAACGCGTCACGCCCAATCATATCGTCGTGCCGCGCCGCACGCCCCGGCGCTTTTACGGCCATGGCATCCCCGGCGTGGACCTGGACAAGCTTGCCGGACGGCTGATTGTCGTCGAGGGCGCGGACGGCTCGGGCCGTTCGACCCAGATTGCCATGCTGGTGGAATGGCTCGAGGGCAGCGGCCACGCCACCGTTCAGGTCGGCCTCAAGCGCTCCACCTTGGTCAGCGAGGAGCTCGAGAAGGCTCAGGAAGGCAACATTCTGAGCCGCACCACCCTCAGCCTGTTCTATGCCACCGATTTCGCCGACCAGCTCGAGAACATTATTCTGCCTGCCTTGAAGGCTGGCTTCATCGTCCTGGCCGACCGCTACATCTACACGCTCATGGCCCGCGACATGGTGCGCGGCATGGACGAGGCCTGGCTGCGCAACCTCTACGGCATCGCCCTCGAACCGGATGCCGTCTTTTACCTGAACGTTCCCCCCGAGGAACTGGTTCAGCGCGGTTTCGCCAAGAACGCGGCCTTGGATTACTGGGAAAGCGGGATGGACCTCGGCCTGTCGCGCGACATGTTCGACAGCTTCATGAAATACCAGGACGCCATGCAGCAGACTTTCCGCAAACTCCAGGCGACCTACGGCTTTACCATCGTGGATGGCATGCGCTCGATCGAAGCCATCAACGCTGATTTGCGCAAAAAAATCAGCGCCGTCCTGGCGGGCCACTGATTTTTTTCAAAAACGTCACTTGCTCCCCCGCCCGGCCTCTGCTTGCATCGGCGGCGGGCGGACCGACAAGCGTCCGGTCCTGAGACCGGACGCGGCGCCGCGGCGGGCGCGCGGGGCGGGCAAACAAAGGCGAAGCCGGAGCCGGAAGGTTCCCTAACCGGCTGGTGGCGACACCAGCTCTTTGCAACATGGCCGAATCCAGCAGCAAACAAGACTACTTTGTAGGCGTGGACCTGGGCGGGACAAAAATCCTGGCCGGCATCTTCGATAACTCCCTCAAAAACCTCGCCACCGCCAAGCTCAGCACCAAATCCCAGCGCGGCGTCGAGGCCGTCATCGAACGCGTCGCCCGGTGCGTACAGGACGCCGTTGACGAGGCCGACCTCTCCCTCAAACAGATTGTTGGCGTCGGCATCGGCGCCCCCGGCTCGGTGGACTTTGACAGTGGGACTGTCATCTTTGCCCCGAACCTCGAGGGATGGAAGGATGTCCCCCTCAAAAAGCACCTTGAAAAGCTGCTCGGAGTGCCGGTGTTTGTCGAAAACGACTGCAACATCGCCGCCTTGGGCGTTTACGCCGCCGAACTGAAATCCAAACCGCGCCACATGGTTGGCATCTTCGTTGGAACCGGGATCGGCGGCGGCATTGTCATTGACGGTCACCTCTACAGCGGCTTCGGCCACACCGCCGGCGAAATCGGCCACATGGTGCTGGAGGTCAACGGCCCCAAATGCGGCTGCGGCAACAAAGGTTGCTTTGAAGCTCTGGCCAGCCGCACCGCCATTTTCCAGCGCATCAAGGCCGGCGTCAAAGACGGTCAGAAAACGCTGCTCACCGACATGCTCGGCGACGACCTGGACGACCTGCGCAGCGGCGACCTTCGCAAGGCCATCCGCCGCGGCGACAAGTTCGTGGACAAGGTCATCGAGGAGGCCGCCGAATACATTGGCATCGCCACCGCCAACCTGATCAACATCCTCAACCCGGAGGTGGTCGTCCTTGGCGGCGGCGTCATGGAAGCCCTCCAGGACGAGATGATGAGTGTGATCATCGAAACCGCCAAGGATTATGCCATGGCCGGCGCCATGAAAGGCGTCGAAATCGTCGCCTCCAAACTCGGCGATGACGCCGGTATCACTGGCGGGGCTGTTCTCGCCCGCCGCGAAGCGAAAAAAGCCTGAAACAGGCCTCGCCCGTCCCTCCGGCGAACCACTTGCTGCGCCTCAACCGGGTGGCGGTCTGGAAGGAGTCTGGAATTGGCGTTGACCGTGAGGGGGTTTGCGGAAAGAATGCCGGAGCGCCTGCGTCCAAAGAGAGCTTGGGGAAGGCGCTCCAAGGGTCCGGCAGCGAGGGCGGCCGGAGGTTGACGGATGGTCGGGCCGCCATCCACGAACATGGCGTGCGGCGGGGGGCCGCGAAGCAAGCCTGGGTGCGGCGAGGGGAAGATAACGGGGTCGCGCTGCGCGCCAAATCACAAGCGCAAGCATTATGTCCGATTTCTTCCAAACTGGCGCCATCGCCACCCTGCATCGCTTGGGGGTCCCGAACCTGAAACGTCTGGAGAGCGATCTGGTGGAGTTTGCGAAGGAGACACCGATTGCCCTGGTGTTGCCCTGTCACATCCGCGAGGTGGGCACGCGGGCGCTGAGAGGCATCCTGCGGGAGCTGCGGCAGGTGCCGTATCTGAAAGAGATCGTGGTGGGCATTGACGGCGCCTCCGGGATTCGGCAATGGCGCAAAGTGCGCAACGCGTTCAGCCAACTGCCGCAAAAGCCGATGTTGCTATGGAATGACGGCCCGCGTTTGCAGGCGCTTTACCGGAAATTGGAGGACGCCGAGCTTTACGCCGGGCCGGGTGGCAAGGGCCGCAACGTTTGGATGTGTTTTGGGTATGTTCTGGCCAGTGAACAGAGCCGGATGATCGCCCTGCACGATTGCGACATTCTCACTTACTCGCGGGAGTTGCTGGCCCGGCTCTGTTACCCGGTGGCCCATCCGGTGATGGGCTTCGATTTCTGCAAGGGTTACTATGCGCGGGTGACGGATCAGCTTAATGGGCGGGTGATGCGGCTGTTGGTCACGCCGTTAATCCGCGCACTGAAGAGTATTTTGGGCAGCCACCCGTATCTGGTGTACATGGACACCTTCCGGTATCCGCTGGCGGGGGAAATGTCGTTGGACACCGACCTGGCGCGGCGGGTGCGAATTCCCCACGATTGGGCTTTGGAAGTCGGCATGCTGGCGGAGGTGTTCCGCAACACGGCGCCCCGGGCGATCTGCCAGAGCGATTTGTGCGAGAACTACGATCACAAGCATCAGGAATTGTCCGCCCGGGACCCGGACAAGGGCTTGAACAAGATGGCCATAGACATCGTGAAGTCTTTCTTCCGGCGGATGGCGGCCGAGGGCATCAAGCTGGATACGGGGCTGTTTGACACGCTGTTGAGCGCCTTCAACCGACAGGCGGAGGATACCTTGCGGTTTTACGGCGCTGACGCTGCCATGAATGGCCTGAAATACCCCCGCCACGAGGAGGAAAACGCCGTGGCGACCTTTGTGCGCTCGATTCGCGCGGCCGCGGACAGCTTTCTGCGGGACCCGCTGTGGTCGCCGTTGATTCCGAACTGGAACCGGGTGGAATCGGCGTTGCCCGGGTTTTTGGACGAATTGCGGGAGGCCGTGCGTTTGGACATGAAGGATTGACATTATTTTGCAGGGGGTTTTATATGGGGGCGCACAGCATGGATTAACATTGGCCAGGAAACTTATGACGGATCTCAAAAAACTCTATGAGGCGGTCGTTAACGGCGACGCCAAGGCCGCGCACGCAATCACCCAACAGGCATTGGCCGAGGGAGTTGACCCGCTGGTGCTGGTCAACCAGCATATGATCCCCGCCATGGACGAGGTCGGCCGGCGTTTCGAGGCCAGCGAGTATTTTGTGCCGGAGCTGTTGATTGCCGCCCGGGCCATGAAATCGGCGCTGGACCTGATTCGCCCGCTGCTGGTGGCGCGGGGCGACAAGCCGGTGGGACGCGTGGCCATTGGCACGGTCAAGGGCGATCTGCACGACATCGGCAAGAACCTGGTGGCCTCGCTGTTGGAGGGGGGCGGCTTTGAGGTGATTGACCTGGGGGTGAACGTGCCGCCGGAGAAGTTCATCGAGACGGTTCGGGAAAAGCAGGCCAACATTGTGGCGATGTCCGCTCTGTTGACCACGACCATGCCGGCGATGAAGACCACCATTGACGCCTTGAAGCAGGCAGGGGTGCGGAACCAGGTGAAGGTGCTGGTGGGGGGCGCTCCCATCACCGAGAAGTATGCCGAGGAAATCGGGGCCGACGGTTACAGTGAGAATGCGGTCGGCGCGGTGGCTTTGGCGAAAAAAGTGGTTGCTGCCTGAGGGCCGCCATGCATCCGTTGATCGGGCAGCTCCTCGGTGCGGGGCCGGTCATTACGGACGGCGCTTGGGGAACGCAACTTCAGGCCCGCGGGTTGGCGCTGGGCGAGTTCCCGGACGCGTGGAATCTCTCTCATCCGGACCGGGTCGCCGAGGTGGCAGCGGCTTACGTCGCTGCGGGCAGCCGAATTATTTTAACCAACACCTTTGGCGCCAACCGCCTTCGGTTGGGGGACCACGGCGCGGCCGACCAAGTCCGGCAATTGAACCAAGCCGGCGTGAAACTATCGCGCCAGGCGGCGGAGGGACGGGCGCGCGTCTTCGCCTCCATCGGCCCCACCGGCAAAATGCTGCTAAGTGGCGACGTGTCGGAGGAGGAGATGGCAGCCGCGTTTGCCGAACAGGCGCGCGCCTTGGCGGAGGCCGGCGCTGACGGTCTGGTGGTCGAAACCATGGCCGATTTGCAGGAAGCCACGCTGGCGGTGAAAGCCGCGGTCGAGACGGGGTTGCCGGTGGTGGCATGCATGGTTTTTGACAGCGGCAAGGCCAAAGACCGCACTTTGATGGGCAACACACCGGAGCAGGCTGCGGAAGCTCTTGCGGCCGCAGGCGCGGAGGTCATCGGCGCCAATTGCGGCCAGGGTATTGCCGGATTCGAACCGATATGCCGCCGCCTCAAGGCCGCGACGGACCGTCCGATCTGGATCAAAGCCAATGCCGGCCTGCCCCGGATGGTTGAGGGGCGCCCCCATTATGACACCACGCCCGAGGAGTTTGCCGGTCACATCCCCGCGCTGATCGAGGCGGGCGCAAGTTTCGTGGGCGGCTGCTGCGGCACCAGCCCCGCTTTCATCGCCGCCGTGTGCCGCGTCCTGGCGGCACGCCCTTGAGCCCGGCTGACGGCGGGGCCGGCCGGGACCGCCAACAGCCGGCGGGGAAGCAGACTGCCCGGTTGGGTTCCGCCGCCCAACTGGACGCGATGGAAAGGTAGCCATTATGAACAGCCGAGAACGAGTTCTGGCCCATTTGGAGGGACGGCCGGTGGACCGTCTGCCCCTCATGCCCATCACGATGATGTTTGCGTGCGCGCAGATCGGAGCGCGCTACCGCGATTATTGCTGCGATTACCGCGTGCTGGCCGAGGGCCAGATTCAGACCGCCGGCTCATTCGGATTCGATTATGTGAACACCATGTCCGACCCGGCGCGGGAGGCGGCCGATTGCGGCGCGCGCGTCGAGTACTTCGACAGCCAGCCGGTGGCACTTGTCGAGGACGACGCCCTCCTGGCGGACAAAAAGCGGCTGGCGACACTCAAAATCCCTGATCCTTTGGGGGGCGGCCGGATGCACAACGGGATCAAGGCGGTGGCCTTGCTCAAGGAACGGGTGGGACGCGAGAAGATCGTCGAGGGCTGGGTCGAGGGGCCCATTGCCGAGGGCGCCGACCTGCGCGGCATCAACACGCTGATGACCGATTTCTTTGACGATCCCGCGTTTGTGAGGGACCTGTTCGATTTCGTGGTCGAGCTCGAGCTGCGGTTTGCGCGCGAGCAGGTGCGCGCTGGCGCGGATGTCATCGGCGTGGGCGACGCGGCCGCGTCGCTGGTTGGGCCGCAGGTCTATGCCGAGTTTGTGTGGCCGGCGGAAAAGCGACTGGTGGCAGGCATCCAGGAGATGGGGGCCAAAGTGAGATTGCATATTTGCGGGAACACGCGGCGCATTTTGAACGGCATGGGCCGGTTGGGCTGCGAGATTGTGGACCTCGACTCGCTGGCGCCGCTGGCTGAGGCGCGGCGCGAGATGGGTCCGAACCAGGTGCTGCTGGGCAACCTCAACCCCGTCACCGTCCTTCGGAACGGCACGCCGGAGCAGGTCACCGGGGCGGTCGCGCAGTGTCACCAGGACGCGGGCTCGCGCTTTATCGTGGGGGCCGGGTGTGAAGTCCCCCGCGACACCCCGCCGGAGAATCTGCGCGCGCTTTGCGCCTACGCCCACCAGCACAAGCCTTGAGGCGCTCGCGTTGGGGGGGAGGGTCCCGGGCTTGAATCTCTGGCCCGAGTGGCCCTCGGCGCGCGTTGCAGGTCAGTGGAGTTTCCGAGTGTCGGGGGCGCGGGTTGGGACACGGTCAGCCAGCGCGGGACTGTTGCCGTCACGCCGGTGTCGAGCTTCCGAGCGAGGGGTGAAAACGCGGTGATCGTGTTCAGGCGGGAGACCTTGGTTGGGCCCGTAAAGACTGGCCAGGAAAGGAGGGCGGGGGGACTTCCGTAGAGCTACGGAAAACAATTTCCGTAAAGAGTGGAATAGAGGGATTTCCCCCCGGAGAGTAAGGTATTCGGTGTTGAATTGTAGCGAGCCATTATTGATGCAAAGATGAAAGCGAATCTTGGGCGGCTGCATGCCGGGCGGGCCATAGGCCTGGCGTTCGTGTGCTTCACCTCTCCCCTTTACAGCCAGTTGTTCTCGGACAACTTCACCCGCGGGACGGACCCCGGTCCGTTGAGTCCCTGGATTGCACAATCCGGAACCTGGACGGTCACCGGCGGCGCGATGCGGGCGGGGACCAACTCCCTGATGAGCTATGGGAGCGCCTATATCACGAATTCATACTACAATTATTCCGTCGAAGCGCGGCTTCGGATGCCGGTCGGTGCCTACGGCGGCGGCATCGCCGGGCGGTTGAATCCGGCCACCGGGGCGCGGTATGCCGCCTGGCTTTATCCCGAGAACTCGGGCGGGGGGTCCAATGTTGTCAAACTGGTCAAATTCCAGACCTGGACCAGCTTTGGCTACGACGGCATGGGCTCGGTTCCGATGCGGCAGGTGCAAGTGGGAGCGGTGGGCACCAACTGGCACACCCTCAAGCTGACGTTTCAGGGAAATCTGATTCAGGTCTTCTACGACGGCGCGCAGGTCATCAGCACCAACGACATTGAAGCAACGACTTATTCCTTCGGCGCTGTGGGATTGGATTTGTGGACCGATGCGACCGGGTACAACCTGTTTTTCGACGATGTCATTGTGACCAGCGGCGGTCCGCCCGTGGCCAACAACGACAGTTACACCGTCAGCACCACGGGAACGTTGGTGGTGCCAGACCCTGGCGTATTGGGCAATGACACGGGCGGCACCGGGCCACTGCGGGCGGTGTTGGTCAGCGGTCCCACCCGTGGGACACTCAACCTCAGCACCAACGGCGGGTTTACCTACACCCCCAACACGGGCTATGTCGGCAACGACAGCTTTACCTACCGCGCCAACGACGGGCAGACGAATTCCCCCACCGCCACGGTTTCGATCGCCGTCACACCGAACCAGGCGCCGGTGGCTAATCCGGACAGCTACACGGTTCTGGCCAATACGCCGTTGATTGTCGCGGCTCCAGGGGTGTTGGGCAACGATACCGATCCGGAGGGCAGACCCCTCCGGGCGGTTTTGGTGGCCGGCCCCGCCTCCGGCACGCTCACCCTGAGCACGAACGGAGGCTTCACTTATACGCCAAACGCCAACTACACCGGGACGGACAGCTTCACTTACCGCGCCAACGACGGGATCAGCAACTCGGCCGTGGCGACCGTCAGCATCAGCGTGGTGTTTGGGGGCACCTGGTGGTTGGAGAACTTTGCGCGCACGAATGAACCGGGAACGCTGGATCCGTGGATTGCCCAGGCAGGAACCTGGACGATCAACAGCGGGGTTCTCTACGCCGGAATGAACATCAATCAAAGTTACGGCCTGGCCTGCGTGACCAACCTGTGGACCAACTTCGCCGCGCAGGCCCGCTTCCAGTTTCCTGCCGGCGCCTATGGCGGGGGTTTGGGCGCCTGCCTGAATCCTGCGACCGGCGCGCGTTACTCAGCGTGGATTTACCCGGAAGGTTCGTTCGGGGGGTCGAATGTGTTGAAGTTGGTGAAGTTTCAAGACTGGACAACTTTCGGGTACGATGGGGTGCCCTCGAGCATCATGCAACAGGTAAGCGTGCCGCCGGTCGGCACTAATTGGCATACCATCAAGATGGCGGTCATGGGCGGCCGTATCGCGGTTTACTACGACGGGCGGCTGGCGTTGAGTGTTTCGGACGCCGAGGCGCAGCCCTACACCAGCGGCGGCATCAGTTTGGACATGTGGACGGCGACGCCGGGATACCGCATGGCGGTGGATGACGTGATGGTTGATCCGCTGGTGACCCGCGATGAGTACTCCGTTGACGAGGACACCGTCCTGACGCTGCCGGCTCCGGGAGTTTTGGCCAACGATTCGGGGGTTTTCGGCACCAACTATTCGGTGGCGCTCGTGACGGGGCCGACCAATGGAACCTTGATCCTGAACACCAATGGCGGATTTACCTACACCCCGGCGACCAACTATTACGGGCCGGACAGCTTTGTCTATCAGGCCAGTGATGGCCAGACCAACCTGGGCACGGCACTGGTCAGCATCCAAGTGAACGAGGTCAACGATCCGCCCGTCCTGCCCACCCTTCCCAATCTGACGATTGATGAGTTGACGCCGTTGGTGGTGACCAACACGGCCACCGACCTGGATGTGCCGGCGCAGACCCTGACCTATGCCCTGATTTCGCCCCCCGCCGGGGCTCAAATTGACTCCAATGGGGTGATTACCTGGACCCCGAGCGAGGCGCAGGGACCAAGCACTAACCTGTTGGTGACTTGGGTAACCGATGACGGCACTCCCCCGCGGAGCGCCACCAATTCATTTGTGGTGACGGTCAACGAGGTCAACACGCCGCCGACCCTGCCGGTGCAGCCCGACGTGGAGCTTGTCGAGTCGGCGACCTTGGTGGTCACCAATGCGGCCTTCGATCCGGACCTGCCGCCCAACCCGCTGAGCTACACCTTGCTGACGGCCCCCGCCGGGGCCACGGTGACCAACGGGATCATCGTGTGGCAGCCGGCCGAGACCGACGGTGGCACGACCAACCTGTTCACGATGGTGGTCAACGACAACGGGGTGCCGCCGTATCAGGCGACCAACCAGTTCACGGTGGTGGTGGTGGATGACAACCAGGCGCCGGTGCTGCCGGTCCAGCCCGACCGCACCATTGCGCCGCTGACCGAGTTGATCATCACCAACCGGGCCACCGACG
>JARKQH010000285.1 GCA_029974925.1 Verrucomicrobiota bacterium
CGCGAGTAGTCGCGAGTAGTCGCGAGTACTTTTTGAGAAAATCCCCTTTAAGCAAAATCAGTTGAAAGTTATCAATAAGTACTCGCGACTACTCGCGACTACTCGCGCGGTGCCTCTTCTTTGTCCTCCGCCAAGAGGCCCAAACCAACGTAAAAGGTGTGCCTGGCCCGGTCTGTGTACTTGTCAAAGCCCAGCTCCCCCAGCCGGCGCCCAAATTGGGTCATGTTAAGCGGCTTTTCTCCGCTGTCCTTACACCAGGTCGTATAAGCCTCATAGAGCGGCCTGGCTTGCACTTGGAGCTGAGGACCTTGTAACGTGCAATCGGTCAAGAAGCTGGCTAGCGCGTCACTTTCGGCCCGGTATGCCTCCGTTGCCGCGTCGACCGCGGCCGCGGTCCCCAGGCCGGCCCGTTGCCACTCCGCGCAGCCCCGCAAGGCCCAATTGAGGATCCCCGACAATTCCGCCTCAAGCTTTCGGTAGAGTTGCTTGTCGCGCTCTTCGGGGGGGATCGTTACCGCGAAGGGGATCAGCTTGATACGCCGCCAAATGGCGTAATCCGTCCCCCGGATCACGGGTTTGTGGTTCGCCCCGAGGAAGAGCTTAAACTCCGGTTTGTACTCAAAGCTTTCTGAGTACAGATAACGGACCGTGACCGTATCCCCGCCCGAGAGCTCTTTTATCAGGGCCTCCGCCAGCCGCTTACCCTCTTCCGTTTCGCGCGCCGATACCATACGGGCGCCCTTGAGCCTGGCCAGGTCTTCCGTTGGCCCGGTCCCGCGGTTGACATCGGTCAAGCTTTCGGGGCGGATCTGGCGCGCGTAGTCCTCCCCCAGCATGGTGCGGAGCGTCTCCAAAAACGTGCTTTTCCCGTTGGCCCCGGTCCCGTAGAGTAGAAACATGACTTGCTCTGAAACGTTCCCGGTCAACGTATAGCCCACGGCACGCCGTAAAAAGCCGATCAGCTCCGCATTGCCGCCCATGACCCGCTCAAGAAATGCGTCCCACGCGGGGCAAGTTGCGGAGGGATCATAGATCACGGGGGCAACTTTGGTTAGCAAATGCCGGCGGTCATGGTCCCGCAGCTCCCCGGATCGTAAATCAAGGGTGCCGTTTAGGACGTTCAATAGCCACGGGTCGCCGTCCATTTCGCGCGGCCTTACGGGGATCCCCTCTTCACTTTGCGCCATGGTTAGCATGGCCGTGATACGTTGTGCGCTTTCGCATTTGATTGCATGTTTCGCCAGGTTCTTACCGTCATCATCGGGGAGGCCGGCCGCCTCCGCATACATGCTCTTGACCGTCTGCTTTGCCCGGCGCGCAGCCTCCCCGCTGTCATCTATGGCCCAACGGAGGCCGTCCCAAACGAGCCACTTTGTCCACGGGTAGCAATAACGCAGGTCCCGCCCATGCAACCGTACAAGACGCCGCGCGTTCCCAAGGTCCGTGAAATGTTCGGGGTCCCGCTGGCCAACGCCGGCGGAGCTGGGGACGGCCGGCGGGGCTGCCTCTTCGCCCTCGAGCCATGCGGGAGGTTCCGCCGTGGGGGCTGCCCCTGGCGCCGATCGCTGGGCTTGTGTTCGCGTTGTCATGCTCTTTGCTTCCTCCCGCTGGGGGGCGCGGTATGCACTCTTTAGGCTGGCCATGGCCGCCGCGTCGCTGTAAAAGTCGCCGGCCGTTTGGGGGACCGATCGCGCATAGGCCAGGAGCCAGCCCTCCGCCTCCGCCTCCGCTATGCCGGCGTCGCGAAGCTGGCAAGCCAGCCAAAAGCCCGTTGTGTTGCGGTTGCCTACGTGGGCCAGGTCAAGCGCCTTGTCAAGCCAAAATTGGCCCGCATCCTCTGAGGGACCGCGCCCGTTTCCGTTCCGATTACTGGGGGAAGTCGGTAGTTGTTCGGGAGGTTTGCACGCCGTTTCGAGGTCGGGGACATGGTAGAGCCTGGCCAGGTCGGCCCGCAAGATCGCAACCGGCCGGGGCGGGTCATACTTCGCGTTGAGGGTGCCAGGGACGCGCAGCACGCGCGCCAGGTCCTTCGCTCCCGGATCCCCGCCCACGTAACGGACCCACGCCGCTTGTAAGCGCCTGGCGCCCTCCCGATCCGCCTGGCCCAGCATAGGCCAGGGATCGCGGAAGAGCCAGTAGCAATGATACCCTCCGCCGCTGTCGACGATCACGGAGGGGATCACCGCCAGGCCGTCAATATGGGCCAGGACGCGCGCTTTGTCGCCGGCGAAGTCCTTGGCGTCAAACTCTGCAAAGAGGCAATTGACGGCCGCAATGTCGCCGATCGTCGCGCGTTCGGCGGTGCCCCTGCGGGAGGTCGCGGGGTGGATCCCGAAATATACATCTTCCGAGCTGGGGACCGCCGGCGGGGTGCCGGCGTCAAACCATGTCGAAAGCTTTGAGGGCAAGCGCCAGTAATACGCTGCAGCTCCCCCACGGTGCAAATGGGCCAGGATCGCCGGCCAAGTGCTTTCGATCATCGCCGCCCGCCTTTTCTATGCGTTGCCTGGTATGCGGCCGCTTGCGCGAGGAGAAAAGCTTTCCGGGCTTCGAGGAAGTCTAAGCGATTGCCCCGGAGCTGGGCCAAATCGGCCGCAAAGCGGGCCTTTTCTGCCTGGCGCCAAAGCTCCGCCGGCGTCATGCCTTGACGTAATACGTCAGTCGTGCTACATTGGTTTTGATCGTACATAGACGCTCCTATGACGGTCGGTTTCCCGCCCGCCGCCCCGGTTGCCGCCGGGGTTGGCTTTTTAAGGGGCCGAATCGCCCCGATTCACCGCCCTATTTCGTCGCCGGGATCGCCGGCGTCACTCCCGTTTGCTGGGCCAGGATCACGGCCAGGCCGCGCCGCCCCAATTCAGTAGGGGTAACGCCCTCCGCCTCCGCGCGTGCATCCACAGCCGCCCGCTCTTGCTGGGTCAACCGGATGTTCAACCACGAATCCTTGACTTTCTCCGCCGGGAGAACCTTGCCGCGTGCCATATCCGCTTACTCCTTCGACGCAACGAAAAGGGCCAGGTCGCAGCCTGGCCCCGGTCCCTATGTTGTTGCACGTCTTGACAAGCTTTGAAAAGCCCGTCATACTGTTCAAACGCGCAACGCGCAAAAGGGCCGCAAGGCCATGTGTTCGGGAGGGGCGCCCAAGGTTTCCTAGGCCACGGGGCGCCCTTCGCGTTAATCTCAAGTTGTGAAACATTCTACCACAACGCCGGGGCGGGTCGCGAAATGCAAAAACGCCAGCCTTCCCCGAGCTGGGGCACGGCCGGCGTTTGTCTCTAGTCTCACCGATCGCGCCCGTTTGATACGGTCACAAAGCCGCCCGCAAGATGCGGGGAGCTGGGGCATTGCTGCCCGGGCTATTTGGCGCGCCAGGAGCGGGCTGGGGCGCCACAAGAACGGCGTTACGGGAGCGGATCGGTTGAAGAGGGTATAGCACAGATGCGCGCCCCTGTCAACAAGCTGTTTCGCACCATAAACACCGCCGATCGTCGACCGCTCACGTTGTCTCATAACTGTAATAGCAGCCGTCGGTTTTTATGCCCAGCGGGGCCAACTCAGTTTCCAAAGCCAACTCCGCCGCGTCAATTGCCCGGCTGAATTTATCCCATGCCTCCTTTGTCAACGCGGCAGCTTCGTCAGCCCAATGCTTTTCAGGGGTCAAGAACCGCATTTTAACCACGGTTACAAAGCTCTCTTCCGGTTCATTCTCTGGCATCGTATGGGGTCCTTTCTTGTGTCATGTGCCGCCGATCGCCGGCGCTTCCCCGTTTTTCTCCGGTGTTTACGGTCATGTCGAACTGGGCCGGCGTCGTGTTTTGTTCCGTGTTTACCGCTCCGCCTGGCGCCGCAGCTCGAGCCCCAGCGCCAGGGTAACGGTCCCCCAGCTCTTGAGGTTCGCCGCGGTTTGCTTGCGCCGTTTGATCTTCCCGGCCAGGTTCTGCAGTTCCGCCCCAGCCCTGGCCACTTGCGCGCCGAGCCGGTCTATTTCGGCTGCCAACTCTTCCGCCGTCATGTCAAGAGCTTGCTTGTCGGTCATGGCTGGGCCTCCGCTCTCGTAATGATTGCGCCGCACAAAGGACACTCAACACTTGATTCGTCCTTGTGTAGCCACGGTCCGCCACGGTCACATGACGGGCAATCTACGCACTCATAGCCCAGCTCAACCGCGTTCTCTATGGCATCCTCCGCCGCGGCCGTAAACTGCCAGCTTTCTGCATACTGCGTCATGGCTGCCCCTCCGCCTGGCGGATAAGCCGCTTTGCGTCCGCCCATATGCCAAGCATTTCATCGGGGGGAACTAAGTAATGCCCCTCATAGGCTGCCAGGAGCCGGCGGAGCTGGGCCAGCATTGCGGGGGCCAGGGCGCCAAGGTCCGCGCCGCCCCTGCTGTTTATGGCCGCCTCTTCATAATCGCCCCGCAAAAGCAATTCCCGCACTTCCGCCGGGAGGGTTGCGATAAAGCGCGCGGCCCACTCTGTAACGATATGCGCCGCGGGCTGGCCCGCCGGCGTCATGTCGGCCGGCCCGTATGCCTCCCCGTCGATCACAAGAACGGGGCGCCCGTAGGAAGAGGCCGCATGGGCCACGGTCAAGGTTATGCTCTCAAGGTCCTCCGCCGGCGCCGTTGGCCCAAGTCCCCGCTCTTCTAGGCCGGCCGCTATGTCGTTCGCCACGTCCGCTATTTCTGCCGGGGTCATGCGGTCCGTGGCGTGCTCGCCCCACAACTCGCGCAAGTCGCGCAGGATGCGGGCCATGTCCCAGCCCTCCGCCGCGTACGCCTCCGGGGTCACGTCCCGCCCCATGTAACGGTTCCATAGGTCGTCAAAGTCTTGGGTCATGGTTTTGCCTCTCCCACAACTGAACCAAAGATCCGGCGTCGATCGTATTTCCACAACTGCATACGATCACGGGCGTTTCGTCTGTATCCCAAAACATAGAGCTGGCCAAGCGGGCCGTCTCCCGCCCGGCCGCAATTTCGCCGGCCGCCCGCTCTTCCCGGTCCGCTTGCTCCGCTTCCGCAATCGCCAGCTTCGGGAGGCCGTGAGCCTTAGCCTGCCTGGCCTTGCTCAAATACGCCATGTGGCGCTTGCCACAACCGCAATCGAACAATATCCAAGACGCCATGTTTCCCGCCTTTCTTCGCCGATTTATCCCAATAATGGGTACCTACCAAAGCTCGCGCAGCAAGCCGCCGCGCTTGCGTTTCTCCCCCTGTAAGTTGCCTTTGTCGGCCTCCGCCGGTCCCGATCGCTCCGAGCTCGAGGGCTGCCCCCGGTCCGCCCAAGTTGGGGGGAGGCCGTCACGTTGGGCCGCGGCTTGCACGTTGGCCAGGTCCGCGGGGTCAAGAACTACGGCGCCGGCGGAGGTCAAAATATACTCTGCCCAGCGTTTTTGTTTGGCGGAGCAATGCACGTAGGCTATGGTCCCCTTTCCGCAACCCCAGTCATACAATTCGGGACATATGCCGCGCCCGAATACGGCTATACCCCGCCGCCCTAGCATACCTTCGCAAGTCGCCGGCGCCATGTTGGGGGGCGGAGCAAACGTCACACGCGCCGCCCCGCGGCCGATCGCAGCAAACCATAGGCCGCGCGCCAGGGCGTCAACTTTCCCCACTACGTCTAGGCTGGCCAGCACTTGTAACATGCTCTCCCCTACCACAGCTCGCGCAGGATCTGCTTGCCGCGTTTCTCCGCCGGCGCCGATCGCTCCGGGGGCCGGGCCTCCGGGTCCTCTTCCTCCCGATCCGCTTCTATGTCCCGCCGCGCCCACGCCGGGACGGCCTCATTGTACTGCCCGGCCCGTCTTACGTTGTCCGGGTCAATCATCACATGGCCCGGCCCGAGGGCCACGCCCGCCCGGAGTAGATTGTACTCCGCCCATGCGGCCTGGCGCTCGCGCACAAGGAAGATTGCCTCCCCGCTTGTGATGCGCCGGCCAGCAATCGGGATTGCCACGCGCTTGAGGATCCGCTCCGCCTGGCCGCCCGTGGTATGGTAACGGTCAACGTGGATTTCACGGGTCCCGCCGTCGACCCGCCAGGGTCCCACTTTGCGCCCCTTGTGGCTGGCCCTATGGGGCAGATAGCTCCCCACGCTCCACAAGGCGCCCTGTACGCGGCTTAACAGGTTGAACTTGTCCAAGAAGTCATCTAAGCCCATTTGCTACCCTCCCCCACAAAGTAACGATACCACGCCGGCGCCTCTTGCGCGCCCTGTTTGCGGGGTTATGGGGCAATCGAGCCGCCCCACTCCCCGGTATGGTCGATCCACTCTTCGCCGGCGCCATTGTTCCCGCCGGTCAAGTCATACTCCGCAAGCTCCGAGCTGGGGACCGCCGCCGATCGCTGGCCATTGCCCAGCAAGCCCGCCTGATAGCTGGCCCGTAGCAACTCCGGCCACGCTCCGCCGGCGGGTTGCTGGGGGAGCTGAAGCAACTTCACTTCCGGGCTTGTCACGGCCCGGCCGTCCAGTACTTTCGTTTCCCGAATCACGGTACGGGTCCCGTCAAGGACGCGCGTTTCTCCGGTCATGTCCCGCTTGCGCGCCGCCCGTATGGGAAGAGCGGAGGCCGCAATCACGGCCGCCATGCCCACGGATCCCACAAGAATCAGGGCCAGGATAAAGAGCCGATCCGCCCCGATCAACCATATGGCCAGGGCCAAGGCCAGCAAGAACGCTCCGCCGATAATCAGCAAGGCCAGCCGGGTTACATCGCTCATGCCTCATTCTCCCCGTGATAGTTCTCCCACAAACGCCGCGCCCGTTCGTAGCCGATCGAATAGGCCGCTTTGAGGTTGTCCGGGCTCGCGCCCGCCTCAAGATCGCGGGTTATCGCCGCGTAATCTTCCGCCCCCAGCTCCCGCCGCCCCTGGCCCCCGCGGGGATCCCGTCGCAGGTCCGCAACGTAGGCCACGGCCGGGAGCTCTTCCGCCAGGCTGGCCACTTGCACCGCGCGGGGGAGCTGGCCATACTGCCGGCCGTCGATCAAGGGGACCTGAAGCCGGGTCACGCCGTCATTGCGGATCAAGAGCATATCCCCCTTGCCAAGCAAGTTATGCGCCTCCGTTTTGCCCTTGCCGGCCGCCCCGTATGTCAACGTTGCGGAGGCCACGCGCCCCAGCAAGCGCGCGGGGAAGTTCGCCAGGGCGTCCCCCAAGGATCGCGCCCCGGGTTGCTGGGTTACGCCGATGATATGCACGTTGAGGCCCCGCCCCACTTGGGCAATCCTGGCCACGGCCGCCATTGCCTCCGGGGAGGTCTTGGCCAGGTCGGCCAACTCTTCGGCGACGATCACAAGCCGCGGCCCACGCCGGCCCGTGTCAAGCCGGCGGTCAAGCTCCGAGGTTGCCCAGCTCAAGAGGCTGGCCATTTCGAGGGGGGCGGAGGCTACGGGGTGCAGAAGGTGCGGGACGTGGGCAAACGGGGCCAGCTCCCCGCGCTTGGGGTCAAGCATGACGAAACGCAGGGCCGCCGGGTCGTTCTGTCTGCAAAGCCTGTATAGCAACCAATGCAATGCAACGCTCTTCCCGCTGCCCGTGGTTCCCGCAATCAGCAAGTGCGGGGTGTTGGGGTCGGCCAGGTCAAGCCATTGCACACGGCCCCCGGTGGCCAGCCCGATCGCTACGGCCGTCGCACTTGGCGGGGGCAGCTCTTCGAGCCGCTTGGCGCGGAGGGGCTTGCGGTCCGCTGGGGGTTTCGGGATCTCGATAATCAGCCGGCCCGCATCCCTGGCAATCCTACACGCCTCCGCGCCGGCCGCCAAAGCCAAGGCGCCGCCCAAGGCTTCGACGCGCTTGGGATCTTCCCCCAGCCCGAGAGAACACGCGAAGGCCCATACTTGGGGACCGTCCCATGCCAGGCTTACCATTGCCGCAACCTTGCGCGCGTTGAGGCTGGCTTGCAGTAGGGCCGCGGTGAAATGCGCTTGCCCCTCCGCTCCGCCTGGCGGAGTGGTTGACGGGGTTCCGGTCATCATGTCAGACATAGAAAAGCCTCACGTTGACAAATGCCAAACCGTGAGGCCCCTAGGTGCGCTTGTGGTAAAATCCCTCACAAGGCCGGCCGTGTTCCCCACGTTTGGCCTAGGGCCGGCGGAGAGGTAGCTACTCTCTTCCGGCCCGATCGCTTTTCAGTCTACTTCCGTTCCTCCCGCAACTCCCCCGATAGGAAACGGTCAAGGTCGATCCGTCGCACGCGCCAAGTCCGCCCGATCCGCGCGCCGGGCAGGGTCCCATCCTTCACCCGCCGGCGTATCGTTTGCGGGTGGACGCGCAGATAAGCCGCTGCTTCGTCGATTGTCATCACGTCGGGGTAATGGGTGTCACTCATGGCGCCTCTTATTTCGCTCCGCTTTTCGCTGGCTATATTGTAACACGGCTTGTCAATAGGATGTCAATTCTATCATGTATGCTCAATTGAAGTCACTTGGGTATTGACAAACGTCTTATTTCGTGTTACATTATAGAAAACAGCTTCCGATTAGTAAAAAGAATCGGAGAAACAAAGGGGAGGGCTGCAAAATGACTACGCAAACCGCCGTTACCGTGTACTCCGGGCCTCAGAACGTTTTGGCCCTGGCCGGCCAGGTCGCCGATCGCCACGCCGGCGCCCGCGCTTTTGAAGATCACCAGGACCGCAAGGCCGCAAACACGCGCAAGCGTTACGCCGTCGACCTGGCCCTTTTCGCCAAGTTTCTCGAAACGGCTGGGGTCCCGGTCGGGGACCTGGCCAACGATGTAACGGCCTGGCGCGGTGTAAGCTGGGGGATCGTCGACGCGTTCACCCGCTGGCAACTCGCGCAGGGGTACGCCGTGGGATCCGTCAACGTTCGCTTGGCCACGGTCAAGACGTTCGCCAGGCTGGCCGCCAAGGCCGGCGTGATCCCGCCCGATCAAGACCGCATGATTTCAACGTGCAAGGGGTACTCCCGCAAAGAGGGCCGCCATGTCGACGAAGAGCGGGAGGTTTCCCGCGTGGGGGCGAAGAAAGCGGAGGCCGTGGGGATCACCAAACGCCAGGCCGCGCAGCTCAAGGCCCAGCCGGCCGATACGCCGCAAGGACGACGCGACGGGCTTATGATGTGCCTCATGTTGGATCACGGGTTACGGGTCGGGGAGGTCGCCTTGCTTGAGGTTGCTCATTTCAACCTGGCGGCCGGGGAGTTCGTTTTCTACCGCCCCAAGGTCGACAAGGTTCAAACGCACCGCATGACCGCCGATACCCTCCGCGCAGCTCGCACCTACTTTGAGGCCGGGGACGCGCCGGCCATCGGTCCCTTGCTCAGAGGATCCCGCAAAGGGGGCCAGCTCGAGGGCGCCCGCATGTCAGAACGGGCCATGACCGCGCGGGTCTGCGAGCTGGGGCGCCGGGTCGGGATCGTCGGCCTGTCCGCCCATGATTGCCGGCATTACTGGGCCACGACCGCCGCGCGCAAGGGGACCCCGATCGACCGCCTGCAGGACGCTGGGGGCTGGGCTTCCCCAGCAATGCCGCTCCGCTATGTTGAGGCCGCCAAGATCGCAAACGAGGGCGTTATACTCGAATAGGCCCCGGGCCTGGCCCTCTTCCCCTGCCCCTGGCCAGCCGGCCGGGGGCTTGCTTTTGCCCCGTTGCTTGTGAAAAAAAGATTTATTTCGTGCTTTCGCCCCTGTCGTTTTTCAGGTATTGGGATATAGGTTAGCCGTGTAGCGTTGCACCCCGCGCGCGGTGGCTTGACCGTGGGGATTTTAGGACCTGGCGGCGCCCCATGCGCCGGGTTAGTTTCCGCTTTCCGATAATACCCATACTCGGAAAGTCAAAGGGGGTCCCCACGCGCGCGGGCGAGGGAGACAGTGCGCTCTGCTGTATCTTGCACAATTTGTGCAAGGGGGGTCCCCACGCGCGCGGGCGAGGGAGACACGAGGTTGCCGAAAATGTAACCAATTGGTTACAAAGGGGGTCCCCACGCGCGCGGGCGAGGGAGACAACGGCCTCCTTGATTGCGAACACAATCAGGGCATCTTCACCCGCCGCGTCTCGCGCGTCTCCACTTCGACCACGGCCGCCCCCGCGCGATACCGGGCCAGGAAGTCACGCAGGGCCCAGCGCATGAGGGCATTGCGCGCAATCCCCAGCTCCGCCGCTATGTCGTCGAGCTGGGCTAGCTCCGATTCTTTGAGGCCAACCCCAACGGGCAAGGTCCTATCAGGATCGCGCGGCGCCGATCGCTCCGCCTGGCCAGGTCCCGGGGCCTCCGCTGGGGGCTGCGTTTCGGTCGACCTGAAGAGGCCGCTTAGATCCGGTTGTCGTTTAGCCACGTTGTCACCACTTCCGCCAGGTCATTATAGGCTGCTGTTTGCGGGTTATGCGGGTCATACTCCGCCAGGGGGAGGCCGGCCGCCATTGCCTCCGCCATGCGGACCGTCCGCCCGATCGCAACAGACAAGACCGGGAGCCCCGCCGCGCGCATGGCCTCAAGCGCCGCCCCGTGATGTGTCAATCGCCGATCGTAAAACGTGGGGAGGATCCCAAGGACCGCAAGACCGGGGTTCAACTCCGCCCGCACGTTGTCAACGGTCTGCAGGAAGAGGGCCAGCGCGCGGAGGTCCGCGCCTTGGGGCTGCGTAGGGATCAAAACGCCGTCGGCCGCCGCCAGGGCCCCCACGGTCAAGAGGCCCAAGCCGGGGTGGGTGTCAAGTAGGGCCAGGTCGAAACGATCCCCCACGCTGGCCAGCGCGCGCCGCAAGACCGCCTCCCGCCCCTTGTGAGTTGCAAGCCCCAGCTCCGCGCTGGCCAAGGCCAGGGAGGCCGGCGCCAGGAAGAGGCCCGGGCCCACTTCCCGCAAGATCGCCGACATGGCCACGGCGCCCCGGATCACGTCGGCCAGGTTGCCGCCGGCGTCCCCGTCCTGGCCACATGCGGCCGTCAAGCTGCTTTGCGGGTCAACGTCGACAAGCAACACACGCCGGCGGGAGCTGGCCAGGATCGCGCCCAGCTCCCGCGCCGTCGCCGTCTTGCCCACGCCGCCTTTGTGGTTTGCTATGGCCACGGTTTGCATGTGTCACATGATAAAGCGCGGGGGGTTGCAATGCAAGGGGAGAGTTGCAACCCTTGCAAGAGGTGCAAAGTTGATGGTTGCCGGCCCATTGCAACCGTTGCAACCGTTGCAATGCAATCCAAGGATCGCCCCGCGCACCTTCCGAGTAGTGGACTTATCGGAAGGTGCCGCCTCTCGCGCACGCGCGCGAGAGTATCCACCCCTTCCCCAAAAAATTGGGGAAGCGGTTGATGCCGCCTCTCGCGCACGCGCGCGAGAGTATCCACGAGGGGTATCTTCGACATTGTCGATGATAGGTACGCCGCCTCTCGCGCACGCGCGCGAGAGTATCCGCAGAGCAGCTTTTCAAAGAATTGAAAAGCTGGGCCGCCTCTCGCGCACGCGCGCGAGAGTATGGACTTGCATGACGGCGGGCGTCCTATCACTAAACCTAGAAACTCCTATCATGATGAAAGGGGTTTCTCCGATGTTTGTACGCTTGCAGATTTGGGTCTCAATTATGTGCAATCCTCTCGCCTCTCGCGCACGCGCGCGAGAGTATCCTTATCGAGACGTATCTACGGAAGTTCCGCAGATGCCGCCTCTCGCGCACGCGCGCGAGAGTATCCCTGCTGTATCTTGCACAATTTGTGCAAGATGGTTCCGAGCCGCCTCTCGCGCACGCGCGCGAGAGTATCCCCTTTTTAGGGGTCCAAGATTCGAAAATAGCTACGGATTATCGGGCCAAATAGGAAGTGTTTTGATTGCGAGCGCAATATTTTGACGGTTGCAGGTGAGCGGGTCGGAAGATCCCCCATACATGAGCGGGGAAAAGAACGGGGGCGCCCGGCGGATCACTCCGCAAGACGCCCCCGCCCTGGAAGAAGAGAAGCTAGACGCAAGCTATGGCGCCACGGCCAGACGTGCCGCCCGTTTGCGTTCGCGATACCGCGCGCACCGTATGCGTTCCGCCTCTCTCATGCGTTCGGTGCGCGCGGGGAGTTTGTATTCCCGGTCAACGCTGGCCGCGCGCGCCCATGCGTCGGGGTCAATACCCAAGTGTTCATCGGCGAGGGGGGCGCCCTCAAAAGCCAGCCACAAAAGCGCCCATAGATCACCGCCCCGGGCATCTTCCCACGCACACATACACGCCGCGGCCAGTAGGTTACGTTCGGGATCCAACGTTTCGACCTGGCGCCCGATCGTCCCCCCGTTCATTGCCGCCGGTCCCGGATTCCGCTTAGGCCGCTTACAATCCTGGCCAGCACGTCGACCGCTGGGCCAGTGTCCGGGCCTGGCAACTGTACGCCCAGCGCGGCCGCATCCTTCGCGAGCTCGAGGGCCGCCGCCGCCATGCTGCGATAATCCGCCCATAGGCCGGGCAAGGCCGCGTCAAGCGCGGTCATTTCCTTCCCCCACGCAGCCCAGCGCGCCGAAAGCTCCGCCCGCCGGCGCTGCAAATCCTTCTCAGCGTTGGCGCGTTCGCGCTCCGCCGCCTTGTCCGCGGAGGCCGCCGCGCGCTCCCGCTCTGCCGCTTCGACGCTCGCGATACGCTCCGCCAAAAGCTCCCGCTTAGTCCGCGCCAGCAAAAGGCCCCCAGCCAGCTCCGCCAGGTCCGCGCCATCTTTCGCTTTTTCGCGGAGGGTTGCCAGCATCTCGTCAATGCTCGCCAGCTCCTCCCGTAGGTTACTCAGTAGACTCATGGATCACCTCTCTTGCTTTGGCAAGGATCACGTCCGGGCCCCAGCCAAGGGAAAAGCGCCGGCTTAGTTCTGTGAGCCGGTCGACCGCCGCCGCAATGCGCGGATCTTCCGCCGCGGCCCGCTCAAAGTCTGTTGGCGCGTCCAGCTTGAAACGCCGGCGGAGCTCGCGCTTTTGCGCGTCCTCTTCCACGTCCTTCGAGGGGGCGGGGTCCAGCTTGAAACGCCGGCGCAGCTCCCGCTCCCGCTCTGCTTCACTCATTGCCGCCACTGTGTCACCTCTCAGAAAGCCGGCGGATCGTCGACCCCGCCTTGGTCCCCCGCGCTGGCAGCCTTGGCCAGCTTGCGCGCTTGCACGTCCGCAACCCACAAGGCCCACATTTCGGAGGCGGAGCCGGGCTTGTGCTCCGCTTTCAGCGCGTCGTATGCGTTCCGGGCATGTTGCAACGCCTCAAAGGCGCCTTGCTCATGGCCCCATGCAATCGCCGCGGCCGCGCTGGGGAAGGAAGCCGGCGCCGCCTCTTCGATGCGCTTTTGATCGTCGACGCTGAGGCCGTCATACACGGCCGCTTCGAGCTTTTCAGGGATCCCGGCCCAGCTCCCCGCCGCATCCCATACGGTCACATCCGACCGGCCCCGCCTGGCCCAATCCACGCGCACGCCGCGCCGGCCGCCCTCTTCGACAATGCGGAGCTGCATATTGAGGCCCCGTGTCAACCTGGCCAGCTCCGTACGGCTTACCGTCGCCGTCGTTTGCTCTGCCGCCTTTTCGTCGCGGCCGCTCTGTAAATGCCAGATCCACAGCACATCACAGCCCCAGCACGTCACAACGTCAAGCAAGAGCCGCATGGCCAGGGCCTTGTCTTTGAAGCCGGCCATGCGGTTTTTGTTGCGGCCGGCGTCATTGTCCAAGATCGCTTGGGTCACGATCGGCGCCATGATCGCGGTCAAAGAGTCAACGACGATCGTTTGCACGTCCGCGCCGGGCATGTTGGCCCGCAAGGCCTCCGCGATGCGTTCCGGGTCAACATTGTCGGCCGGCCGGTCCGAGAGCTGATACACAACCCCACGGGCCAGCCTGGCCACTTCGTCAAAGCGGTGGTCCGCGTCGATCGTAAGCAGGGGGGCGCGGAGCTGGGCCGCAAACGTTGACTTGCCGGAGCCAGGAAAGCCGTACAACCCCCATAGCCGGCGGGGGTACGCTTGCGCCTCAAGCTTCCGAAAGCTCATGTGTTACCCCCCATTGCGATTGCTTCCAGCTCGTGGCGCAGTTCCTGCAGGGTCAACCCCGTCGCCGCGGCCAGGTCCGCCGCTTTGGCTTCCGGGGGCAGCCCCAGCTTTGCCAGAACCGCGGCCGTGGTTGGGTGTGCCTTGCGTATTGGCAAGGAACCCTCAAGCGCGCGTACACGCCCGGCAAGATTCAACATCCGCTTGGCCATGTCTCCCCCCTTTCCATCCGTTGCTCGAGCTCTGTAACCCGATCCGCCAGGGTAGTAAGCTCTACCAGGGCCGGCCCCCGCTCGGCGACAAGCTGGGCCGCGCGGAGCCTTACGGCCATAGGCTGCCCCTCTTGTAGCGCGCGCGCAATGGCGACAATCGCCGCGGAGGAGAGGGCCATGATACCCCGTCCGAGCCTGGCCATAGCCTCCGCATCAAGGCGCCGCAGCTCCGCCGCAAATGCGGGATCCCGGCGCCAACGATACAGGGTCGACCGATTGACGCCGGCCCGCTTCGCCGCATCCATCGGCGACAACCCAAGCGCCAGGGCTTCAAGCGCCAGGCGCCGCTTGGGCGTCAACTCCGCATCCGCTTTGCTCATGGTCATATGTGTCCCCGCTCTCTGAGGCTTTTCCCGGTGCAATTTCGCTCATTTCGTCGCAGCCTCTGCCCAAGATCACGGCCGCCCGCCCCGGGTATTGCCCTATTGCTATCGTTGCAACGCTTGCAACTCATGCTATGCCGCCCTTGCTTTGCAATTCCCGTGTTACAGGCTTCGCCGATTCCGCCCACTAATCGGAGGCTATTTCCGCCTCTTCCGGCGCTTTTCTGAGGGTCAAATAGCCCCACTTTTCCCCCAGCAACCTTGCATAATTGCGCTCTGCCCGCTCCGATATTCCAAGATCCGCTTTGCGCTCCGCCTCTGCCCGCTTGTGGCAGGGTCCACACAACACGGTCAGATCTTCGGGCAGCTCCGCCCCGATCCGTTCATAGGTCAGGTGGTGCGCCTCAAGGCGCCGGGTGTACTGCGATATGCCGCAACTCTCACAAATCCCCCCAGCTCGAGCAAGGGCAGCCGCCCGCCGCTTGCGCCAGGCAGGGGAGGCCAGATAGGCCCGGTATTGCTCTTCCTTGGTCGGTTCGGGGAGATCTTCCCCCAACAGGTTTTGCATTGCGTGCCCTCTTCCCCGCATGAAAGACCGCGAGTAGTCGCGAGTAGTCGCGAGTACTTTTTGAGAAAATCCCCTTTAAGCAAAATCAGTTGAAAGTT
>JARKQH010000301.1 GCA_029974925.1 Verrucomicrobiota bacterium
AGCGAGGGCGGCAACGTCGTTTACTGCGACGGCCATGCCGCCTGGGTTCCCAACAAGCGTCACGACTACGAATGGAACATCACTCGCGACGCGGCGAAGTGGTGACCCTCCCGGCGCTCCCGCGCCCACCCCGGCCGGCGGGGGGGTCGCTCCGTGCCGCGACCTTCTCGCTTCGGGCAAAATGATCCCGAGCCATGTCTGACTCCGCCCCACCTCCCGACGGTTCCCAGCCTTTGCGCCTGAGCCCGCGCGAGCGGTTGCTCCGGGTGTTGCGCCGGCAGCGGCCCGACCGCATTGCGTACGCCCCCAATTACTGGCAGTGGTTTGCCCACCAGCAAAACCACGGCCTGCTGCCGCCCGAAATCGCGCACTGCCGCTCGCAACTGGATTTGATTCGCCACCTCGGGTTGGACGTTTTCAGCCGCAACGTTTACTGCGATCAGCAGCGCTGCTGGTTTGGCGGCCTGGCGGACGAGTGCTGGCACGGCGTCGAAACCAGCGAGGAAATCCGGACCGAGGGCCGGGACCGCGTGCTCACGCGGACCTATGCCACCCGTCGCGGCCCCCTGACCGAGCGGTTGCGTTATGTGTGGGCCGAATCCACGCTGGTGCAGGAGCGCTTCGCGCTGGAAAACGCCCCGGACCCGCTCGGCGCGTTGGAAGAGCTGGTGCAGGCCAGAAAATGGCGGTTCCGCGCGGAACGTTACGCCGCGGAGCAGGCGCGCGTGGGGGAGGATGGGATCGTGGTGGCCGGCGAGTTGTTCAGCCCGCTCAAGCTGCTGCATCTTCTCGCCGGCCCGGTTCAGGCCACTTATCTGATTGCGGATCACGAGGACCGCGTGCGGGAGTTGCTGGCGGCGCATGAAGCGGCGCAACTGGACCTGGCCCGCCAGATCGCCGCCGCGGGCGTGCCCGCCATGATGGCCATGGACAACCTCGACACCGCTTTCCATCCCCCCGCTTACGTCGGGAAGTTCTCGGCCTCGTTTTACGAAAAGGCGGCGCGGCTGGCCCACGAACACGGCTCGGCTTTTCTGATTCACGCGTGCGGACGGCAGCGCGCCAACCTGCGCCTGATCGCTTCACTCGGCGTGGACGGCCTGGAGGGCGTGGCCTTTCCGCCGCTGGGCGACGTGGAACTGGACGAGGCGTTTCGCCTGACCGGCGACCGCTTCCTGATCACCGGCGGCATCAGCGCCTTTCAGACCCGCGAGCTGGCTTCGCGCCAGCAGGTGTTCACCTACGTCCGCGGCCTCCTGGACCGCCTCCGGCCCTTCGCCCACCGCTTTATTTTATCCGCGAGCTGCAACACGGCTATTGACGCTCCCTGGACCACGCTCCAACACTTTCGCGACGCCTGGCTCGAGTTCAACGCCGCCGGCGGCTGAGCCCGGCCCCGCCCGCTTCCTCGAGGCATCCTGGATTCCCCGTCGTGCGGGGCTTTTTTTCGCTACGTCCGGGGTTTTGCCCGAGGCGGACTTTGGCGCGGGCGAGCCGCGATAGGGTTGAAGCCGGCGTCGAAACCCGCCACTATCGTCATGCGATGCGCATCGTTCATTTGAGCAGCTCCGATGTTGAGGGAGGCGCCGCGCGGGCCGCCTGGCGTTTGCACCAGGCGCTGCTGCGGGCCGGGGAGGATTCGCTCATGCTGGTGCGCCGCAAGACTTCGGGCGCGCCGACGGTCCACGCGGCACCCGGGAAGCAGGATGAGGCCTGTCTTTGGGGCTACATTTTGCAGAACCGCTGCGTGGACCGGAACCGCACGCCGCGGTCCAACACCTGGTTCTCACTGGGGTGGCCGGGGCAGGACCTTTCGCAGCACCCGCTCGTGCGCGAGGCGGACATCCTCAACCTGCACTGGGTCTCGGATTTTCAATCGCCGGTCTCGCTGGCCCGGTTGCAGGGCTTGGGCAAGCCGCTGGTCTGGACGCTGCACGATCAGCGCGCGTTCACGGGCGGCTGCCATTTTTCCGCGGGATGCGACGGTTACCGCCGCGACTGCGCTGTCTGTCCGCAGTTGGCCTCCGATCCCTGCGGCCTGCCCGCGGCGAATCTCGGCGTCCAGCGGGCGCTTTGGCCGCCGGGCGCGTTCACGCTGGTTTGCCCGAGCCGATGGATGGCCGGCTGCGCCCGTCAGAGCGCCTTGTTTTCCACTGCGCGCATCGAAGTCATCCCCAACGGCATCGAGCCCGAGGTTTTCCGCGACCTGCCGCCAGAGGAGGCCCGCGCCGCGCTCGGCCTGCCTCCCGACGGTTTCAATCTGTTGTTTGGGTCCGACTACGGCGGCGAGCGGCGCAAGGGTTGGTCGGAACTGGCGGCGGCCCTCGAGGTTTGCGCGCGGGCGCCGCTCGGTCGCC
>JARKQH010000307.1 GCA_029974925.1 Verrucomicrobiota bacterium
GCGAAATCCGCGAAATCCGTGGTCCCTTCTTTGCTCGGTCACGCGTAGGGCATGCTTCCTGGGCTCGGCGCGCCGCACCTCAGCGTTCAGGCTTCGCGGCAGGGAGCGCAGGCCCGCAGAGCACGCAGAAGGACGCAGAAGCGGGTGGACACGGGCTTCCCCTTGAAAGAGCTACGCCGCGAGACACGGCAAGACTCGGCTCCCCCCCGGCGAGGCTCCCTCGGTGAGCTTTCTTTCGTCGCCGTGGAATCGCGGAGCATCGCGATGGATTGGGACTGACGGCTTGCGGAAACTCCGGGGTGCCACCACCCCCAACCCCCTCCGCGTGCGGTGGGGGCTGGATGTTTTGGGGGCAGGGGACCGGGGGTGGCGGCCTGGCGGCCTTAACCCCGGCTACTGTCTGAAACCCTTTCAGGGTTTTGAAGCCGGGTTGGGGAAGGGCAGGGGAAGTCCCGAACTGATGACGGGCGTTGCGAGCTCGTGGGAGGTGTGGAGACGAGACGTCTCCAACCCCGAAGTAATTGATGCTGCGGGTAGGGGCTGGGACGTCTCGTCCCAGAGGGTGTTGGTTTCGAGGGCGTGGGAGGTGTGGAAACGGGCCGTCTCCAACCCCGAAGTAATTGATGGTGCGGGTAGGGGCTGGGACGTCTCGTCCCAGGGAGTTTTGGGCTGCGAGGGGGGAGCACGGCGACGAGACGTCGCCGCTCCGAGGGGGTGGACATGACCGTGGATGGCACGATAAGACAGAGCCGGAGAGAATGGCGGCAGGCATGGCGCTGTCCGGCCTAACGACTTTGCCCGCCCTGCGCGGCGTCTCCCTCATCCGCGAAATCCGCGAAATCCGCGGTCTAGCGGGCAATGCCGGAGCTCTGCGTCCCTTTGTGTCTCGGCGGTTGGAGGGAGGGGGCCCGCAGAGCACGCAGAAAGACGCGGAAGTGGGCGGGTCTGGGCGGCTACTTCCGGTTTTACAACCGGGAGCGGCCGCATCAGGGGCTTGATTACCGGACGCCCTGGGAGGTATTAACCGGCACCCCGACAACGAGCCGGGAGAAGACTGGCCATGGCCACGGTGCCTCCAGCCCCTTTCGGTTCAAAATGGAGGAAGAGAACACGGTCAAAACATTAGTCTAAAAACCGCTTCCATTGGTCGGACAAATGGGGAGCACCTCAAGGTGTGCGGATGGCACTTGAAATTTGCCCGGGGCAAGCGACCCTTTTGACTTCAAGAGCATGATCACATTATTTGATCCGATACGAATAGGGGCCTGGACTTTGCCAAACCGGATATTCATGGCACCGCTGACGCGGGCGCGAGCCGGGGCAAGCCGGGTGCCCAACGCGCTCATGGCTGAATACTACCGGCAGCGGGCATCGGCAGGCTTGATTTTGTCCGAGGCTACGTCGGTCTGTCCGATGGGCGTGGGCTATGCGGACACGCCGGGCATTTGGTCAGAGGAGCAGGTGGAGGGCTGGAAGCAAGTCACGGCGGCGGTTCACGAGGCGGGGGGCCGCATTCTCCTTCAGCTTTGGCACGTCGGCCGCATCTCAGATCCCCTGTTTCTGAACGGCCAGTTGCCCGTCGCTCCCAGCGCCATCGCCCCCGCTGGACATGTCAGCCTTGTGCGGCCGGTCAAACCGTATGTGACGCCGCGAGCGCTCCGGCTAGAGGAGATTCCCGGAATCATTGAGGCGTACCGGCGAGGGGCTGAAAACGCCCAAAGAGCGGGCTTCGACGGCGTGGAGATTCACGGGGCCAACGGGTATTTGCTGGATCAATTCTTGCAGGACAAGACCAACCGTCGAACCGACCAGTACGGCGGCTCCCTCGAGAACCGCGCCCGGTTGATGCTCGAGGTGGCCGACGCGGCCATTTCGGTGTGGGGGAGCGAGCGGGTCGGCATGCATCTGGCCCCCCGAGGCGACTCGCACGACATGGGAGATTCCGACCCTCTGAAGACCTTCACCTATGTCGCCCGCGAGCTGGGGAAACGGAAACTCGCGTTCCTTTGCGTCCGCGAAGCGCTCGGGCCGGACCGGATTGGCCCGCAGCTCAAGGCCGCTTTTGGCGGACCCTACGTGGCGAACGAGGGATTCACCTTCGAGACAGCCTCGCAAGTTCTGGCGGCGGGCGAGGCGGATGCCGTGGCCTTCGGGGTGTTGTTCATTGCCAACCCCGATCTCCCGGAACGTTTTCGGCGTCGGGCGCCTTTGAATGAACCGGACCCCTCGACATTTTACGCCCCGGGGCCAAAGGGCTACACGGATTATCCAGCTCTGGGCTGATCCAGCGGGGCTCCGACAGCCGGGCCCCCGGCGGCGGCTGGAACCGGCGGCCAGAACCCTTGCCTCGAATCCGGGACTCGGCAATCATAGGCAGGAAAGCGCGGCGTTGGCGCAAGAGGCGGAGAGCAAAGCATGAGCTATACAATTGAATATCTGCAGTCCGAGGCGGCGGCGCAGGGACTGGAGGTCAGCGTGTTGGTCAACTGCCTGGTGCAGGATGCGATCCGGCTGGGCGCCAGCGACCTGCATATCGAGCCGTGGGAGGACTCGATTGCCGTCCGCGCGCGGGTTAACGGCGTGCTGACCGAGGTGGCCCACCTGCCGCTGGAGTTGCTGGACAAGATTTCCATGCGCTTCAAGGTCCTGGCCAACCTCGTCACTTACGAAGCCGGCATGCCCCAGGACGGCGTGGCCATTGGCGGCCCCGAACTGGAGGGGGTCCAGTTGCGAATCTCGATTTTCCCAACCACTCGCGGGGAAAAGATTGTGGTGCGTTTGTTTGATCCACGGGACCGCCGGTTCGAGCTGGCCACGCTGGGGTTTGAGGACTCGACGCTCCAAGGTCTGTTGCGGGCGCTCAAGCGCAGCAGCGGGCTGCTGTTGTTCACGGGCCCGACCGGCTCGGGCAAGACCAGCACGATGTATTCCTCGCTCTGCTACATCATGCAGCGCGATGGGGTGAGTGTGAGCATCAGCACGGTGGAAGACCCGGTCGAGTTCAACCTGCCCATGGTGAGCCAGACGCAAATCAACCCGGCGAAGGATTTCACCTATGCCAAGGCCTTGCGCAGCATCATGCGGCAGGATCCGCAGGTGATCATGGTGGGCGAAATCCGTGATCCGGAGACCGCCGCAATCGCGGTGCAGGCGGGCCTGACCGGCCATCTGGTGATCAGCACCATTCACTCCGGCGTGGCGGCGGGCGCGTTCACACGGCTGATCAACATGGAGATTGAGCCGTTCATGCTCGCCTCGAGCGTCCTGGCCGTGATGGGCCTGAGGCTGGTGCGGCGCAACTGTCCCAGTTGTGCCCAGCCCTACGATCCCCCGCCAAGCCAGCTCAAGGTCGTGCCGGAGGCCGCCCTGGCCGACGCCCGCTTCCGTCGCGGCACCGGCTGCGACCAATGCAACCAGACGGGCTACCAGGGCCGCCTGCCGGTCAGCGAGCTGTTGGTGGTCAATGAACCGTTTCGCGAAGCCCTGCTCCGCAAGGTGACGACCTCGGCACTGGAGGAAATCGCCATTCAGCAGGGCATGCGGACGTTATGGCAGAACGGTCTTTACCGGGCGCTCACCGGCCAGACCACCCTCGAAGAAATCATCCGGGTTCTGGCGGCGGATATGGTATGAACCTCAGGTTGTGATTCGTCGCTGCCCCGCTGGTTGCCGCGGAATCCCAGGCCCGGGCGGCCGGGACAGGCGGCAGCAAGGGTCTATGTCGCGTTGTATCAGACAGTCCAATTTGAGCCAGAGCCAACGTATCTTAGTGGCAGTCTGGGTGTATGTTGGCGTGCTTGCAGCCATCGCGGCTGCCGCAGAGCCCGCCCCCGCCGCTCCACCCGCCCCTCCCCCCCGCATTGTCATCGTGAAAGACCCGGAAGCAACGGCGACTTTTCAGGTCCAGCCCCACGTCATGCAGCGGATGGTGGACCGTGCCGTCACGCATCTCACGGGCAAGGCCGATGTCCGAATCGCGTGGCTCCAGTTGGTTTCCACGCAGGATGTCGTCGGGATCAAGGTTTACTCCTCCCCCGGCCCCACCAGCGGCACCCATCCGGCGGTCGTCGAGGCGGTGATTCAGGGGCTGCTCGCCGCCGGCCTGCCTCCCACCAACATCATCGTGTGGGATAAACAATTACCGGACCTTCGCCTGGCCGGCTATCTGCCTCTGGCGGAACGTTATCAAGTGCGCCTCGCGGGAGCTTTTCAGGCCGGTTACGACGATGACACCTATTACGAGTCAGCGATTCTCGGCAACCTGGTTTGGGGCGACTGGGAATTTGGCAAGTCCGGCCAGGGGATTGGGCGCAAATCCTTCGTCTCGCGGCTCGTTACTCGGCAAATGACCAAAATCATCAACGTCGTCCCGTTGTTGAACCATAACCTCGCCGGGGTTTCGGGTTGTCTCTACAGTCTGACCACCGGGAGCGTGGACAACTTTGCCCGTTTCCAATCCGACCCCGACCGCCTCGCCACCGCCATCCCCGAGATTTATGCCTTGCCCGCCCTGGCCGACCACGTCGTGCTTAACATTGTGGACGCCACGGTGTGCCAATATGAAGGGAGTGAGCGCAGTCTGCTGCATTACACCACGGTTCTCAACGAGCTTTGGATGAGCCGCGATCCCGTGGCCTTGGACGTCCTTTGCCTCCAGGAACTCGAACGGCAGCGCAGCCGCAACGGGGCCGCTCCCCTCAAGCCCAACTTTGACATCTACTCCAACGCGGCGCTGCTCGAGCTCGGGGTTGCCGACTTGAAAAATGTGGAAATTGAACGATTGCCGTGAAAAGGCTTTCCTGAAGCCGGACGTTGAGCCTGGTTCCCTGCTCTTGCGCTGTGGACCGGTTTTGGCTGGCGCCGCCGCTGCGACCGAATGAAATGACAGGCAATGGCTTTTTGGGGGTGCTCCCGCAGTCGGTGCTCCGCGCGTGATTGTTGGAGTCTCCACGCATACGGTCATGGCACGAAAGCTCGTCACCATGCGGCCGACCCAGGTGCGCACGGTAATGCTCCGTGGAGTGTCCGATATCGGGGGAGAGCACGGCGGGCGGGCGACATCCCCAAAGCGGAAGGTGAGGAATTCAAGCTGGGCTTGCGATTGGCCGCGCGGGCTGGTCCGACCCCCGTCAACGCGTCGTGTTCAAATCTCCCCCCTGCTTTTTCAACAAGCTGCCAGCCCCTCACCTCCCCGCTGATTTGTTCAGGGACCTGGGAGCAAGCCGCCTAGACCGGAGTGGCGGCGTGAAGGACCGCGGCGATGACCTGGTCCACCGTGATGGCCCGCATGCAACGGAAATCAATCGGGCAGGTGCGGCGGAAGCACGGGGAGCACGCGACGGCGGCACGAAGGAGTTGATGGCGCGAGTCGCCGGGGAGGCCGGGGGCGGTCAACTCGGGTGAGGTGCTGCCAAAGGGAACGACTACGCGAGTGCCGACCGCAGCCGCGGCGTGCATGGGGCCGGTGTCGTTGGTGAGAACCACCCGGCAAAGCTTTAGCAATGCCAGCAAGTCGCGCAGCGAAGTCTGGCCGGCCAGATTGAACGGGCGCAATTCATCGGGGTCTGGAGCCAAAGCGCGGCGGATTCCCTCGGCCACTTGGGCGGCAAGGTGGGTGTCGCCCGCTGCGCCGAAGATCAGCCACTGGCAGTGGATTTTCCGCTGGATCGCGATCGCCGCCTCGACAAAGCGGTCGGGAGGCCAGCGTTTGGCCGGTCCGTATTCGGCGCCGGGATTCAGGCCCAGGATGGGAACTTCCAGCGACAGCTCAAAGCGCTGGGCCACCGCGGCAGTTTCACCGGGGGTGACCGTCAGGGCCGGCGCCAGCGGGGCGGAATTGGCGCCCAGGGTGGCGGCCAGGTGCAGGTAGTCCTGCATTTGATGGGCGGCAAAGCTCATCTGCTGCTGGCCCGTCTCACTCGAGCTCGGGCCGGCTGCCAAGCGACGAATTTCGCGCACCGACCGCTTGGGCATGCGCTGATGGCCGGGGCGGTTGGCCACACGGCGGGTGAGGAACCAGTCGCGCCAGGGCCGGCTGTAACCGATGCGCTCGGGGATTCGGGCCAGCCACAGTTCGAGGGCGGACCGGGGCGAGTTGGGGAAGATCAGGCCGACGTCGAAGTTGGCGGCCTTGAGACGACGCGAAATTGTCCAGGACCCTTCCCCGGGGTAAAAAGGGACGAGTTCGCTCAGGGCAGGGTGATGGTGCCAGAGGTCGGCGAGCTTCGCCGGGGTGAGCAGGGCGATGTGGGCTTGAGGAAATCGCTCGCGCAACCGGAGCAACGCAGGTGTCGTCATGACCGCATCTCCCAACCAGTTGACACCGCGCACCAGGAGGCGGCGAGGTTCCGGGATGTTTGAGCGATCGGGAGGTGCCATAAGGGCGCGTGGGGGCCACGGTCAAGGGCCCGCTGCTGACACAGTGGCGTGCGGTGCTGCAGATGATTCTGTGTTTTGGGTGTTGGCCGGAGCTGCGGCTCCCAGCTTCCAGCGGTTATGGACCCAAAACCAGTTGGCGGGATCGCGGCGTACGGCCACTTCAAAAGCCTGGTTAACGTCGCGCATGATATCAGCCAGGGGCCTGGGTTTGTCTTCGCAGGTCGTGGGGATTTCCGGGCCGGCCTCGATGCGCCAGCGGGCCAGCCCTACGCGGTAACAGATGGCGGTGTACAGCCTGCAATGATAGCGGAGGGCGAACAGGGCGGGGGCGGGCGACGTTGAGCAGTCATGGCCGAGGAAAGGCAGGCGCAAGCCGTGGGGGCCGGCGTGCTGGTCCGCCAGCAACCCCAGCATCACTCCCGGCTGGTTCATGAAGGCCTTGAGCGCAGCCGCCTCGAAGCGCCGCTCAAAAAAGCGGCACTTGGACCGTTCGCGCAGGGACTTCAGGAGGCGGTCGAGCCTTGGCTGGCGCAGACCGCGGTAGGTCGTCGCGCACTTGAAGTGGGGCGCAAAATCAGCCAGCCGGCTGTAAAGTTCGAAATTGCCAAAATGACCGATGGCGCCGACGACCCCGCGGGGAGGGCTCTGGCGCAAATGCTCCAGGACGCGGAAGGGATCGCTAAACTCGAGGTGGGGGCGGAGTTCCTCGAAGGTCATGGCGGCGGTTTTGGCGGCGCAGGCGAAGTTCTCGCCAATCCGCCGGAAGTTTTCCCGCGCCAGGTGTTTAATCTGCCGGGGGGAGAGTTCGCGACCAAAACAGCGCGCCAGGTTTTCCA
Organism: Verrucomicrobiota bacterium; assembly: GCA_029974925.1. GTDB lineage: Bacteria > Verrucomicrobiota > Verrucomicrobiia > Limisphaerales > UBA8199 > JARKQH01. The sequence goes on from JARKQH010000307.1 coordinate 7,215, forward strand.
CCGCGACGCGCCGGTGGCGACGGTCGAGGCCGTAGGCAATCATCCCCCCGATACGGCCCAAGCGCGCGACGCAGCGAAGAGGCAACGCCTGGATGAGCCCGACCACAGCGCGGGCAATCAGGTAGAGGAGGGTGTCCATGGTTTACCGGAAACAGATTTTCCGCACGCAGTCCTGGAAGTCGTTGGCGCCGGAGAGGATCTTGATTTCGACGCGCATGAAGTAAATGGGGAGGTCGCGACGGTCAAGCTTGGGAAAGCGCACGGCGTCCTTCTGGGTGGTGATAATGGCTTCGGCCTGGCGTTTTTTGCCGCGGTTGATGGCATTGAGCACTTCTTGTTGGGTGAAGCGGTGGTGGTCGGCAAACCGTTTGGAATACACCAGTTCGGCGCCGAGCTGAACCAGGCTTTTTTCGAAGCTTTCGGGCTGGGCGATGCCACTCAGCGAGGCGACCCGCCGGCCACGGAGCAGTTCGAGGCTTTGCCGCTGGCCGGTAAACACGTCTTCGAGGTAAAGGGGGTGGTGAATGCACTCGATAATTCCGGCGTCTGGATTCAGTTCGGTGATGCGGCGGCGCAAATCGGCGGTGTTGCCGTCGCTCTTGGTAATGAAAATCACCGAGGCGCGTTTCAGATGGGAGGGCGGCTCGCGGAGGGTGCCGCGGGGCAGGAGGCGTTCGTTGCCGAAGGGCTGCTGGCGGTCAATGAGCACGATGTCCTGGCGGCGGCCGCGCAGCTTCCAATACTGGAACCCGTCGTCGAGCAGGAGCGTGTCACAGCCGTATTTCTCAATCGCATAGCGGCCGCTTTTCACGCGGTCCTTGTCCACCAGCACCACGACGTCCTTGAGATTGGAGGCCAGCATGTAAGGCTCATCCCCTGCCATTTCCGAGTCCAGGAGCAGGGACTTGCCGTCCGAGACAACGCGCGGAGGGGTGGTGTCGTCCCGCAGGAGGAGTTTGTTGAAGAGCCATTGGTGGAAGGGGGGCGGCTTGGAACGGTAGCCGCGGGAAAGAATGGCCACATTTCGGCCCTGGTCGCGCAACTCGCGCGCAAACTTCTCCACGACAGGCGTTTTGCCCGTGCCGCCGACGGTCAGGTTGCCGATGGCGATCACCTGGACACCCAGGGTGGAATCCCGCAAAATGCGAAAATCGTAGAGGAACTGGCGCAGCTTGATGGCCACCTCGAACACCTTGGAACAACCAAACAGAAAACCGCGGACGAGCGTCGCGCGGGTTCCACGCCGCTCTTCCAGGATTACCTCCAGAAGGAAGGTCTCCAGATTCTCGGTCCATGTCCGCAACCGGTCACGCATGCCGGGTTAGTTTGCCAGCCCGCCCGCAGCGGGGCAAGCGAGGGGGTTTTCCCGGACGCGGCGGTGGTTCGGCATGTCCACTGCCTAGACAAGCTGGCTTGGTATTGACATTCACGCCGCTTTATGAATAATGGGAAGAAGAAAGCCGAACTATGATGACGGCACACC
>JARKQH010000351.1 GCA_029974925.1 Verrucomicrobiota bacterium
CTTGCGGGCGAGGTGGAGGCGGGCCTGCCAGGAAAAGAGCTCAACTTCCGCCTGGAGATCGGGTTCGAGGATCACTCGCGGTCTTTGAGATTTCATACTCATTTTGAATATGTTGGGATCATATCAGGTGGGGTTGGACAAAGGCTGTCCAGGGGCAATTAAAGAAGCGAATTAGCATATGACAAAGAGAATGGCATGGATGGCGCTGGCATTGATGTGGCTGGTGGATGCATATGGGGGCGGCGATGAGGTGATCAAGCAGCGGGCGAACGAGTTGCGGGCGAAGGCCAGGGAGTCGGGGCAATCAGCGCGAGGGGCGAGTCTGGGGAGGCAGCATCCGATGGCGAAGCGGAATCCGGAGGCCTGGGCGGTTCGGGTGCGGGAGCTGGGGAAGGCGCCGTGGCGGGTGGTGGATGGGGTGACGAACCACATCAGCAGCCCGGGATGGATGCACTTTTACGGGCGGGTGACGGGGGTGAATGGGGATGGGGTTTTCGTCACGGGGCGATATGAGCGGCTGGATGGGCGGGAGCCGATGGCTGGAGAGCGGGATTTTTTCGTGCGGCATTTTCCGTTTTCAGTTGCCGATGGGGATCGCATTGAGATGGGGCATTGGCTGGTGGCGAAGGAGGCGGGGACGTATCGGTACGTGACGGTGCTGGGCGCCATGAGGACGCTGAGGTGTTTGGATTACGGGGCGGTGGTTGGGCCGCCAGGAAAGAAGTAAGGATGGCGATTCGGGCCGGGCGGCCTGCCTGGGGCACGTGATGGCTCAGGCTGCGGGCGGGGGGCCCTCGGCACGGAGGAGCAGATGGGCGGTGCGGGTCATGGCTTTGCGGGCGGCGGCGGCGAGGTCCGTAGTGGGGGGCCGTTCGTCGGGATGCGGGCGGTGGGTGACGGAGGGCACGAGTTTGAAGAGGGGGCGGCTGAGGAGGCGGGAGAGCTTGCCTTTGCCGCGTTTTTCGAGGACTTCGCGGGCGAGGAAGACGCCTTTGCTGAGCTCGATGACTCGGAGGCCCGGGAAAGCGTGGCGAATGGAGCCTTTGCCGGAGGCGGCGTAGGCCTCGGCAGTGAGTGGGATGGCCAGGAGCCTGCGGCGTTTGGGGGTGACGACGCCGCCGGTGATGCGGTGGACGAAACGGGGGTCGGCGATGGTGATTTCGGCGCCGGCATTGGAGACCTTGGCGATCCCGACATTGCGCTCGACGGAGGCTGGGCCGCCGGCGAAGAAGTATTGGGGGGGCCAACCTTTGGCGTTGGGGCGGGCTTGGAGGGCTTTGAGGTGTTTGGAGATGGCGACCTGGATGGCTTTGGCGCCGGCTTGGAAGATTGGGGCGGGAGCGCGGACCTGAGCCATGAGGCGGCGGAGCTCGGGGGTGATCGTATTTTTGTCGAGCTTAATGGTCATGCCGATCCTGCAGGGATTTCAGCTCCCACCAGAAGGATTCATAGGCGCGGAGCTTGGGATATTGGGTTGGGCTGTGGGCGATGGCGCTTTTGAAGTTTGGGTAGGTCACTGAATCGCCCAGGGCGCGGAGGATATTGGGGATGGCCTCGGGTCCGACAAGGATGCGGTAGTGGTAATCGGCATCCGGGCTGACGATGATTTTGGGGGTGAGGCCGGCGGCGGCCTCAAGGGCGACCAAGTCAGTGCGGCAGCGGGCGCGGACGTGGAAGGCGCCATCTTTTTTGACGATGGAGAAAAAGCCGAGTGCGGAGGCTATCCACATCAGAGCTTGGAGGCGGCGCTGAGCTGGCCGGATGCAAGCAGGGCGTTGAACCGAGCGGCAGCCGCGACAATCTTTGGGTGGTCAGTGAGGCGGTCGAATCGCTGGACTATGCCGTCGCGCTCGATATCCGTATAGATAGGCCAATCGGGGTTATTATTGATTGGCTCGCAACAGGCCAGGCCGTCTTCGATGAGGGTGGGCTTGGACTGGATGTCGCATTCGATGCCGCTAATGATGGCGCGCGGGACGAAATGGCCGGGCGCGTCCGGGTCTTCGATGATATAAGCCCTTTCGAACCGCAGGGTATCGAAATTGCTTTCGATTATTTTTGTTCCGTTTCCCATTTGGTATGGTCTGCGGGCGGGTCAGTCGAGACGGACTGTCCAGTCACGTTTCGGGTCTTCAGCCCGTGGGCCATGTAGGCGACCTCGTTTTCGCGGTCACCGTAGAAGAAAGTATCGCCCATGCCTGGACTTTGTTCAAGGAAATAAACGCCCACGATTCGGCAATGAGGCACGGCTGTGACGGTTTTAGCACCGGAAAAGACCTGGGTGAAGAGAGAGCCTGATGCGTAAATGCCTCTGGGGTATATGCCTGACTCTCCTGGTCGAAACGGTACGGCCCGCGGGTCCTCCTCCGTGCGGAGCACGCGGAGCAATTTGGCCTGGCGATCATTGCCTGGGAAATCCATGCGGCCGAGCATTTCCTGGACGAAGGCATGGAACATTTCAAAGGAGCGATCATATACTTGGCGTTGCTGGCCAGAAAGACTTGAAAGAATGTCCGCGGGCGGGACGCCATGGAAACTGGATGGCGGGACATTTTGGAGCCGCTCGAATAGCCAACGCTTGAGTTGTTTGGACTCATTAGAATTTGAGCTTTGTGCTTGGTGATAGGCCCATTTTTTGATGACCTCATAATCGCCGCCGCGTTCGCGCATGTGCGCGGCGAGCCGGACCATGGCACTGTCCGGTTGGGTGGACGCTTGGCTTTGTGGCATTGGAATTTGGGCGAAATGGCCAATTTTGACGGTGGGCTTGCCTAGCGCCGCTTCGAGCTCGGCGATGGTCTTGAGATAGGCTTTGGCCATGGCCTGTTCGGCGGGGCTTCCGGAGGTTGCCAGTTGGGCCAGGTGGTTTTTTTGTGCCAAAGCGGCTTGGATTTTGCTCTGATTATACTGGGTATCGCCTTGGCCATGGTGGAAGTTCACACTGGTCACGGCCGCCTTGATCGTCAAAAACGTCTGTTCATGCGGATTCTCAATGCGAGCGCGCGAATAACGTGCGGTGCGGAGGTTATCGAAGGCTCGGCCCTGAGCATCGGCGAGGATGACCGGGTCGGTCTTATGCAATGATGCATGGAGTAACCCCGAGATGCCGGCCTTGCGGAGGCCGATCATTTCCTCGGTGATGCGGTCGGCGTGGCGCGGGATGAAGCTGGCCTCTTTATATTCGAGGGCCTTATTGGCGACATCGCGAAGATGCTGGATGCGGCTGGATAGGGCGGGTTGAAGATCGGGCGGCGCGGTGTCCAGGATGGCTTGGAAATTGGTATCGCGAATGGTGGCGGCGAGTTGATAGAAATCGAGCGAGGCAAAGAGTTGAGCGGTCTGGGGGTTGGTGGCCGGATTGCGGAGAGACCACAATTCGGCTGGGTATTCATCCCACTCGCTGGCGGATTTGCGGGCGCCCTGGGCGCGGAAGCGGAGGGAGCCTCCGTTGTCAATGCGCCAGACATTGCCCGAGCGATCCACAAGGATGTTATCGAGGGATGCGCCGGCGACATCCCAGTTGCCGAGCAGGGCATCAATGTGGAAGCCTTGATGGAGTTGGGCGAGCACGCGCTGTCGGGCTTCCGGGGATGCGCCAGCGAGGTAATCGTGAAGGGATTGGCCGGCGATGTATTCGGCGATTTTGACGGGGTTGCCGGCGCCATCCTGGACGAGGCGGGCCATGGGGACGCGGATACCGGCGGCGCGATAGAGAGCATCGGCGGTGAACTCTTCGCGGACATGGTCGGGCGAATTGCCGCGTTTGACGACGAACTGGCGGCCTTTGGCGTCGCGCATGAGCGTCGCGCCGGTGGATCCGCCCAGGGATCGGACGAAAGAGAGCTGGTCGAGGTCTGGGATATTGGGTTCGGCTGGGCCTGGGGGCTCCTCGGCGGCGGGCGGTCCGGCGGGGGCTGGGGCTTGCTCGGGCGGGATGGCGAGCTTTTTGCCGGCGCGATCGCCGGTCCACCAGGCGGCGCCGTCCTGGATTTTGATTTGGCGGCCAAAGACCTGCTTAAGATGAGTGATCAAATCCGGGTCCAGATTGGTGACAGAGGCGTGGAGCTGGTCGTTAAAATCGCGCTCGGCTGTGGGCTTGGGGAGCTCGCCGGCTTTGAGGAGGCCGAGGGAGACGGCTTCGTCGTAATCCACATCTTCGACGCCCATGCCGGAGTTGAAGTCGAAGGGGGGCCATGGGGTATTGAAGCGGGACAATTGGGCCCAGATGGGCGAGGTTTTGAGGGCGACCCATGGGGCGGGCAGGGCATCCTGCCAGGCGATGGCCTCGCCGGCTTCGGCCCAGCGGGCGCTCCAGTCGCGCGGGACCTTGGCGGCGCGTTCGCGGACGAGGCGCCAGGCTGGGAAAGCGATGAGGGCGCCTGGGGATTGGTCGAGTTTCCATCGGGCATAGCCGGTGGCCTGCTGGGTTTGGATGTCGAAAATGAGGCCGAGGCGCGGGATGGAGGTGATATCCTGGATGGTGCCCTGTTTGGCTGGGTCTGTGGGAGCGAGGCCTTCGGCTGCGGCGAGATCGCGGATGGCATCAATGAAGGAGGAGCGGTCGAAGAGGGCATCCTTATCGCCGGTGAGGCGTTCGCGCTGGAGGGCGATTTGGGCCTGGAGCCGGTCCTGGATGGCCTGGAGTAGTTTGGCAGAAGTGATGGTGGCTGAGAATTGGGCGCGTTCGCGGAGGGCGAGGGGGACTTCAGCCCAATCGCGGCTTTTGAGGATTGAGCCGACGGGGGTTTTGGCGGAGATTTTCGCCAGGGCATCGGCGAGCGGTTGAGGTTGCATGGCGCGGCGTCAGCGGCGAACCCGGACGGGCCGGGGTCAGGAGCCGGAGCGGATGGCGACATCGGGGTTTTTGCGGACCTGGCGGCGGACCTCGTCGAGGATGGACTGGCCCATGGCGGCTTCGAGGAGGCGGGCGAGGTCATCATGATCCATGCGATCGAATAGCTCGGGGATTTTGCGGGTGGCAGCGGAGAGGAAGTCGAGGAGGTCCTGGTCGGAGAGGGAGTGGTCAGCCGCCTTGGTCTGGAGATCGGCGAGGAAGTCCTGGATGGGATTGAGCCAGGAGCTGGGGACGCCGAGGGATTGGGCGATGGCATTTTGGGCGGCGAGGGTGCGGAGGGCGGTGGTGGATTGCGGTGCTGGCGAGAAGGATGGGGATGGCGGCGCGGCGGGGACCCGACGCTGGATGACCAACCCGAGTCGTTCATTGATGACGGGAATGGACTCATCGGCGGGTTCAAGGCCTGCCCGGGAGAGGATTTCGAGGAGCTCGGCGAGGGTTTTGGCGTCTTCGTCGGAGAGTCCGCCCCATACTGGTTTTGGGGCAGCGCCGCGGAGACCGTTGATGCGGAGGAATTGGGTGAAGAGCTGTTTGGCAATGGTCTCGCCCAGCTTGAGCTGGTCGAACATGCGGATGTCTTCTCGGACGGCGGCTTGGAGTGAGGCGGTGCCGGAGCCGAGGCCGGTGGGGGCGGCTTCGGCGGAGAGTGTTTGGCCGACGATGATTTTGGAGATTTCGCGGTTGCAGACGTTCAGGAATTTTTCGTGGGCATCGGCGAGGCCGGAGATGGCGATTTCTTTGAGTTCGATTTGGGTATCGTGGTCCACGACGAGCCCGCCGATTTTGCTGGCCAGGGAGAAGGCTTCCTGGAGGAAGGTGATGGCCTCCTGATTTTTGGAGTCGGTATGGCCGACGGGGAAGGGAACCCCATAGCGTTCCATGGCGCGGGCGAACCAGTCGCGGGCGAGGGTGGAGACGAGCCACCAGAAGAGGATGGCGCGCATTGGGCCGCCGAAGCAGTCGCGCAATCCGGTGAGGAGATGGCCACGGTGGACGATATGGCGGTCGGGTTCGAGGGGGTAGGCCTCGGTATAGGAGTAGATGACGCGGCCGGAGGAGTCGGTGGCGTAAAGCCGGATATCGGGTTCCCACTCGGCGGGCGGGGCGGTCTCGGCGGGAGTGGGGGCATTCGAGACGGCCGGGGTTTTGGGTCGGAAGCAGAGCAGGACGGGGTTGATGGGCTCGAAGCGGTGCAGCGTGTAGCGGAGGCCGAGGGCATCGGCGGCATCGCCACGGGCGACCGGCCGGAAGATTTTCTCGCTCACTGCGACCGGCCAGAGACAGGAATCGAGCAGGTGGATGAGGCCATCGTTCCAGTTTTCGCAGTCGCGGATCATTTGGGTGACGGCGGCGGCGGCGCGGAGGTCTTCCGGCTTGGATTTATCGGCGGGAAGGATGGAGAGGGGTTGGGCAATGATGGCGAGTTTGCGCTTGTTGAACTCGGCCTGGACATGGGAGCCGCCCGCGATCAGATCGCGATAGTAAGTGAAGAGGTTGCGGGTATCGCCGGCTTCGGCCGCGCGGATGGCGGCCTGGACGGCCGAGACCGTGGCATTGGCTGAGAGGTTGGCGGGCTCATAGGAGAGGTGCACGCGCGCCTTGCGGGCGGTCGGGATGAGGTTGGCAATAGCTTGGAGGAGGTTCATGGGGACTCGAACGTCATCGTTGCGGTATTGGCTGGTCGGTGGCCGAGGAAATGCCTTCCGCCGCGTTTCGCGGATAGGTAGGACGCGCGATTGGAGGCCTGGGGGTGTGGCGGGCCGGGCTGAGGTGAAAAACTTTCCTGGGCCATTTTAGAGCGATCCTCCATGGTATGAGCCCACGGCGACGGCTTGGGCGTATCCGGCGGTTTTGCTTTGCCGCGCGGCGTGGAGAGCCAGCGCGAGCGCCCAAAAGCGATCGGCGTGGCCATTTTTGCCGCGGTCGGCAGTAAAGCGGATGTTGCCGGCGGCGGTGGTTTCTTTTTTGACCGCGCGGAGGTCCGCGCGGATGGCTGGGTCGGACGGGATGCGGATCGAGCGGTCCTCGAAGGCAGCGCGGAGGGGATAGGCTAGCTCTTCCTTGACTGGGGCGCTGAATTGGACTGGTTCAACTCGGTAGGGGCCGAAGCGGCGTTGGGCGCGTTCGGCGAATTGGCGTCCGATGCCGGTGGCGTCAATGCAGGCGCGGCGCAGGGCGGGGAGGTGGAGGAGCTGGTAGAGCCGGTCTTCCTGGGCATCGAAAGGGGTGTTCTGGAGGGTGAGGACGGTGCGCGTGTAGCAGACATCGCCGAGCCGTTCGAGGACCCAGATGACGGTCAGGTCATGGTCGCGGCCGACGTCCACGCCCACGTAGAGGCGGCCTTTGGCGTCGAGGAGGTCTGTCTGCCAGGGATCGGCAGGCTGATATTCGCAGGCCTGGATGAGGTCATAGGAGAGGAAGGCGGCCGAGTCATCGGAGGGGATGCACATGTATTCCTGGAGGAAGGTTTCCTCGTCGGGGCAACCGCGGCGGACGAAATCGAAATAATCGGCCTCATCCATGGCCTGGCGCTCGTCGCCGGGCTGGAGTTTGGACTGGAGCTTGTAGAGGAAGCCCTGGTCGAGGGCGTCCTGGAGAGTGATGCGGTGGTGGGAGATACGCTTTGGGTTGCCTTTATGCACGATCTCATTGACGAGATCGGCGAAGAAATTGGCTGAGCCGCGATGGGTCGAGATGATTTCAAGGGAACCGCCCCAGGTGATGCCTGGGTAGGCGATGGCATAGAGTTTGCGGGGGTCGGCATGGAGCGCGAACTCGTCGAGGATACGGCGGCCGCGTTTGCCGGCTTGGGCGTCGGGGTTGGAGGAGAGGGAATGCGTGCGATGGCCGTTGGCGTATTGCAGGACATATGCCGAGTTTTTCGAGGCATCCACGACGGTTTGGCCGAGGTCGGCGGCGGCGACATGGAGGAGGGCGGCGAAGTGTTTGCAATCCTCGATGAGGAGGCGGGCCTGGAGGTCGTCGCGGGAGGAGACCCAATCATCGGTGGAGGAGTTTTGGAGGGAGGTGGTGGAGACCAGCTTGTAGGCGGTGGCCCAGGACATGCCGATTTGGCGGGATTTTTCGACGAGGATGAGCCGGGATTTGTCGCGGATGTAGCGGGCCTGATATGGGAGCATGAGGGCATCCCTGGACGGGATGACTTTGGCTCGGCCTGGGCGACGTGAGCTCATAGGAGCCTGGCGGCTTCCTCGATTTTGGCGAGGGTCTCGGGGGTGATGCCGCCGGCTTTCGCATCTGAGAGGGCGCCTTCGATCCGGCGTTTTTGAGCGGCGACCTTCTCCTGATATTCCTTGAGCCGCTGCTGGAATGCGGCTTTGGCGAGCGCCAATTCCTCATCCTTGCGTTTGAGGCGTTCGGCGTCGAGGTTGGCGCGTTGTTGGGCGATTTCGGTGGAGCGGAGGGAGGTGAGACCGCGGATGAGCTCGGCGAGCTCTGCTGGATCATGCTGTTTGTGGTCGGCGGCCGCCTCGGCGGCTTCAAGGAGCTCAAGGATTTTTCCGGCGGCGATGGCGGCAGCGCCGGCGGCGATGGAAGAATCATTGGCCTTGGCGAGATCGGCGGCGAAGGCGGCAAGCTCTTTGATGCGGTGGGTCCGGTCCTGTTTGCGGAGCCAGTCCTGGTATCCTCCCTGACGCCAGTCGGACAGGTTTTGGGCGTTGATCGGCTTGCCGCCGAATCGGGCGGATAGGACCTGGACGGCCTCCGGATGGCTGTTGATCCATGGCAGAATGTCCGGTCCAAGCTGGCCGGCCTGGAGCCGGCGGTTGAGTTCCTCGCGCAGGGCCAGGGGGAGGCGCGCGATTTTGCCGATGCGGGCCATAGGTCAGTGACGTTCGGTGTAGAGGAGGCCTTGGCCGGTGGCGGCGTACCATCTGGAGCGTCCCAGCGGGTCGAAAGCGGCGTGGACGTGGCCCAAAGAGATCAGTAGATCGAGCGCGGACTCGACATCAGCTTCGGAGCAGGGGAAGTCGAGCTCGGTTTTGATGCGGCGCAGGATGCCCGCGATGGGCAACGCGGCGGGGTGGCGGGTGGCCAGGCAATCGAGGACAGCATGGCGCAGGAGCTCTTTATCTTCCGGGGACATGGCTAAAAGCGGCTATTGATTTTGCCCTCGATGCGGCCGAGGGCGCGCTCGATATCGGCGAAGGACTTGGCGAGGACGGTGCGGATGGCGTTGTCCTCGGCGCGCATCGTGTTCCAGAGGGCGGTGATTTCGTGATCATGGCCATCGAGGCGGCGGCCGATTTCGACGTGCTTTTCGTGGCACTGTGCGACGGTGGCATAGGCTGGGGAGGCGCGGACTTCGAGGGGTTGAGGTTCGATCTGGCGCCGCCGGTTGCGGGCGGTGATGATCGAGATGACGGTGGCAGCGCCTCCGGCGATGCCCGTGAGAAACAAGATGGCCTGCTTCAGGAATGTTGGGTCAACATTCTGCAATTGGGCGAGCATAAGAGCACGACATGCACCGTCCGGCATCAGTTATTTTGGGTGGGGAGATAAGCTGGGTCCTGAGTGCGCGCCCAGAGGGCGGCACGGAATGCAGCTTCATCGGCTGGGGACCATTCGCCGGACTGCATTGCGGCCGAGCGGACGGCCTGAATCCAGGCGATGAGTTTATCCAGGCCGGTGCTGACGTAAGGCAGGGCAGCCAGGACCATTTGCAGGATGACGATTTCTTTGCTCATGAATTACTCCGGTCTGGGGGCGAGGATGACGGATTCCCAAGCCTGCGCGAGGTCGAGGGTTTGGCGGAAAGTGGCCAATGCGGTGTAGAGGTCATTGGAGGAGGCGCGGGCGGCGAGGTAGGCGGTCTTGAGGTCATCGAGCTGGAACTGGAGCATTAGGGCGCGGGGGATGTTGGTGGGGCCATATTCCGGAGAATCATAGGTTATGGGCGCGCGGAGCCACTCGCAGAATTGATGGTAGGCCGGGGCGTTGGTGCGCCAGAAGTCGCGCTGGGTATGATTGACGGCGAGAATGAGGTCGAAGGTGGCGCGGGCTGTTTGCTGGGTTTGCTCGACGCGGATGATGAGCGGGTTTGCGTCCGGCTGGAGGGGGGCGCAGGAGACCAGGCAGAGGGATAGGAGGATGATGGGGGCGGATTTACCGAGTCCGGCGCGGAGGAAGGCCAGAGCGGAGAGGCCGAGCACCGCCAGGACTTTTTCGTCGAACTCGTAGATGCCGGCCCAGACGCCGGCCAGATAGAGGAGGCCGATGATGATGGTCAGGTAGGTTTTGCGGCCTTTCAAGAACTCGCGGAGCGTCGAAAACATGTCCATAGCACTGAAGTTAAAGCATCACTGGTCCCGCCGCGTAAATCGGTGGTTGCGTATTCGGCGGGGATTGCAGAGATGATTGAAAAGGCCGCAAATAGCGCAAAGCTCGCCAGGTGCGATGGACGTACGAGGAGAGATGGGTTTTAAGGGAGGCAGATGACTGAGAGTGCCATGTTGGAATCGCTGCCGGAGCTGTCGAGCTGTCGAGTCTCGAACAGCGCATTGAGTGGCGCGGAGCTGCCGGGCCGGATCAAGATTTTGAACTGGGGGGTGAACGAAAGCACAAAGGGAGCCTTTCGGGTGGGAGAGCATACGGTGGCGGTACTCGAGGCCAATCAACGCGCGCTGGGGTATGAGCGGGTGGCGATTGATTTCAACCATGCGAGCGTGCCTGGCTCGGAGGATTATGAGAAGGGTCAGCCGCCGGCGATTTTTGGGTACGGGCGGGTGAAGGTGCTGCGCGGAGACGGTGTCTGGCTGGAGGATATTGTCTGGACGCCGATGGGACGGGAGCATGCGCGCAACTACGAGGATTTGAGTCCGGCCATACATGTGGCGCCCGGAGAAGAGGGCGAGGTGGACTTTGTGCATTCCGTGGCGCTCACACCGAACGGGGCGTTGCGGGACGTGACGTTTTTCAGTGCAACAAAAACAATGACTATGAGCGATAAAGCGAACATGCCCGCGAACGGGCAAGTGGTCACCCTGGCTGCGCTGGCCGGGGCGTTGGGCCTCGGGGCGGAAGCCGGCGAGGCGGCGGTGATGGAGCGAGTTCGGCACCTGGGCGCGCTGGAGGGCCGGATCAAGGAATTGGAGGCGTTGAAGGGCGGGAACGCGCCAGACGTGACGGCGCTGACGGGCCGGCTGGCCGAGCTGGAGAAAATGGTGAAAGCGAGCGCGGAGGCTGCGGAAAAGGCCGAGCGGGAGAAGATCATTCAGTTGTTCACGGCGGAGGGGAAGGTGCCCAAGGGGGCCGACGGCAAGGAGCTCAGCGCGGAGGAGCTGGGCAAGATGAGTCTGGAGACATTGCGCATGCTGCGCGCGAACACGCCGAGCACGGTGCCGTTGCATGCGCGCGGGAAACGCCCGGGCGCAGGGGATGGCGAATTGAAAGGTTTGGCGCGGGTCGCGGCCGCATTTGCGCGGCAGGTGGCGGGCCAAGTGTAGAGCGCTGCGCAAAATCATCCAATAGATAACTGAGGATAACAGACTATGAGTAGAGGATACACAACGTTACTCGATATCGCGGCCCGCAGCGGCAGTGATGCCGTCGTGGGGCTGATTGAGGATGCCACGACCTATGCGCCGGAATTTTCGGTGATTCCGGCGATGACCAAGCCGGGGACGACTTACCGCGTGACGCGGCGGACCGACCTGCCCACCGCGAGTTTTCGGGCGGTGAATGAATCGGCGGCGATTGGCAAGAGCACTTTTGAGCAGGAATTGAAGCAGATGTACTTCCTGGACGTGCCATTGCAGGTGGACGAGGCCGCGGTGAAGGGGGACGACGGGTCGGCTGGGGACTTTCTGGCGCAGGAAGCGCAGGGGGCGTTGGCAGCGGCGACGATCAAGCTGGGGCGGCAGGTGTATTACGGCACCAGCGCGGATGCGAAGGGATTCGCCGGGCTGCAGAGCCAGTCCGTGGGCAAGTGGCCCGCCGGCGGGACGACCAACACGACGAGCGCCTACCTTGTATGGCTCGGGCGGCAGGGGGTTGCATTCGTGATCGGGCGGGATGGCGAGATCGCATTGCCGGCGTGGACGAAGCAGGCGGTCACGGCCGACGCGACGCAGCGGATGGCCTGGGTGACGAATCTGAGCGCCTATGTAGGCTTGCAAGTGGGCAGCGCCAAGGCGGTATGGCGGGTGACCGGCATCAGCGTGGCGGCTCCACTGACGGATGCGCGTGGGGCCGGCCTGTTGAGCAAGGTGCCGCTGGATCGCAGGGCTGGACTGCGCTGGTTCATGAACCGCACGGCGATTTACACGCTGCAGAAGAGCCGGGCGACCGCGGGATATATTGCTGCGACGCCCGGAGGCAGCCCGACACAGGAAGTAGGGTTCTGGATGGAGGCGCCGACCACACTGGCCGGCATACCGATTACGCTGACGGACAGCCTGCTAGATACCGAGACGAACTCGGGCACGGCTGACACCTACGCCGAGGAATGATGAACTAACAGCCTCATCTACCAAAGAAAGGAACAATATGGCAAGTCCGACAACGACACGCAATTTGCAGGACGCGCAGTTGGCCGCGACGGCGAATCTGCCGAATGCGGCCAACACGGTCAATGCCAGCGGGATTGACCTGGGTGCGGCGGCGCCCTACCCGATCCAGGAGAAATTGACCGCTCAAATCAGCCACACGGCTGCTCCCGGGGCGAACAACAAGAACATAAACTTTGCGCTCCAGGATTCGGCGGACAACACCGCGTTCGCGAATGTGTCGCTGATTGCGAATCCGGTGCTGCGGAGCGTGGATGCGAACAACAACGGCCACAGCGCCAACTCCGTGACGATTGCGCTGCCGCCGAGCATTCGCCGATATATCCGATGTACGGCGACTGGCGAACTGAACGGCGGGGATAGCAGCGCCGGCACGTTCACCTTGAAGCTCCTGTTCTGATTTCTGTTCCTGGATGGGCCTGGGCGGTCAGTGGTGGGGCCGCCCAAGCCCGATTAGCATGAGATGACAGGGGTGACACAGAGTGAACAGATGGAGCGGCGGGAGGCGAGGCGGACGCGGTTGGACCTGCTGCAGCGGCTGCCGCCCGGGCCCGGTGCCGAGCTGGGGGTGTTCCGGGGGGACTTTTCGCAGAGCATCCTGGAGGTGGCGCGCCCCAGCAAACTCTATCTGGTGGATTTGTTTGCCGGCGAGCAGTGTAGCGGGGACGTGAACGGGTCACGTTTCGAGACGGTGGACATGGCCGGGATGGAAGCGGTGATCAGGCGACGCTATGCCGGGCGGGCTGATGTGGAGGTAGTCAAGGGTGTATCCTGGGACTGGCTCAGGCGGCAATCCGCCGGCAGCCTGGCCTGGGTGTACATTGACACCGATCACAGCTATATGACGACGGTCATGGAGTTGCGTTGGGCCGCACATGCCGTGGCGCGCGGCGGCGTCATCGCCGGGCATGACTATCACAATGAGTTATTCCCGGGCGTGGTGCGCGCAGTGCGTGAGTTCGCCGCCCAGCGCAGGCTGCATGTCGAGGTATATGACGGGGACCGGTTGGCGAGCTATGTGATGGTGGCATGACCAGGCAGAGGAAAGTCTTCGTGGCGGTGCCGGTCTATGGTGGGCTTGACCCATTCTTCGGGCAGAGTTTGTTGCGGCTCGCCGCAGAGCCCCCATGCGAGATGATGCTGCGGATGCATGTTGGGGACAGCCTGGTGGCGCGAGCGCGGAACAGCTTGACTCGCGATTTTCTGGAGAGCGATTGCAGCCATCTGTTGTTCGTGGATTCGGACCTGATTTTTGCTCCGGAGCATATCGCGCGGATTATGGGGCACGAGGAGGACGTTGTGGGTGGGATGTATCCGAAGAAGCAGGAGGGGGCGCTGCACTGGGTGGTGAACGGATGCCAGACCGCGAGACAGGCGCGGGCGGACGGGCTGCTGGAGGTGCAATATATCGGGACGGGTTTTCTGCGGGTGGCACGGCGGGTATTCGAGGCGATGATCGAGCGATGGGGACTGGAGCTGCGATATGCGCCGGATCATGCGCCGCATCTGATGGAGTACGATTTTTGGAGTGTGGGCACGTATCAATACCCGGATGGGTACCGGCGATATTTGAGCGAGGACTGGTATTTTTGCCAACGCTGGCTGGATCTGGGTGGGAAGGTGTGGGCGGACACGAAGATCGTGCTCAAGCACGTTGGCACGGCGGTGTATCCGCTGCAGGCGCAAGAACGTGAACTTTTCGGCCCGGCCGCCTCTTCACAGGGGCCGGCGTCGAGCCCGGCCGGCGGCGAAGTCGCCCCCGCCCCGGCTTGGCACCATTTGCCTGGTGGGGTGCTATGAGGTGAGCTGAGGCATGGGGTACGTGACGCAAGCGCAGATTGAGACGGCGATCCCGGGGCCGCGGCTCCGCGACGCATTGGACGACGATGGCGATGGGCAGGCGGACGAGGGGTTGTTGGATGCGATCATCGCGAGCGTGGATGGAGCGGTGGATGCTTATCTGGCCGGGCTCTATGACGTGCCCTTTGCGACGCCGCCGGCGCCCGTGATCGAGGCGAGCCTCGTGTTTGCGTGCGAGCGGATCTATGACCGGCGGCCCGGGGCCGAAGATCGCAATCCATGGCGTTCGCGCGCGGATTGGTGGCGGGAGCGGCTGGAGCGGATCGGCAAGGGAGAGATACCGCTGGATGCGGGGAGTGGGCGGAGCTTCGCGCCTGGGGCGAGCGTGACGGAGAATGTGAGTGTGGATGGGGGGATGGGCTGATGACGATTGCGGAACAATTGAAGGCGATCGCAGCGGTATTGAGGCCATGGGCGGAGCGGAACCGGAGCTCGGTGACCATCTTGTCGGACCAGGTGCACCTGCTGGAACTCTTGCGTCTGAAGCCCGGCGCGGTGCTGATTGGGCTCCTGTTTGAGAGCGAGACCGTGCGGGGGGAATGGGATAACCTTGGGCGGGTGGACCGGGCATACAAAGTGATTGTGACGCGCGGTCGCGGGCTGAAGCTGGACAGCGGCGAGAGCCTGGTGGGGACCAGCTCGGAGGATCGGCCTGTATTCGAGCTGGTGGAGGAGGCGCGGGAACTGGTGCGGACGGCGGAGATTGGCGAGGTTGAGGGACGGCCGGAATATCGCGGGATCGGCCAGTATGAATTGCAGGGGGCGATATTTGACGGATGGGAAGTGCGATTTGTGATTGGCACGGCGATCCCGGAGTTGGTGGAGGGGGCGTCATGAGCCGATGCGCAGCAGTATTATTGGCGATCCTTGGACTGTCCATGCCGGCCTGGGGCGTGACGGTGCGCTTTGCTCTGAGCGATTTCACTGCGCAGCCGGCGGCCAACCGGCGGGTGCTGGTGGCGCCTTTGGGGCCGACGACGAACGAGAGCGCGGTGGTGTCGGCGGATTTGGCGCGGTACACGACGGATACCAATGGGGTGTTTTGGATGTCGAATGTGGTCGCTGGATATTATGAGGCGCAGGTGCAGGCGCCGCCGACGCGGAGCACATTGCTGTTCCAGTTTCCGGGCGGGACGAATACGGTGGAGGCGAAGGATTACCTGGTGCCGCCGGCGGATGCACCGCTGAATCTGGCTTACACTAAGGCCGAGGTGGATGCGTTGATTGCAGCGGCGGGCGCGGGCGGGGCGCTGACCAACAACGAGACGCGGGACGTGAGCTTTCAGGGGGCGCTGTCGGTGTCCAGCAATGTGACGGTTGCCTCGCTGGTGTCAATTGACACCCTTGGAGTTGGCCGGTTCAAGGGGTTGCAGGGTATCGGCGAGGGCGAGCCGGTGCAAGCCCCGGACGGGATTGTCAAGAACGAGTACTGGGAACCATTGGACCTGCCGAGCGGGTTCAATGTTGGTTACGGAGCAATAATCGCGAATGATGCCGGGAACTTTACCACGTATGGCACGGTCACCGCAGCAGCTTTGGTCGGCAACGGCAACGGCCTGACCAACCTCACAGCCAGCAATTCCATTGTGGCCGGCACAATCACCACGAACCTGATGGATGCGGCGGCATATGCCTTGTTTGCCAGCAGCGGCAGCGCCGAGAGTTTGGTGTATAACGTAACGGACTTTGGTGCGAACGGTGCGGACGGTAATGACGACACTGTGGCTATTCAGGCAGCGTTGGATGCAGCGGCGGCTGGATACGACACCTATACCGGTCGGCGTATCGTGTATCTGCCGGCTGGACGGTACTACATCACCAACACCCTTTGGTTGAAGAATCACGGCATTACCGTGCGCGGCGATGGCATGTACGCCACCTTAATTCGAATGCAGGCCAACACCAATGCGTTCGGCAGTTGGACCAACCGGGTGCTGTGGTACTGCAACTTTGAGAAGTTCAATGTTTATAAGGATGTCGTGCTGCAGAGTGTGGCAACCCCGGCAGCGTTCTACTTTGTGGCGCCGGATTCGAAGCAAGTGGCACATCGGTTTAGGTTCGATGAGGTGGGGTGCAGCGGGTTTTACTATGGAATCTATGTGCGGCACGCTGTGGGACTGTACGCTCAGCGGTGCGAGTTTTACGGGTGCAATTACGCCTTCTACATGGAGAAGAGTGATGCGACCACGTTTGTGAACTGTCACGCCGGGGACGCCTACGACTCGCAAAGTGCGATAGCCTCGGCTACGAACCGGTTTGGGGCCACGCATTCGGCTGCGTGGACATACAAGAACACCCCTACAGCCTCCAGGGGGTTTTCGCTGGTAGTGATTGGGGGAGAGTCCCGGCGGGTGGATAACGTGTTCGACCTCCAGTCTGGCGTGGTGAATATCGTAGGGACTCATTGTGAGCTGATTTATGACAGCTTGTTGAAGGCGTCCGGGTCTGGTGTCTCCGGCGGTATCGTGTCTGGTCTCTCGTGCGTGAATCTGGTGGAGAGCCGGACACCGCACGCAGCCATGCGGTTTTTGGATGGCACCGGCAGGCGGTTTTCTCTCGGACCCTGTTATTGGCCGTACAGCCGCCCACTGGCGCAGGTGGAGCAGGCGGGGGATTATGTGCACTACACCGGCCAGCCAGTGTTGATGAGCAATACCGTTTCGAGCATCAGTTGGTACATGCCCGTGGCTACGAACAAGGTGGTGGTGGCGGCCGGGAACAATGTGACCGTGACGCCATCGCAGTCTGGGCCAGTGACCACTTACACCGTGGCTGCCACTGGCGGCAGTGCTGCACCGACGCCAGCGCGGGTGTACACCACCAACTACACCGTGGACCTAAGCCAGAGCGGATACCTGGAGTTGGTGAGCACAGGGGAGGCGTTTGGCTTATCCCTGAGCAATGCGGGCGAGCGGTCGGTCACGGTGCTGACGACGACCAATCCGATCAATTACGTGTCCTGGCCGCGCGCGTGGTGGTCGGCGGGTGAGCCGTCCGGCCTCGGTTACAACTACGCGCTGCGGATGCGGATTCAGCGGGTGAACAGTGATGACGTAGCGCACATCACAGCCTCAGAGGTCGAATGCGCGCCGCTGGTGGATGAGGACGCGCAAGCCTTCCTAGACCGCGCGGGCATCACCGACGCTACCATCAGCAATGCGGTGCAGGGCCTGGTCGTAGCCTTGAAGGCGACCAACTTGTGGTCCAAGGCTGATGCCATTTTCCCGTTTGTGGGCGGGACAAGCAACAGCACGCGGATGAATCTGCGACGGGACGACAAGCACATTGTTTGGGGCAACCAAGTGACGTTTGATGCGGATGGCGTGTGGGGCAAGAAGGGGCTTGCGCCGGGGGTGGGACGCGGCGAGTTCGCATGGGACTTCACGAGCACGACGAACCAATTTCAGACCAACGCCTGCTCGATTGGGTGGTACATCGGGGTGACACATACGAACGTCGCGAACAACGAAAACGTTGTATGCATGGGCGCGTTTTCGTTTGGTGGCCGCAGTGTGTTTGGTTGCTGGGCACAATATGGCACGAATCTCAATGGCCAACTGTGTGGCTGGACCACTGTGGGCACGACGGGTGCATCGGAGTTTCGTGGGGCGACGGTCGTTTCGCGAACCAACAGCACGAGCTTGTTTGGTGTTGGGCGTATTACCGCGTCCAGCACGTCATCGAGCACGACCGGCACGCCTACGAGCGCGACGCAATTTGGCATCCTCGGCGCGGACGACGGCGAGGCGCAGAACTACCTATGCTACCCCGGTCAGCTTCGGTTTGCGTGGGTGGGCGGTGCGCTCAGCGCGAATGAGGCGTTGGAACTCAAGCGGTTGATGGACGTGTTTAACACTGCCTTGGGTCGGGCGGCGCCGTGATAAAGGACAGACAAGAGAAAGGATGAATATGCAGAACGAACGACGTAAGTGGAAATCGGCGGCGCTGGTGGCGGCGCTGGCAGTGGCGCTGCTGGCCCTGGCGCCGCCGGCCAGGGCGGAGACATATTGGAGCGCGAAGGATGGCATGCCGTGGCCGTGGAATCCGGGCTGGCCGGCGCTGTGGCTCAGCAACAGCCCGAGCGGGGAGCACCACTTGCTCCTGGATAACGACCAGGCTGTGGTGGCCACGGCGCAGGGCTTGCTCAGCGGGGCGATCGCGATGGAGAGCCTACAGGAGGACCCACCGACACCGCCAGGGGGCGGAGGCGGGGGCGGCGAGCCGGAACCGGAGCCCTATACGAATGCCCTGGTGCAGGTGATCGGGATGATGTGTTACAGCAACCTGACGCCGGTGACATGGGGGCTGCGGGACGGCAGCGGACGTGACCAGAGCTGGCCGAACTGGACAGTACCCAGTCCGCCCATAGACCCCAACGGCGGGACTATGCACGTGCTCTGGGAAAACCCGGACCCCGCCCTGATGAGCAGTCAGGAATGGACCGGATTCTGCATTGTGGACATTACGAAGGAGTTCGACGGGCAGACTGTCACACTACGAACCAACGACGTGCAGACTGTTACGTTTCCCCCTGAGGTGGCCGTCTCGCCATACTTCGGGCTCTCCTTCCAGTTTACACCCACGACGTTCACATTCGTGTTTGCCTGGACGAACGAACAAGGCCAGGTCGCCACGGCCTATTCCAATCACGTGTTCCACGCCCCGGACCTGACAGGAAAATTGGACACCAACCTGTTTTTATATTGGGCCACGAACAGGTTTGCCTTCACGAATGAGACGCAGTATTGGCAGCACACGGCCGTCTTGTGGGCTTATCCGTATTTTAAGGTGGAAACCAATCAAAACTCCGAGGTGAAGACAAACTGGCACTTTATCACGCACGTGCTCAACCCGGTGGGACACTGGATGGCGCGGAAGGGGTATGTGACCCAGGAGCTTGAGCGCGGCATCAAGGAACTCTATGGCAACCAGTTTGACAGCCCGTTTGGCGGGCTGGGTGGTGGGGGTTTTGGCCGCGGATATTACATTCCGCGCGAGCGGCAACGGCGCTGGACCGGCGAGGACTTTCTGCGCGAGTTTGGCACAGACGGCGACCGCCCTGTGGAAGTACCCCCAAGCCAGCTCTACAATCCGCCACGCGAAAGGTACAATGGGGTGCCGAGCTACGAGATCATCGTGATCACCAACGTCCCGCCAGGAGGCATGTGGGTGACATGCGAACTAGTGCCCTACGGTTGGCAGTATGAAGGCACCAATGTCTGGACCTATCCTTAGAATAGCAGCTTGCGGATGAGCCAGCAAACTGGTGCGGCGGCGCCGCTTGTGTGCCACGGAATAAGGAACATGACGACCAAAGGTTTAAGGAAGGATATGCCGAGCACGACGTGGGTGAAGGTCGTCGCGCCGGCGGCCAAAAGGCCAACCTTGAACCAAGAGTCCGTGCTCATGCGCTGGCGCAGCCTAACCCGGCTGGCGTTACGAATCAAGCTTTGGGTGCTGGTGGCTGGGTGGGTTGAAGCCGTGTGGGCCGCCGAGCCGCCAGCGCTGCCGCCGCTGCCGGCCGCGCCGGCGCCGGGCCGGGTGAGTGTGACGCTGGCGTGGGAGGCGAGCCCAAGTCCGGAAGTGACACGGTACCGGGTGTACTGGGGGCCAAGCAAGGGACAATACACAAATTATGTGGAAACGCCGTTGCGGGTGCTGACGATCCCAGGGCTCATGCTCCCGCAATACTTTGCGGCGACGGCGGTAAGCAGCAACGGGCTGGAAAGCGCGTTCAGTGACGAGGTGGGCGGGCGGCCTGTGACGGTCGTGTGGGTGCAGGGGCGCACAAACCTGACCAGCGGACAGGGGTGGACGAGGTGGACGGAGTTGGCGGAGGCGGTGGTGGATAGGGCGCGGCTGCCGGAGCAGTTGTACCTCAGACTGCGGATGACGAATGAGTGGCGATGAGCGCGAGGGTTGACAGGTCTGGGTATCCAGGGGGATGGCAGGGGCTGACGCAGCGGGAGTGGGAGGTGGCGATCGCGCTGGCGCGGGACAGGAGTGTGAAGGAGATTGCAGCGGAGCTGGGGGTGAGCGCGAAGACGGTGGAATATTATTGGGCACGGATCAAGGCGAAGGTTGGGGTGCGGAGCTATGTGGGGCTCACGCTGTGGATGGCGAGGCGGGGCCTGTTGAGATTTCCGGGGCGCGAAAAATGAATACTGAACTATGAGCACGCCTGTAATTAAACCGAGTGGCAATATTGCCATACTGTGGGGCACGGACAATGCAATGAGTGCGCCGAGCGGGGCGCTGATTGATACACTGCAGCTCACGCCGAAGAATGGCTCGCCGATCGAGATCGAAGGCAATCAGGGGTTCACCGCGATCCAGGTGGGCCTGCGGGATGGGTTCGATGCGCGAGCGACCTGTGTCTATGATGCCAATAAGGCATACCCGAAAGAGGGGGACACGGTGATCCTGGTGGGGCCGAAGCAAGACGGGAATAGCGGGACCACAAACTACAACTGCACGTTTTGGGCCTGGCAATTCGGCCGCGCGAAGAAGGGGCAGGCGACGATCGAGTTGATGTTCACGCATCGGCCGGACATCAACGGGTGAAGTGGGACCGATAGCCAGGAGCCATGAGGACGATCATGCGGAGGGCTGGCTGGTGCATCGCGGCGGCGGCGCTGGGGTGCTGCTGGAGTGTCGCGGCGCAGTTCGCGACGGTGACTGGCACGATCCTGGGCTGGACGAATTGCACGGGCCCGGGCACGAACGTCAGTTTCACGCCGGATTCGCCATATATCCTGGTCGGGACGAACCTGTATGTGACGAGCCGGCAGGAGGCGCCCATCGGGACCGACGGGAGCTTCGGACTGCAATTGGCTCCCGGGGGATACAAGGTGCGGATGCCTGGAGTGCCCGGATATGTGCCGATTGTCGTGCCGGACACGACGAACACCTATGTGTTCAGCGAGTTGGTGACGAATGCGCCGACGTTCAACTGGACGAACTATGTCTATCCGGTGCCGATTGCGGCCTGGGCGGCATACGATGCCGGATCGAGCACGCTGGATTTGACGGAGGCGACAAATCTGGCGGCGGGGCAGACGGTGGTGCTGGACTTGCTGGTCGTGACGAACCGCGGGATATATGGGGCGATTTGGGGGGCGATTTATTTGGATGCGACAAGTCGGGCGGTGGCAATCGGGCTGGACCCGATCTGGACGAACGGGCAATCGAGTTTGATTGTGGGGGATGGGGCCGGGGTATCGGGGAGTCACTCGGCCGCCGTCGGGCTGCGCGCGGAGGTGGTGGATGGGGCGAGCTGTGTGGCGCTGGGGGAAGATGCGAGCGCGAGCGGTTTCAGCAGCATTGCCATCGGCAACTATGCGAGCGCGACGGCCAACGGGTCCGTGGCGATCGGGGCGCTGGGGGCCGCGGCCGGGGCAAATACGATCGTGATCAATGCGCTGGGGAGCGGACTGGAAGAGACCAATATCCAGCGGGTGGTGCTGGCCGGGGCAGGGATCCGGTTGGTCGGGGAAGTTTTTGGGGCGGGCCCGCTGGCCATGACCAACGGGTACTACTTCCCGAGCAACGCGCTGAGCGCCTGGCCGGCGGCGCCACGGAGCGAAGGGGAGGCATTCATTGGGAACTCCAATGGTGTCGTCTATCTGCTGACGTCGGGGACGGGTTTGAGTTGGACGAGCACGAACAAACTTGGACCATGAGATGAGCGACGCGGACGAATTGTATCCAGGGCAGAAACGGGAAGTGGCGGAGCGGGCGGCGCGGGAGGCGGCATACGCGCAGGCGAATGGGGCGGTGTTGCCCGGGCCATTGGCTGAGGCGATTGAGCCGGAGCCGGTCGAGGTGGCCGGGTTGCGGGTGCGGCGGGTGGTACATTACGATTTCGTGTTGCTGCGGCGGCTCAACAGCCCGCTGCTGAAGCAACTGGCGCGTGCGGCCGAGGGCCAAGCAGGCGGGACGGAGTTTTCGGACGAGGATGCGTACGTGATGGTCTGGCAGTTTACGCGGCCGGTGCGCGAGGCGGCGGCCTATCTGGCGGAGCATGGGGCTAATGGCGTGAGGGCGGCAGCGCTGGAGAGCATCGGATGCGCGTTGGGCCCGGTGGAGGTGGGATTGCTGGTCCAGGCGGTGGAACGTGAGTTCGTGCGGGCGCTGAGCACGGTGGTGAAATATGAACCGGCGAGGCCCGCGGGGGCAGATGGCGGAGGCGCGGTTTTTATGCCGCCACCAGCGGGCCGGATGACGGGCTCGGCTGGTGGCTAGACTATATGTGCCGGCTGGTCAAAACGTATGGGTTCGCGCGGGAATGGGTGCTCTATGACCTGCCGAGTTGCGAGGGTTGGGCGTGGTATTCCTGGGCATGGGAGAATCTGGAATGGGGCGGGGTGGAGCGGGCGAGCCTAGGCTATGTTGGGGCGGAAGCGGAGAGGATTTTGAGTCGAGGCGGTAGGGTGAAATAAAGTATGGCTGGAGTCCTGTCATTCACGCTGGGGCTGGAGGGCTCGAATTTTCTGCGGACTTTGGGCATGGCCTCGGGGCAGGTGTTGAGCTTCGCGGCCGTCATGGAGGGGGTGAGCCGGATTGCAGGGGCGACCTGGGCGCAGATCGAGCGGGGGGGCGCGCTGAGCGATTTGAGCGCGCGGACGGGCGAGAGTGTGCGCGGCTTGTATCAACTGGAGGAGGCGCTGAAGGTGGCGGGATTGGGTGCGGGTTCGTTGGCGCCGATGCTGGGACAGTTGCAGCAGGCCATGAGCGGCATTGATATGCGGGGGGAGCGGACGGAGAAGGTTTTCTGGGCGCTGGGGCTGGACTTGGAGCAGTTGCGCAAGGCCGGCGCGGTGGAGCAGTTCGAGGCGCTGGCTGGGGCGCTGGGGCAACTGGACAAGACGAGCGCGGCCGGGGTGGCGGCGAAGTTGTTTGGGCGGGAAGGGGGCGGCGCGTTTTTGCAGGTGGCGCGGGACATGGCTGGATTTCGGGAGGCACTTGCTGCGAGTGCGCAGACGGCCGCCTTGTTTGAGGAGCGTGCCCGGGCGTTTGACCGCATTGGGGATACGCTGACGATCATCAAGAGCCGGGTCGGGGGCTTGTTCGCCGGGATAGCCGAGGGAGCCGCGCCGGCGCTGCAGGCGATCTTGGATTTCGTCAATGGTCTGGATTTCGAGGGGATCGGCCAGCGGATTGGGGGGATTTTGACGGCCATCACGCAGGCGTTCCGCGAGGGGCGGGTGAGCGAATTGATAGCGGTGTCCATTCACGCGGGTTTGGTGGCGGGATTCAAGGCGCTGCCGGATTTGGTCATTGCCGGTTTTGCGAAGGCTCTGGAAAATAAATACGTCAAGATGGTCATTGGGGCCACCAGTCCGCTGGCCTTGGCTGGATTGGAGCTGTACAAGGGGCCGGGACTGAGCTGGTCTGAGATCAGCAAAGGTGCGCTGGCGAGCATGTTGGACGATCTGGGGGAGGCAGGGGCTCCGTTGCAGAAGCTGATTGATGAGTTGGTGCAGAATGCCGGTGCGCCTCGGCCTGCGGTGTCTGGGGCGAAGCTGGGGCGGAGTTTGTCGGGGTTGCTCCAGAGCGAGGGGAAGGGCTACAAGCCTGAGTTCACCGAGATCGAAAAACTGGGCTTTGTGTTTACTGGCGGTGGCCCTGGAGCGCTGGATTACCAGCGGCAGACGAGCGTCAATACGGCGAAGATGGTGGACTTGTTCAAGATTGGGCTCGATCTGCTGACGCAACAATTGCGGGCGGCGACATTCGCGAATATCGGATGAAAATTGTGAGCTTAAAAGTGGCAGGCATAGAGGAGACACCGGCGGCGGCGCCGGCGGGACCGAGGCAAGTGGTGGCGGATGAGCCGGAGCCGGGGTTTATTCGGAAGATCACGCTAGGCCCGGAGGGATTGATGATTTGCCGGGGGGAGGTGGCGGTATTGGTGCCGCTGAGCGGGCTGATAAGCGTGGCATTGGAGGCGGAGCCGGCATTGCGAGCGGCGTGTGAGTCGAGCATTTGCCACGATGGCAACAGCAGAACTAATAAGACTGCAGGGGAGTGATGGCGGCGACACCGACATACGTAGGGGCGATAGCGACTCTGGCGGAGGACCCGGGGTCGCCGCAGACCGTACTTGGGGAGTCGGTGGTCAGGACGCGGACCTACCGCGGGACCTACGCGGTATGCGCGGCGTCGGCATTGCCGCGGGGGACATTGGGGACGGGGGACGAGACGGGGTTCATTGTGCGGCAATGCACCTACGCGCGGGAGAAGGGGGACCGGGGGATATTGGTGGTCGAATGGGAGGCCACGGCCGGGAGCATATTACCAGCCCCACCGGATGAGTTCAGCCTTGAGCCGTTCGACATCAACCCGAGGGTGGAGCGGCATCCGAATTTCCAGAATGTGACCGCTCAAGAATTGGCGCAGATTTGGCAGGCGCGCAACGGGGCAACGGCGGATGAGCGGGATGAGGCGCTGCATTGGGTATATAAAAACGGCAGAGAGCATGCGGTGGTGCTTGTGGACTTGGTCGTCAAGGGAGTCGAGAATTACTATTTGAGCGGCTTGAAGTTTACGCAGTTGATTCACAGCTACGCGGCGCCGAGCTGCAGTTTGGGTGGATTTGTCCAGATGCCATTCGGGGCCGGATCAGGCTTGATCCCGAGCGGGGCGAGCTGGCTGCGCAAAGCGGATGGGCTGACATGGAGCGGCGGCGTCTATAAACTGACCAGGACATGGGTGGGCGCGCCGCTCGGCCATTGGGACCCGGTGATATATCCCGTGGTATGAGGTCTCCACTACGAGTTGGGCAGGATGCCAGGAGGAACTGGCGCAGGATTAACGAGCTGGATGCGGCCTTGGCCAGGACGGATCGCGCCGTAGAGGCCCAGGGGATTGAGCTGGCGGGGATGGGGAGATTGGCGGCATATCAGGGGTTGGGATTGCATCCATTCCGGCTATACCGGCTGACTTTGAGGCGGGTGGGGTGGAGCGGAGGCGCCGAGTGGCGGACTTTCCGCGTGCGGGCGGGGCGAGTGATGGGCACGGATGTGACGTCCGGGACGGATGGTGTGGCTGATCCCGACGGGGGTGTGAAGCCGGATGGGCCATTCGATGTGGTGGTGCCGGAGAATTGTCCGAGGTATTGGTTCTGGCTGGATTTGAGCGGGACGCCGACGGTGCGACATGGGGAGGACCCAGCACAATCCGGCTGGAGCGGATGTCCGGAGCCGGATGCGGAGCATGTGCCGATTGGGTGGGTGGATACGCGCAGCAAGGCCGCCGAGGGTATCGCGGTAGTCCGGCAGTTTTTGCGGGGCGATGTAGTGGTGGCCGGAGGGGGCGGCGCGGAGGTGAAGCGGTACCGCGTGAAAAGCGTCTCGGCGAATTATCTGGTTTGCCGCACGTGGGATGGCGCGAATGAGGGCGGGGCGGATGTCAATGTGGCCAAAGCGCCGGAGCTGCGACATGTGGCGAGTGAGGCTGTGGAGGGGATCACGATCTCTTACACGTATCAGTCGCGGCCCGACAATCTGGATGGCCAGCGGCTTGCCAGCGCGGCCGGGTTTGCCACCCAGACCGAGATTGTGATCCCGGTGTGGCGTGTGAACTCGGAGATTTGGGCGGTGAAGCCTTCCGGGGGCACGGGTGTGACCGAGGCGGCTTGGTTGGACCTGAATGCGGCCGGGCGGATGTGGTGCCAGGTATTGTAATGAGCATCCCTGCCAGCAGCATGTTGGGAAGCAGCCTGCGGAGCTCGATGCAAGGCGCAATGCTCCGCGAAGCGAGACGGGTCGGCATGTTATGCAGGGAGCATTTTGTTCTGCCAAATGCTATCTACCGGACGGAATGGTGGGCGGCCGATTCGGCGCATATTGCGGCGTCACACAGATTCATCGTAACATCATATGGCCCACCTGATACTCCATGGCCAACCATGTCGCATATTGAGACCAAGATCGTGGAGGCGCCGGGATGGACGTTGACAAGCGGGGCGTGGCAATTGCCCATGTGGGCGGTGCAATCTACCGGCGACCACTTCATCATCAATCGCGTTCCGGGATCATACAACGCCACGTATTTCACCACGATGGGTTCCATGGTCTTCCCGCAGCCTGGCGGCGAAATTTCCGATTCGATATTTCTGCGTCGTGGGCGATGGCGCATCACATATCAAGCGGAGATCGGCGATGTTGCGTTCTTCACTACTCAGGTGCAGGTGGGAGAATTTGAATATCAAGTCGAACATCGGGATTACGCAATTTTTGAGATATGGATGACACCGCGCTGGAGCAGCATGGCGGCCAATAGCGTGCCGGGATCGAATTGGCTGCCGCCGGCGATGTGGGTGCCTGGCTCTGGGCCTGACCCGCGCGCCAAATTAGTGGTGCGGGAATTAATAGGCCGGAACGGCTCGATCAGTGGCCAGCGTGAGCTCGATTTGTTCGACGGATGTTATTGGGCTGGATGGGTCTCAACGTTGGCTCTTGGCGATTACTACGTTTTTCCGGATTATATCCCCTGGCGGTGGCCGATCGGAGAAGAACAGTTCGGATCATATCTTGATGTCTGGTTTGAACGGATCTGACTGTCGAGACCTCCGCATATAGGCAGCGGATGTCTCGCGGTGCTTCGGCCAGGCCGCCGCAGACCCATCGCAGACCCATTCAGGCGCACGTTACGACCCATTCACGCTACGCGCGCCTTTTTCCCCAGTTTTCAGTCCAATCCACCGCCGAGGCCAGGGACCATGCCCGGGCGGTCTATTGGATCACTCAGGTCCTGTTTGCCCTCTTGTTGATTGTCGCCGTGGTCATCGCGGTATTCGCGCTCATTGCCTCCATGGCCGGCGCGGTGCTCGAGCGGCGGCGCGAGGTCGGGGTGCTCAAGGCGTTGGGCTTGCGCCGCGGGGGATTGTTCAAGCTGTTTTTGCTCGAAGCCCTCGTGCTGACCCTTTCCGCCGGCATTGCCGGAGGGGTCGTGGGTTTCGCGCTGGCCTGGCTTTTTGTTTATCAAGCCACCGTCCTTATGGAAATTGCGGCTGCTTTTACCATGCCTTACCTCACGTTTGCCGCCACCCTCGTAATCAGCCTCCTGGCCGGCTTGCTGGCCTCCTACATCCCCACGCGGAGTCTCCTGCGCCAAACCGCGGCCGGGATTCTTCGCGGATGAACCGGCCCGCCCGGCTCACTCGGCGGCCGCCCGGCGGCCCCCGGCAAATTGAACGTTGCAGAGTTTTGAAGGTCTGCACTATATAGTAACCACGCAAATGCAGCCCAGCGCGCATGGTGGGGTCGGCGAACGCAGACCGTTGAAACCGGAGGGCGACCGCCCCGCCGGCCGGGGGCGACAGGTTCACTCCGTCGGGTTCGCCATGTTCTCCTCAGGGTCAGCCGGTTCCCGGGCCGGCCGATTCCGGCTGCGAGCTCTTTCCGGCCTTTGGTGGCTTGCCGCGGCGTTAAGTCTCGCCTTGTTCCTGCCCGCGCGCGCGGCCATTCAATTCGATGCGTTTCTGGGCTACGACGGCATTGTGCCCGAGGCCTGCTGGTTCCCCGTGGTGTTCGAGATCAAGAACGACGGCCCGGGTTTCAACGCCACCGTCGAGTTGTCCCCGGGCAATCTCAACCAGGGCCAGACTTATCGCGTCAAGGTCGAGCTGCCCACCGGCACCCTCAAGCGGCTGGTGGTTCCCGTCTTTTCCAGCACGCGCGGTTTCGCCTCCTGGGATGCCCGCTTGCTCGATGACCGGGGCAAACTGCGCGCCGAACAGCCCGACTTGCGTCCCCGCCGCCAGATTGCCGCCGGCACCCCGTTGATTGGCGCTCTGTCCCGCACCGCCGGCGGCGCGCCCCAAATTCGCCCCATCCTCCCCCAAGTGGGCGAGTTGCAGCCCGGCTCCGCCCGTCTCTTGCCGGCCATTTTCCCGGACAACCCGCTCGTGCTCGAGGGGCTGGACGCCCTCTATTTGAACTCGGAACGCGCCACCGACCTGAATGTGAACCAGGTCCAGGCGCTGCTGGCGTGGTTGCACGCCGGCGGCCATCTCATTATTGCCGTCGAGCAGCCGTCGGACATTTCCTCCTCGCCCTGGCTGAAGGCAATCTTCCCCTGCGCTCTTCAAGGGATGAAGCCGTTGGAAAGTCATCCCGAACTGCAACGCTGGCTCAAGGAACCCTGGCCGGTGAACCCGGTGTATGCGGCCGTTCGCACCCACAGTCCTGGTCGTTCCTCCACGACAGCGGCCAACACCGAATCGCCTTTTGAAACCCTCCCGGACGATTTCGATTTCGAGCGAGCGCCCCTGCAGGTGGCGGTGGGCAAAGTCCGCGAAGGACGGGTTGCGTTGGCGTCGGGCGACGTCCCGTTGCTCGTGACCGCGTCCCGCGGCGCGGGACGGGTCACCGCGCTCCTGTTCAGCCCCGAGCGCGAGCCGGTGCGGTCGTGGAAGAATCTGCCGGTGTTCTGGGCGCGGCTGGCGGAGGTGCCCGGTTCCTGGTATGTTCTCTCGGATTTCAACCTGCAGGGCGGGTGGGGCACCGACGGCATTTTTGGCGCGATGCTCGACAGCCGGCAGGTGCACAAACTGCCCCTGACCTGGCTGTTCTTGCTGCTGATCGTCTATTTGGCGGTGATCGGTCCGCTGGACCATTACTGGCTCAAGCGCATCGGCAAGCCGATGCTCACCTGGATCACCTTCCCGTGCTACGTCGTGCTGTTTTCCCTCCTGATTTACCTCATCGGTTACAAACTCCGCGCCGGAGAATCCGAATGGAACGAATTGCAGGTGGTTGACCTGTTGGAAAAGACCGACGGCGCCGAATTGCGGGGCCGCACCTACGTGTCCATTTATTCGCCCTCGAACGAAAAGTACACCCTGGTCGGGCGCCAGCAAACGGCCACCTTGCGCGGCGAATTCCGCGGACTGTGGAGCGGCGGCCAGAACACGGAAAAAGTCCAGCTCACCCAGGCCGGCGAGACGTTTCAGGCCGAGGTGTTTGTCCCGGTCTGGACGAGCCAGTTGCTGGTCAGCGACTGGTGGCAATCCGCCACGCCGCCCGTTCGGATCACGGTGTCCCGCCAGTCTCCCGGCTGGACGTTGCGTGTGGACAACCGCACAGACGCAAAGCTCACCGACTGCCACCTGGCGTTCGGGGACCGGCTGATCCGCCTGGGCGAAGTCGGGCCGCGACAGGCGGCCTCCTTCCCCGTGCGTCCCGAAGCCGGCGTGGAATTGCGAAATTTCGTGCTGCAGCACGGCAGTCGCTTCCAGCAGGCGGTGCAGTCCCGCCAATATGCTTTCGGTGACGCCGAACGCGGGCGTTTGGACGATTTGCCCAACTCCGCCATGGGCGTGACCTTCCTGTCCTACCTCGCTCAGCCACAACATCAGGCCGGCACCTTTGTCTCGCCGCCAGGCTTGGATTTGTCGCCGGTGCTGGCGCGCGAAGGCACGGCGGTGTTTCTGGCCTGGGCTTCAGACTACACCCCCGTTCCGTCCCTGCGTCAGTTTACGCCCAAACGCGGCCAGCGTCACACCCTGTGGCGGGCGGTGGTCGAGATGCCATGAGCACCCGCAACCAACCCATGCCCTCGCTGGAAGGCGTCCCCGCAAAGCCTCGCGGGGGGCCTCCCCAAGGCCTTGAATGGGCCGGCCCCGAGCTTTTCTGCGTATGACTGAAGCCGCTCCTCCCCCTCTCCCCATTCCCGCCGTCCAAACCTTCGGCCTGAGCCGCATGTATGGCAGCATCGCCGCACTTCAGGGGCTGGACCTTACCGTCAACCAAGGCGACCTGTTTGGGTTTATCGGCTCGAACGGCGCCGGCAAAACCACCACCCTGCGCATTCTGGCCACGTTCCTCGCCCCCTCGGCGGGCAGCGCTCAGATTCTCGGCCATGATGTTGTGCGTGACGCGGACGCGGTGCGGCACGTGATTGGTTACATGCCGGACTTCTTTGGCGTGTACAAGGACATGGAAGTCACCGAGTACCTGGACTTTTTTGGGGCTTGCTACAAAATCCCGGCCGCCCAGCGGGAGAAAACCGTCAACGATGTCCTGGAATTGGTCGGGTTAAGCGAAAAGAAGGGCGCCTTGATTGGCGCGCTGAGCCGGGGGATGCAGCAGCGCCTGGGACTGGCGCGCGTGCTGATTCATGACCCCCAATTGCTGCTGCTGGATGAGCCGGCCAGCGGCCTGGACCCGCGGGCGCGTATTGAAATGATGGCGATTCTCCAGGAACTGCAGCGGTTGGGCAAAACCATCATCATCTCTTCTCATATCCTGAGCGAGCTTCAAACCCTGTGCAACCGGGTGGCCATCATCGAAAAGGGCCGGCTGATTTACAGCGGGCCCGTTCAGGGGGTGCGCGACCAAATGTCGCAAGGGCGGGTGATGTGGGTGCGCGTTTCCAGCGATCCGGCGCAGGCCTTGGAGTTGCTCCGGGCCCGCCCCGAAATCGCGGAGGTCACCGCCGCGGACGGCGAAATCAAAGTCACTCTGGCCAGTTTCGACACCGATCACAGCCTGGTCGCCGAGGTGCTGGTCAAGGGAGGCGCCAAACTCATCGAGTTGCGCGAGGATGAAATCGGCCTTGAAGAAGTGTTCATGCGGGTGACTCGGGGTGAGACTCAGTGAGTGTCCTGGAGAATGATGATCGCGACCCACTTTATTCGATCCGCGGCGGCTCTGCTGGCGGCGGCGACGCTCGCCAGCCACGCAGCCGCCCCGCGTCCCAATTTGATTTTCATCCTCGCCGATGACCTGGCCCAGGGCGACCTCGGCTGTTACGGCCAGCGACTGATTCAGACCCCCAACCTGGACCGCATGGCCGCCGAGGGCATGCGGTTCACCCAGGCTTACTGCGGCACGTCGGTTTGCGCCCCCTCGCGCGCGTCCCTCCTCACGGGATTGCACACCGGCCACTGCCCCATCCGGGCCAATCGGGAAATCCAA
This sequence comes from Verrucomicrobiota bacterium, assembly GCA_029974925.1. Classification (GTDB taxonomy): domain Bacteria; phylum Verrucomicrobiota; class Verrucomicrobiia; order Limisphaerales; family UBA8199; genus JARKQH01. The sequence goes on from JARKQH010000351.1 coordinate 31,170, forward strand.
CCCGAAGGCCAGATGCCTCTGCCCGCGGGGACAATGACCGTGGCGAAGTTGCTCAAGGAGGCCGGTTATGCCACCGCTTGCATCGGCAAATGGGGCATGGGCATGTTCGACACCACCGGCAGCCCCCTCAAGGTGGGCTTTGACTTCTTCTTCGGCTACAACTGCCAGCGCCACGCCCACAGTTATTTCCCCACCTACCTCTATCGCAACGATCAGCGCTTCGAGTTGCCCGGCAACGACGGCAAGGGCGTCGGCCGCACTTACGCGCAAAACCTGATTGCGGACGAAACCCTGGCCTGGGTGCGGGCGCATCGCGACCAGCCCTTCTTCCTCTTCTATGCCGTGACCCTCCCGCACGGCCGCCACGAGATTGATGACCTGGGCATTTACGCGGACAAACCCTGGACCCCGCTCCAGAAAACCTACGCCGCCCAGGTCACCCGCCTGGACTCGGATATCGGCCGCTTGCTGGCGCTGCTTCAGGAGTTGAACCTGGACCATCGCACCCTGGTCATCGTGTCGGGCGACAATGGCTCTTCCTTTGCGCCCAACTCCGAAATCGGACGGCTCTTCAACCAGACGATGGGCGGTCGTTTGCGCGGCTACAAGCGTTCCCTGTACGAAGGGGGTTTGCGTCAGGCTTGCATCGCGCGCTGGCCCGGCGTGGTGCCCGCCGGGCGCGTGTGTGATCAGCCGTGGGCCTTTTGGGATTTCCTGCCCACGGCGGCCGAGCTGGCTGGCGCGCGCCTGCCCAAGGGGTTCAAGACCGATGGACTCTCCATTGTTTCGTTGCTCAAGGGTGGCAAAGCGCCCAAGCGCGACTATTTCTATTGGGAGCTGCATGAAGCCCAGCCCGTCCAGGCCATCCGCTTCGGCAAATGGAAGACCGTCAAAAACGGGCCCAATGCGCCCTTGGAACTCTACAATCTCGAAACGGACATGGCCGAAAGCCGGAACCTGGCCCGGGCCGAGCCGCGGCTCGTGGCCCGAGCCGCGCGGCTTATGAAACAAGCCAGAGTGGACGATCCCAACTGGCCCCTGACCGCCCTGGGACGAAGCGCGACGGGAAGCCCCCGCTCCGCCGTCCCGGCAAAATAATGCACGACACCTGATGAAGTTGTTTCCCGCTGCCAAGGCTGTTCTGGCCACGCTGGCCTTCTGGATGGCCGGACTGGCCTGCCATTCGCCCGCCGAATCCCCGGCCGTCAAACCCAACATCTTGTGGCTCATCGCCGAGGATTTCGGACCCCACCTCGGCTGCTACGGCACCCGCGAAGTGACCACCCCGCACCTCGACCGCCTCGCGGCCGAGGGCGTGCGTTACACGCGCTTCTACACCACTGCGCCCGTGTGCTCGGCCAGTCGCAGCGCCTTCATGACCGGCCTGTACCAGACCACGCTGGGAGCCCACCATCATCGCTCGAATCGGGGCGTCAACTTTCCCCTCCCGCCCGGCGTGCGCGTGCTCACCGACTGGTTGCGCGACGCCGGTTACTTCACCGCCAACCTGACCAAGCTGCCGGACGCCATCGGATTTCGAGGCACCGGCAAGACGGACTGGAATTTCACTTATTCGGGCAACCCCTATGACTCCGCGGATTGGGAGGATTTGAAAACCCACCAGCCGTTTTTTGCGCAAATCAATTTCCACGAAACCCACCGCGACTTCAATGGCCGGCCGCTGGCGGACCCCGCCAAAGTCGAAATTCCCCCTTACTATCCTGATCACCCGGTCACGCGGAAGGATTGGGCCGCTTACCTGGACGCTGCTTCGGAGCTGGATCGAAAGATTGGGCGGGTCCTCGAGCAATTGGAGCGGGATGGCCTGGCCGACAGCACGGTCGTGGTCTTCTTCGGCGACAACGGCCAGGCACACGTCCGCGGCAAGCAGTTCTGCTACGAGTCCGGGCTCCAGGTGCCTCTCATTGTTCGGTGGCCCAAGGCGTTGCCCCGGCCCAAACATTGCGAGGCGGGCAAGGTGGACGCCCGCCTGTTGGAAGCCATAGACCTGGCGCCGACCATGCTGGCCCTGGCGGGCGCGCCGATCCCCGCAAAAATGCAGGGCCGGCCGTTTCTGGGCGACCGCGCGGCCGAGCCCAAGTCCTTCGTGTTTGGCGCGCGGGACCGTTGTGATGAAACGACCATGCGCATTCGCACCGTTCGAGACGAACGCTACCGCTACATCCGCAGCTTTACCCCGGAGGTTCCCCTCCTGGCGCCCAACAAATACAAGGAAACCCAATACCCCGTCTGGAACTTGATCAAGGAGCTCCATGCCCAGGGCAAACTCACGCCGGTCCAGGAAACGCTTTGCCAGCCCCGTCTGCCGGACGAGGAACTCTACGACCTCGATCAGGACCCTTTCGAAATTCACAACCTGGCGCAATCCAGCCAGCCGGAAGCCCAGGCCGCGCTCAAGCGCCTGCGGGCCGCGCTTGAACAGTGGATCATTGACACCGATGACCAGGGCCGTTTTCCCGAAGCCAGCCGCAATGGCAATCCCAATTCCCGAAAAAGACCCGCAAACAAACAGGCAAACTCGTGAACCTGACCTTCCCCGAACTCAGCCGGCAGACCTTGCTTGCGTTGGCAATCGCCGCCGTTTTCGCCCTGCCGGCCATCACCTCCTCCGCCAGCCCGCCGCCCAACATCATCCTGATCTATGGCGATGACATTGGCTACGGGGACTTTGGTTGTTACGGCGGGACCGGCGCGAAGACCCCGAACGTGGATCGCCTGGCAAAGGAGGGGCTGCGCTTCACCAGCGCCTATGCCTCCTCCGCCACCTGCACTCCCTCGCGTTATTCCCTCCTGACCGGCCAATACGCCTTCCGAAAAAAGGGAACCGGGGTTCTGCCCGGCGACGCCGCCCTGATCATCGAACCGGGCCGCCCCACGCTGCCCTCAATCCTCAAACAGGCCGGCTACACCACCGCGGTCGTCGGCAAATGGCATCTCGGCCTCGGAGAGGCCGGAAAACCGCTCGACTGGAACGCCGAAATCAAACCCGGCCCGCGGGAAATCGGCTTTGATTACTCCTACATCATGGCGGCGACGGGCGACCGCGTGCCGTGCGTCTATGTCGAAAACCATCGGGTGGTCGGCTTGGTTTCCGACGATCCCATCCAGGTGAACTATCAGGAGGCCTTTCCCGGCGAACCCGACGGCGTCAAAGACCGCGCCACGCTCAAACTGGACTGGAGCCATGGGCACAACCAGGCCGTGATCAACGGGATTGGCCGCATCGGCTACATGAAAGGCGGCAAGGCCGCGCTCTGGAAGGACGAAGACATGGCCGACGTCTTCACCAAACAGGCCCTGCAGTTTATCGAACGCGCCAAGACTCAGCGCTTTTTCCTCTATTTTGCCACTCACGACGTCCACGTTCCCCGGGTGCCCCATCCGCGGTTTGTCGGCAAAAGCAGCATGGGCCCTCGCGGCGATGCCCTGGTCCAGTTCGATTGGTGTGTGGGGGAAATCCTCAAAACGCTCGACCGCCTCAACCTCGCCGACCGCACGTTGGTTCTTCTTTCCAGCGATAACGGGCCGGTGTTGGACGACGGTTACAAGGACCAGGCCAACGAGAAGCTTGGCGACCACCGCCCCGCCGGGCCTCTCCGCGCCGGCAAATACAGCCTCTTTGAGGGCGGAACCCGCATGCCTTTCCTTGTCCGTTGGCCCGGCCGCGTCAAACCCGGCCAGTCGGACGCGCTCTTCTCCCAGGTGGATTTGCCCGCCACCCTCGGCGCCTTGGCGGCAGGCGGGGCCAATCCGGAGCTTTGGCCGGACAGCCGCAACCTGCTGCCCGCCTTGCTGGGGGACACTCCAACCGGCAGGGACCACGTCGTCGAGCACGCCAACCGTCTGGCCATCCGCCGCGGCAAATGGAAGTTCATCCCGCCCGGCCAAACCTCCGACCAACTCGGCCCGTGGCGCAAGGTTCAGATTGCCGAGCCGGGATTGTTGTTTGATTTGGACGCCGATCCCGGCGAAACCCGCGACCTGGCCGCAGCCCATCCCGAAGTGGTCAGTGAACTGAAAGCCCTCCTGGCTCAAATTCGCGACAGCGGTAGGACCCCCTAGCCGGGAGCGGGACGCCGCCACGGCTCCCCTCACAAGCAAAGCAACCGGGCCGCGCCCCCGCCCGCTGCCCGGCTCACATCCCGGTGCCGGTCTGGCGAAGGACGAATAACGCGAGGAACTCCGCCGCCTTGCGAATCTCTTCCAGCTCGATCTGCTCCTGGTCGGCGTGCGCAAAGGCCAGTTGGCCGGGACCGAAGGTGAGGACCTCCATGCCGGGATATTCCGTCGCGAACAGCCGCGCATCGCAGGAGACGGTCCAGCCCAGCACGGGTTCCTGCGGCGGCAGCCCGCAAAGCTTCGCCGCGGCGAGCGCGTTGCGCATCGAGGCGGAGTCCGGGTCCCCATCGAACGCCACGTTGTGAAGCTTTTCGTAGGTGACCTTGACCAGCGGCCCCGCGGGAGCTGTTCTGCCGAGGTGCCGGAGATAACTCTCGGCCCCGCGTTGGGCGGCCCGTTCCAAGCGCGTCATCACTTCGGTGATCGAATGGGTTGGCACAAAACCCTGTCCGCCCTCGAGGACCAGTTCGCTCCCCGCCGCCCGCTCGTCGAGTTCAAATCTCACCTTTCCCCCCGCCGCGGCTTCCAGCCGGGCACGCGAGTAAACCAGGCTTCGCACCAGGTGCGCCATCTTGGTAATGGCCCCATCCCGCTCGCGGATGGCGCCCATGTGGCCCGTCGCGCCATGAACGGTGATGCGGAAGGTCCTGCCGGAGCGGTTCACTTCAAAATGTTTCGGCACCATGGGCTTGCCCGTGGCCGGGTCGGCAACCTGGGATTTGTCTCCGTAAAGCCCCACGTAGGTGCGCAGGCCCGACTCAAGGCAGTCCCTCAACAATTGTTCGGCCTGCGGTGTGGCCGGCTTGGAAAAGACCACGCGAAAACGCACTTCGCCGCAAATCCGGCTCGGATGCTCGCCAAACGGACCAATGATGCCGTGGCAGGTCTGCACCGGGCGCTGCGGAAACAGCGGGTGATGGCTTTCGGTCCGAATCGCCGCGCCCTCCTTTTCCATCTCTTCGTTCACGAACGCGAACATCTCGAAGGCGGAGACCCCTCGCGGCGGTTTGAGCGCCGCGCGATACCACACCGCGCCCCGGTTGGCCGGGTGAACTCTCAACCCGGTGCACTCGCAGACCACAAGAGTGTCGTAAAGCGACTTCAATTCCCGGTCCACCGCCAACGACAACGACCCGTTTCCGCCGGTTTCTTCCTCCACGACAAACATGCCCACCACATTCCGGTTGAACCGCACGTTCCGGCATCCCAGCGTCTCGGAAAGCACCTTCAATGCGCCCACAATCCCCACCAGCGGACCCTTGTCGTCGCATGCCCCCCGGCCAAACACCGTTCCCCCTTGCACTCGGGGCGGAAAATACGGCGCCACCACGTCCACGTGCGCGTTCAAGCCAACCGATGCCCCCCCTTGCTTTCGGCCTTCGCCGGGAATCACGCAAACCAGGTTTGAACGGTTGCCGTAAACCTCGCGGGGTGAAAGTCCGGCCGGGCGGCTCGCTGTCTTGGTGAAGTGAAGCAGCGAGTAATGGGGATGCTTCGCGATGGCGGGGTTCACCGGCCGCCTCTCCAGCCGTAGGCCGGGGAACGCCAGCCCGGCCAGCTCGCGCTCCAGGATGCGGAAACAGGCGTCTTCGGCCCGTCTCATCCGCTCCACTTTCGGCGACGGCGTGGTGTCCACCCGGCATAACTCGACCAGCAGGTCGCGAAGATATTTCAAAAACGCCGGCGCGCGGGTGCGAGCCAGAATGTCCGTCGTTACTTTCGTTTGAGTCCGGAGCGAAGCAGACGCCATGGTGGCCGTTACTAACTCAGAAAGCTCCCCCACTGTCAAGGAGTCGGAAGGACAATTTTCGGAACGAAAATCGGCTGTGGACGCGTTGCACGCCCTCTCTCCCATGGCGGCACTCCCGCCCCGCGCCAGCGTGCGTCAACTTGAAAAGAATTTGCATTGGGGTCGCCCGCCTCGACTGCGCGCTGCGCGCGTGAGTTCCCCTGAGTGTTCCTCGCGAAATCCTCAAATCTCAAATCTGAAATCCTAAAATCTGAAATTCATTGAAAACCCTGACGACCGTGAACCTGCGGTCCGACCCGGCCACCCCCGAGTGGGCAACCGCGCTCGAGGCGCACGGGGTGCGATTCACGGCCTTGGACACCAGCCCGCCCTGGGGACTGATTAGAATTTGCTTTAGGGGCGCCCGCCTCGACTGAGCGCTGCGCGCGTGAGTTCCCCTCACTGTTCCGCTTGAAATCCTCAAATCTCAAATCTGAAATCCTAAAATCTGAAATCCATTGGAAGTCCTGACGACTGTGAACCCGCGGTCCGACCCGACCACGCCCGAGTGGGCAAGCGCGCTCGAGGCGCGCGGGGTGCGATTCAGGTAATCGGCCCACCAAAGACGTTGCGCGCGACCCGCTCAGCCCGGCGAGGTCCCCAAGGGACCGGCGGCAACAGCCCAAGCTTTCAACATTGGGTGACTGGGACGACCGGCCTGCAAGCACCGAAAAAACGGCTGAAGGTGGGAAAGTAGGAAGGTAACAAGGTAGGAAGGTGCGAAGGTTTAGCGTGAGGAGGTCAGCGGTCCGTGTCTGGGTCGCGCAGTTGTGCGGTCTCGGAATCTTGTCCCTGTCTTTGTGCCGTTGCGTTCTTTGCGGGCGATTCACTTCGCGGCCGTATGCCTCACACCAAGGACGCAAAAGACGCCCGAAACTTCCGCGTCCGTCTGCGTGGTCTGCGGGCCCCTCCGTCGAACCGCCGAGACGCAACGGAACGCAGAGCTCTGGCAATGCACGCTAGGCCATTTCCGCCCGCACACCCCACCTCAGCCGTTCCTCCGGGAGAGGTCAGGGTCGCAGGGGACGGCGCGCCCGACCCCGAAGGCTCAGGTGCGGCGCGCAGAACCCGGGAGGAGGCTCCACGCGTGACCGTGCGCGAGAACCGACCGCGGATTTCGCGGATTTCACAGATGGCCTGCAAGCCAGACGGCCTGTGGCGTGACCGACCCGGCTCACCTGTCCCCGACAGCGCCATCCTTGCCGCTATGCTCTCCCGCTCTTTCTTATCCGTGCCATTCGCGCCATCCGCGGTCAAACCGGGATTGGAAAGGAGGCTGGTGGTTGAGGCTCAGCCCCGGCCCCGACGGTGGGCTGTCCCCGGAAAATGGGCGGCATATGGGCTGACGAGGCCCGCCGATTACGAAGGAGGAAGCAGGGAAAGGCGGGTCTGATAATCGGATTAAGGTCAGTCCGGAGGGTCGGCGGTCGGGCGGGAAGAATCTGGGTGAAAAAATCCACTTGTGAAAATTCGAACGTTGATGCACTGTCTCCGGGCTTTTGGGAAAACGATTGGCTTGACACCCCGGGCTGCGGTGTCTCCCGGATACGAATTAAAAATGCTATTCGTTAGACTAACGTTAATTTGGCTCTGGATAGCCGGAGGCATGTGCGTCATGCCAGCCGTTGGCGCCGACCTGCATGCAAGTCCGGACGCGGCGGTCGGCGAGGTTTCGGCGCATGCGGAAGGGGTTGGGCACGAACAACATCACGAGCTTCCGCCCAAAGCGCTGGAGATTGGCCGGGTGCTGGGCATTCCCATTACGAACTCGATGGTGATTTCGTGGGGAGTGGCGATTGGATTGATCGTGTTTGCGCAGCTTGCCACGCGCCGCATGCAACTGGTGCCGTCCGGAGCCCAGAACTTCTGGGAGTGGCTGGTCGAAAGCCTGTATGATTTCCTCGAGGGCATCATTGGCAGCGAACTGGTCAAGAAGACCTTCTGGTTCTTTGCGACGATCTTCATCTTTATCCTTTTCACCAACTGGGTCAGCCTGATTCCCGGCGTCGGAACGTTGGGATGGGGCACGCGGACAGACCGCGGTTTTCAGGTCGAGACACCCTGGCTGCGGGGAGGCAACGCGGATTTGAACATGACCTTTGCCATGGCCATGATTTTCTTCGTCCTCTGGACCGTGTGGGCGCTCCAGGCCAACGGCGTGGGCGGCTTCATCAAGCACTTGTTCGCGCCCAAGGGAGACACGACGGGATTCCTGAAGGCCCTGATGGTCATCGTATTCATTGCGGTCGGATTTCTGGAGATCATTTCGATTTTGTTCCGCCCGATCTCGCTGAGTTTCCGGTTGTTCGGGAATATTTTCGCGGGCGAGAACATGCTGGAGTCCATGATGGTGCTGGTGCCGTCGCTAAGCTGGTTGCTGCCGGTGCCGTTTTATTTCATGGAGCTGTTGGTGGGTCTGGTTCAGGCCATGGTGTTTATGCTGCTCACCGCCGTGTTCACCATGCTGATTTGTCAGCATGATGAGGAACACCCGGCCGCCTCTCATTAGCGTCGGCGGGCGGTGAAAAATCCAATTTCGGCAGTTTGACCGTGTTCAATCGCGGGAGCTGCCGGACGAGAGAGAAAGGAAAACATATATGTTGATGCCTATGTTGGCGGAGTTGGCGGGCAACCTGCACGTCGGTCTGGCGGCGCTCGGCGCGGCCATCGGTGTGGGATTCATCGGCATGAAAGCCGCTGAAGCGGTCGGGCGCAATCCCGGCGCGGCCACCAAGATTCTGGTTCAGGCGATTCTCGCAATTGCGTTCGCCGAGGCCATTGTCTTTTACGCCATCTTCCTGGTGAAATAACCGCCAGGGGCGCGGGGCCCTTGCGGCTCCGCGCCCGGGCATTGAGCGAGTGTTTATGGAGCAGATCATGTTTTTTGGCAGTATCGGCAGCGATTTGGCCGGGATGGCGAAGAACACCGCCCACACTTTCGGCGTGAACTGGCCGCTGTTTATCGCCCAGGTGGTCAACTTCACCCTCGTGGCGGTGCTGCTTTATTTCTTCGCCTATAAACGCGTGCTGGCCATGCTCGAGGAGCGGCGCCAGCGAATCGCCGAGGGCCTGGCCAACGCGGAGAAAATCAAGGCGGAACTCGCCCGGGCCGAACAACAGCGGCAGGAAACCCTGGCCCAAGCCAACGCCCAAGCCACCAAGCTCATCGAGGAGGCGCGGGCCGCCGCCGCCCGGGTGCAGGAGCAGGAAACCCAGAAAGCCATTGCCACCGCCGAGCAGATCATCAGCAAGGCCCGCGAGGCCGCCGCGGCGGACCACGCCCGCATGCTGGCCGAATTGAAGCGGGAAGTCGGCCGGCTGGTGGTGCAGACCACCGCCACCGTCACCGGCAAGGTTTTGACTCCGGACGACCAGCGGCGGCTGGCCGAGGAAGCGGCCCGCCAGATCGCGGCTTGAGGGGCGCAACGGCATGAAAGTCTCGAAACAAGCGCGACGCGAGGCGAAAGCCCTCTTCCGCGGCTGTCTCCGTGACGGCGCGCTGGACGAAGGGCGGGTCAAGGCCTCCGTCCAATGGCTCCTCGAGCGCAAGCCGCGCGGCTACCTGGCCATTGCCGCCCACTTTCAGCGCCTGGTGAAGCTGGAATTGGAGCGGCGCACCGCCCGGGTCGAAAGCGCCACCCCGCTGGCGCCCGAGTTGCAGGCCGGCATCCAGACCCAGCTCTCCCGCCTGTACGGGGCAGGCTTGAACATCAATTTTGTGCACAATCCCGCCTTGATTGGCGGATTGCGGGTCAAGGTGGCGAGTGACGTCTATGACGGGAGCATCCAAGGCCGGTTGAACCAATTGGCTGCCAGTTTTTGATCAGATTCAGATATGAGCAACTTACTACAGGAGATTGAAGCGCAAATCGCCGCCGCCAAGACCGGTGTCGGCAGGCAGAACGTGGGCATTGTTCGCGAGATCGGTGACGGCGTGGCCAAGATCGAAGGGCTCACCGACGTGATGCTCAACGAGATGATTGACTTTGGAAAGGGCATCACCGGTCTGGCCTTGAACCTGGAGGAGACGGAGGTGGGCGCCATAATTCTGGGCGACTACACCCAGATCGAAGAGGGGGACGAGGTTCGCACCACGGGCAAACTGCTCCAAGTGCCGGTGGGCAAGGCGATGCTCGGCCGGGTGGTCAACGCGCTGGGCCAGCCCCTGGATGGCAAGGGGCCGATCAAGGCGGAGACGGCCTACCCGGTGGAAAAAATTGCGCCGGGCATCATCAAGCGCAAATCCGTCAGCCAGCCGGTGCAGACCGGCATCATGGCGGTGGACGCAATGATTCCCATCGGCCGCGGCCAGCGCGAGCTGATCATCGGCGACCGGTCCACCGGCAAAACCACCATCGGCATTGACACCATCATCAGTCAGGCGCGGCTGAATCGCGCCGCCGAAGCCGCCGGGGACCGGGATTACCGCCCGCTTTACTGCATTTACGTGGCCATCGGGCAGAAACAGTCCAACATTGCCCGCGTCATTTCGGTGCTCGAAGAGGCCAACGCCATGCCCTACACCATCCTGGTCGCCGCCTCCGCTTCCGACTCGGCGACCAACCAGTATCTGGCGCCGTTCGCCGGCGCGGCGATGGGGGAGTGGTTCATGGACCATGGCATGGATGCGCTGATCATCTACGACGACCTGTCCAAGCACGCCGTGGCCTACCGCCAGGTTTCGCTGGTCTTGAAGCGTCCCTCGGGCCGCGAAGCCTATCCCGGCGACGTCTTTTACCTGCACAGCCGCCTGCTCGAGCGTTCGGCCCGCGTCAGCGAGCAATACGGCAACGGGTCGCTCACGGCCCTGCCGATCATCGAAACCCAGGCCGGCGACGTCTCGGCCTACATCCCGACAAACGTCATTTCCATCACCGACGGCCAGATTTTCCTCGAAACGGACTTGTTTTATCAGGGCATCCGCCCCGCCATTTCGGTCGGCATCTCGGTGTCACGGGTCGGTTCGGCCGCCCAGATCAAAGCCATGAAACAGGTCGCGGGCCGCATCAAGCTGGACCTGGCGCAGTTTCGGGAGCTGGCGGCGTTTGCCCAGTTTGGCTCGGACCTCGACGCCAAGACGCAGGCCCAGATCGAACGCGGCAAGCGGATCGTCGAAGTCTTCAAACAACCGCAGTACAATCCCATCCCCGTCGAGGTTCAGGTCGCGGTTCTCTGGACCGTTCAGAACGGCTACATGGACGATATCGCGGTTGAAAAGATCAAGGATTTCCAGGAGAAACTGACCGACTACCTGACCAGCCGGAAGGCGGACCTGATGGCGCAGATTGCGAAGGAAAAGGCGCTCAGCGACGCGCTCACCGGCCAGCTCAAGACGGCGGTTTCGGAATTCAAGCAAACCTACCGCTAGCGCCCGTCAATGCCCAGCACCCGCGACATCCGCCGGCGCATCAAGTCGGTCAAGAACACGGCCCAGATCACCAAGGCCATGCAGATGGTCGCCGCCTCGAAAATGCGGCGGGCGCAGCAGGCGGCCCTGGCCGGACGCCCCTACGCCACCATGATGAACGGCGTGCTGGCCGAGGTCACCCATCACGCCGGCGATTTCACCCACCCCCTGATGGAGGAACGGGAAATCAAGAAACGCTGCGTCATCCTGGTCAGCAGCGACAAGGGCCTGTGCGGCGCCCTCAACAGCAATCTGCTGCGCGAAGCCGCCCGGTTCGACAAGGCCACCACCCTCTTCATCACCGCCGGGCGCAAGGCCGCCCAGTTCGTGGCCCGCACGCGGCGCCACCTGGCCGCCGAGTTCACCTACAAGGACGCGCCCTTGTTCAGCGAGGCGCGGGCCATCTGCAAATTCGCGCGCGAGCTGTTCGTCCGCGGCGAGGTGGACGTGGTCGAGGTGCTGTACACGAATTTTGTCTCGACGTTGAATCAAAAGCCCGAGGTGATCCAACTGCTCCCGGTGGGCGAGATCAAGGGCTTCACCATCGGCGTCCACGGCGAGGAGCGCGCGCAAAAACTCGAACGGGGCGCCACCGAGTTTTTGTTCGAGCCCTCGGCCGGGCAGGTGCTGGGGGCGTTGCTGCCGCACTACCTCAACTTCCAGATTTACCAGGTGCTGCTCGAGGCCAAGGCCAGCGAGCACAGCGCGCGGATGGTGGCGATGAAGAACGCGACGGACAACGCGCACCAGCTCATCCGCGACCTCACCCTGCAATACAACAAGATGCGCCAGGCCAGCATCACCAACGAGCTGCTCGAAATCAGCAGCGCCGCCATGGCCCTGAGCTGACCCCCGGAATTTCTGACCCGCAAAAGCAAACATGAATAAAGGCAAAATTGTTCAAGTCATCGGCCCGGTCGTGGACGTGGAGTTCCCCGGCGGGGTCCCCCCGATTTACAACGCGCTGACGGTGGATTACAAGGTGGGCGACCAGCCGATTCACCTGACGCTCGAGGTGCAGCAGCACCTGGGCGACAACTGGGTCCGCACCGTGGCCATGTCCAGCACCGAAGGGCTGAAGCGGGGTTACGAGGTGATGGACACCGGCGCGCCGATTTCCATGCCGGTGGGCGACGGCGTCATGGGCCGCGTATTCGACGTGACGGGCAATCCCGTGGACGAGCGCGGGCCGGTGCACTGCGAGAAACGCTACCCCATTCACCGGCCTCCGCCGCCGCTGGTGGACCAGTCCACCTCGCCGCAGGTACTCACCACCGGCATCAAGGTCATTGACCTGATCTGCCCCTTCCTCAAGGGCGGCAAGGTGGGCGCGTTTGGCGGCGCGGGCGTGGGCAAGACGGTGGTGATCATGGAGCTGATCAATAACATCGCGAAACTGCACGGCGGCGTCTCGGTGTTCGCCGGAGTCGGCGAGCGCACCCGCGAGGGCAACGACCTCTATCACGAAATGTCCGAGGCCGGCGTCATCAAGCAGCAAAACCTCAGCGAGTCCAAAATCGCCCTGGTTTACGGCCAGATGAACGAGCCGCCCGGGGCGCGCCTCCGCGTGGCCCTGTCCGGCCTGGCCATTACCGAGTATTTCCGGGATGAGAAGAACCAGGACGTGCTGTTGTTCATTGACAACATTTTCCGGTTTTCCCAGGCGGGTTCGGAGGTCTCGGCGCTGCTAGGCCGCACGCCCAGCGCTGTCGGTTACCAGCCAACCCTGGCCGCCGAAATGGGCGATTTGCAGGAACGCATCACCTCGACCAAAAAAGGGTCCATCACCTCCTTCCAGGCGGTGTATGTTCCCGCGGACGACCTGACCGACCCCGCCCCCGCCACCACCTTCGCCCACCTGGACGCCACCATCGTGCTCGAGCGCTCCATCGCCGAGCTGGGCATTTACCCCGCGGTGGACCCCCTGGCCTCCACCTCGCGAGCCCTGGCGCCGGAAATCGTGGGCAAGGAGCATTACGAAGTGGCGCGGGGCGTTCAGCGGGTGCTGCAACGCTACAAGGATTTGCAGGATATTATCGCCATCCTCGGCATGGACGAGCTGTCACCGGAGGACAAACTCACCGTGTTCCGCGCCCGCAAAATTCAACGGTTCCTCAGCCAGCCGTTCAGCGTGGCGGAGGTCTTCACCGGCCGCCCCGGCAAACAAGTGCCCGTCGCGGAAACGGTCCGCGGCTTCAGGGAAATCCTCGAGGGCAAACACGACGAGGTGCCCGAGGGGAACTTCTACATGAAGGGCTCGATCGAGGAAATCAAGCAGGCGTAAGCTGGCGCGCGCGCCCCACCCGTCATGGCCAATCGTTTGAAACTCGAGATCGTCACCCCGGAGGCCCTGACCTACTCGGCAGAGGTCGAGATGGTCACCCTGCCGGGCATCGAGGGGGAAATGGGAGTTTATCCCAACCACGTGCCTTTGATGACCCAAATCATGGCGGGCGAGGTCATCGCGCGCAAGGATGGGCAGGATCAATTCCTGGCGGTGGGCGAGGGCTTTGTGGAGATCACCGCCGAACGGGTGGCGATCATGACCGACATGGCCATCCTGGCCGAGAACATTGACGAGGCCAAAGCGGAAGAGGCCCGCCGGCGGGCCGAGGCGCGCCTGAACGAAAAACTGGATGATGCCGAAGCGGCGCTGGTCAACGCGGCGCTGGCACAGTCCCTGGCCCAGCTCAAGGTCAAACGCCGCCAGCGCGGCGGGTAGCGTTCCCAACACCGGCCAGGTTTTCGACAGCGGGGCAGGGCAGGGGACCCGGGCGGCCCAGCCCCCGCCGGCAGCCCTGGCGCCCCTGTCACCCTGTCAATGGCCGAGCAAGGCTTTTGCGGCGCGATAAACGTTCTCGGAAGTGAAACCAAACTGCTGCCACAATTCCTTGAACGGCGCCGACGCGCCAAATCCCTCGCGGGCAATCAACGCCCCGTCCAGGCCAATGTAACGATGCCAGCCCAGCGGGGCGCCGGCTTCGATCGCCACCCGCTTCCGCACCGCGGGCGGCAGGACCTGGTCGCGATACTCGCGAGGCTGCCTTTCGAACAGCTCGAAGGAGGGCATGCTCACCAGCCGCACTTTGATCCCCTCGGCCGCCAGCTTCTCCGCCGCCTCGCAACAGAATTGCACTTCCGAGCCGCTGCCGATCAGGATCACGTCGGGCGTGCCGTTCGAATCGGCCAGGATGTAGCCGCCGCGTCGAAGCCCGGCGGCCGGCGCGTAGCGAGTGCGGTCCAGCGTGGGCATGGCCTGCCGGCTCAGGATGAGGGCGACGGGATTCTTTTGTTGCTCGAGGGCGACACGCCAGGCTTCGGCCACCTCGTTTGCGTCGGCCGGCCGGATGACCACCATGTGGGGAATGGCACGGAGGGCGGCGAGCTGTTCGATGGGCTGATGGGTCGGCCCATCTTCACCCACCCCGATGCTGTCATGGGTGAAGACATGAATCACAGGCAGTTCCATCAGCGCGGCCAGGCGCAGGGCCGGCTTCGCATAATCCGAGAACACAAAAAAGCCGGAGCCATAAGGACGGAGTTTGCAGAGGGCCATGCCGTTGCAAATCGCGGTCATGGCATGCTCGCGCACCCCGAAGTGGAAATTGCGGCCACCGTATGCGCCTTTGGCGAAGTCGCCCGCGCCCGACAGGTTGGTCTTGGTTGAGGGGGCCAGGTCCGCCGCGCCACCCAACAACCACGGCACGGTTTTGGCAATGGCATTCAAAACCTTCCCGCCGGATTCGCGTGACGCCAGACCCTTCGCGTCCGCCGGGAATGTCGGAATCTCGCGGTCCCAACCCTCGGGAAGGCGGCCGGACTGAAGCAATTCCCACTCCCGCGCCAGGTCCGGATGGGCTTGGCCATAGGCGGCGAGCTGCTGTTTCCAGGCCTCCTCGGCCGCCGCGCCGCGCTTGAGGGCTTGCCGGGTGTGGTCCAGGACCTCCTGCGGGACCAGAAACTTGGCGTCCTCCGGCCAGCCGTAGCGTTTCTTGGTCAGGCGAATTTCCTCCTCGCCCAAGGGCTCGCCGTGGGCCGCGTGAGTATCCTGTTTGTTGGGGGCGCCGTAGCCGATGTGGCTGTCCACGATGATCAGCGACGGGCGGCTGGTTTCCTTGCCGGCCAGTTCGATTGCCCGGGCCAGGGCAGGGAGGTCATTGACATCGCCGACATGCTGCACATTCCACCCGTAGGCAAGGAAGCGGGTGGCGACGTCTTCGCTGAAAGCCAAATGGGTGCCGCCTTCGATGGTGATGCGGTTGTTGTCGTAAATCCAGAGGAGTTTGTGCAGACCGAGATGGCCGGCAAGCGAAGCCGCTTCGCTCGACACCCCTTCCATCATGTCCCCATCCCCGCAAATGGCGAAGGTGCGGAAGTCCACCAGTTCATGCCCCGGCCGGTTGAAATGCGCCGCCAGCCAGCGTTCCGCGATGGCGATGCCGACGCTGGTGCCCAAGCCCTGCCCGAGCGGGCCGGTGGTCACCTCCACCCCGGGGGTCAACCCATGCTCGGGGTGGCCGGGGGTGCGGCTGGCCCATTGGCGGAACCGCTTCAGTTCCTCGAGGGGCAGATCGTAACCGAACAAGTGGAGCAGGCTGTAAAGCAGCATCGAACCATGGCCGCCCGAGAGGATGAAGCGGTCGCGATTGGGCCACTGCGGGTTGGCGGGGTTGTGCCGCAGGTAGCGGTCCCAGAGGAGGTAAGCCACGGGGGCCAGCGCCATCGGCGCGCCCGGATGGCCGGACTTGGCCTGCTGAACGGCATCCATCGCAAGCGTGCGGATGGTGTTGATGCAAAGTTGGTCGAGCGGAGAGGTGGTTTGGCGATCGAGCGGGGTCATGTTCTGGATAAGATGGGTGAGGATTGAATCATGAGCGGATCAGAGTTTGAGCGCGCGCTGGCGATAAGCTTCATCGGGGCGTCCCGCAATCCGCTGCACGTTCGCGTCGGAGAAGAAAACGGGGCCTCCCAACGCGGCCGCGCCGACGAAAATGCGGGCGGCTTTTTCAGCCATCAACATGGCCGAAAGCACGGCCTGGCGCGTGGCCCCCAGCGTAATGAGGCCGTGGTTTTCCATCAGCACCACGCGCGGTTGCTGATGCCGCTGTTTGATGAAATCCTCGGTGGCCTCCCGGATCGCTTGGGCCAGTTTCAAGCCCGGGTCCGTATAGGGCACAAAAACCGAAGCCGTGCCGCAGCAGACGATTTCGTCGGGAAACATCCGGCGGGTGGCGAAATCCCGCGCGCGCGGCGAGCAAAGGATTTGGTTCACGGTGGTGGCATGGCTGTGTCCGACAAACTTGATGCCGGGCAACGTGAGGAAGTAGGCATGGAAAACCGCCTCGACCGACGGTTTCTTGGCGCCGGCATCCACGCGCGCCCCCAGCAGCGCCTGGTCAATTTCCTGGTCGGTGAGGCTGGCCTTTTCGAGCAACGGCAACAGCGCTGAAAACCGGCATTCGACAACGTCCTCGGGCTGGAGTGTGCCCAGACAGGTGCCGCTGGCTTTGACCAGAAAGGTTTCGTCGCCGAGGCGGGCGGAGGTGTTGCCCTCGCCCAGCATGGCCAGGCCGCGTTCTTCGCGGCCGATTTCATGGGAGAGCGTGAGGAGTTCCTGGAGGATGGGATTTTGCATAATTCAAGAGGGCTTAGTTCATTTCCTGGCCGCCGGTCACGCTGAGGGCAATGCCGGTGATGTAGGAGGACTGGTCCGAGGCGAGGAAGACCACGGCGTTGCACACATCGTCGTACGTGCACCCGCGCTTCATGGGCACCTGGTTGATGTAGGCCTGACGCACTTCCTCGATCGTGGTGGCGCCGGGCACCTTGCCCGCGCGGAGGTACTGCACAAAAAGGCCTTTCTCCGGGTGGGTCCACAACGGCGAATCCAGCAGATTGCCGGGGCAAATCGCATTGCAGCGAACGTGGTAGGGCGCCATCTCCAGCGCAACACTCTGCGTGTGCCCGATGCCGCCAAATTTGCTGGCCGCGTAGGCCGAGTTGGCGGCGCTGCCGCGTTTGCCCGACTTCGAGTTGATATTGATGATCGAACCGCTGCGCTGCGCTTTCATGATCCGGCACGCATGCTTGGTGGTCAGAAAATAGCCGAACAGATTCACATTCATCACCGCGCGCCAGCGCTCCGCATCCGCCTCCGCGATCGGCTCGGCAATCAAAATGGCGGCGTTGGCCACCACAATGTCCACCCGTCCGAATCGCGCCACGGTGCGGTCAAACAGTGCCGCCACCTCCGGCTCGTGGGTGACGTCCACTTTGAGCCCCACCACCTCGCGGCCGGCTTCCCGGCCCAGCTCGCCCACCGCCGCCATGACACCCTGCTCGTTGATGTCCGCAACGACCACCTCGCAGCCTTCGCGCAGCAGGCGCCGGGAGATGGCGTAGCCAAGCCCCTGCGCGCCGCCGGTCACAATCGCAACTTTGCCCTGCAAATCCGCGCTCATGACTGCCACGCCCCTTTCACCAGCGCGTCCTCCGCTTCCCGGGTCCAACGGCCGTTGTCCAGCGGCAGCCGCCCCTCCAACTCCGGAAGCGCGGTGAGGCGCAGTCCCTTGCAGGCCGGATAGACAAGAATCTTGCCGGGCATCAGGTTCTTCTCCACCGCGCGAATCCCGTCAATCGCCCCTTCAAGCCCCGAGACGGCGGCGACGGAAAGATTGGTGTCGAGCTGGCGGGAAACCACCTTGGAAAGGACCAGCTTCATATCTTCGAGCGTCGAGCCGCTGGTGCCGATGAAATAAAGCGCTTTCTCGATGTAAGCGTCCAAGTCCAGCTCGGCGGTGACGTTGGCCGGGATGCCGGCGAAGATATTGATGATGGCGTGCGGGGCGGCCGAAGGAATGGCCTGAACCACCAAGGCGGGCACGGGGGCCATCAGGACAATGTAATCGAATTTTTCCGCCAGCTTGTCCTTGCTGGGATTGTAGGGGCGCAAAACGAGGCCGTTTTTGCGCGCCACCGGCCCGGCCAGCTTTTCCAGGACCGCCAGGCGCTCATCACTGAGGTCGCCGGCATAGACTGTGACGCCGGGCACACCCTGGCACAGGTCACGGATGACATGCATCGTGCCCATCGGGCCCGCCGCCCCGATGATGTTGATTCTGTTGTTGGGGCGAATTTCGGCGGTGGGCGGGATGCAGCGCATGGCGGCGGCGGGATCCGATCCCGGCGTGCCGATGAGGCGGATGCCGCCATAGTGGACGCGGCCAACCTGGGAAACCACGGGTCTGCCGAATTTTTGGCCACCTTGCACAATGTTGAACAAACCGCTGACCGCCACTTTTGAAAACAACCGTTCAACGGTCTGCGGATTTGCACCGAAGTAGATGACGTCGTCGTAGGCTGCGTCCTTCAGGCCGGCCACTTGGTCGGCCGTAGCGAAGGTGGTGTTGGCCGGCTGCCCCGGAAGATGGCGCACGCGCGACGGGTCCACCGGCGACTCGCCGACCACCAGCAATTGTCCGCCAGCCTTGAGGGTTTGGCGCTGCTTTTCGACGTAGGAGTCCTCCACGCAAGCCCACGGTTCGCATAATGCCAGGGCCGAGGCTGAAAGGTCCTCCGGCACGGGAATGAGCATGGATTCCCCGTCCGGCGCCGTGATCACCCGCTCATCCATTAAAACGTATTCCTGCAGCGCTCCTTCAAAATTGTAGCCGAAGGCGGAAGCAGACCCCGCCGTGGGCAGCCAGCGGTAATCCGTTTGGACAAGGTATCGCTCGCCCGGTTTGTACCGCGTCACCTGGCTGCCTACCTTGACGATCCGAACCACGGTCTCGTGGCCGGGAACCGTCGGCTTGTCGCCCGGCACATAATTCGGCATTTCCGCCAAAGCCGATCTTTCAATGCCGGATGCCACCTCGGACTTCCGGGCGTGCCCGGAGAATTGCTTGAGCAGTTTCAGGTCTGAAAAGCACAGTCCGACAACCTCGACCCGCCCAAGGATTTGGCGCGGGCCGGGTTGAAAGACCGGTTTGGCTGCGTTGAGGCGAAGCTGGTCGGGGCCAACCAACTGGACGGCTCGTTGTGTTTGCGGGAGGGGAATGTTGTTCATGGAAAAAAAACTAATCAATCCGGCTGAGAATTGCCTCAGGGGTAACCTCCTCCCCCAGGCTGCCAAGACAGCTTTCGCCGCCCGGACGAAGCCTCCGGCCGATCTTTTCGTAAAACTCATTCCGCGCGTCGGGGGAGGGGAACCATTTGCGGCTCCAAGGGCTCAGATACCCCAAGCCCGCGCGGCGTTGGAGCACGGAATGGGCATAAACAATGTGAGCCCCTTTCCGGAAAATGGGCAGCAAGGGGGCCAGTTCCGCCGTCTCGAACGAATCAACAAACTTGTTGCCCGGCGCGTTCATCTCCGTCCCGACGAGAATCGGGAACTGGCGCTTTTCAGCCTGCTCCACCACCTCGTAAAGGTTGCGCACTTTCTCATCCTTGACCCCGGGCGTGTAGTTGCGGTCCGGAATGATGTTCAGGGCGGCGGCGCCACTGGCGAGGGCAACCTCGAAGAGCTCGTCGAGAGCCCGCTCGCCGGCGGAGGTTCCGTCCAGCCAGGTCAAGGTCGGAATCGCGCCGCACTCGAGAATGAATCGGTTCATGTCGGCCATGAGCGGGAAGGAGCCCGCCCCGGGCTGCACGTAACCAACCCCGCCCTGTTTCATGGTCCGCGCGCGAATCAGGTTTTGCAGCTTGGCCCCTTCGGGCGGGGCGTCCCCCAGCTTTTGTTTCCAGAAGCTGGCGCGCGCGGCGGGATCGGGAAAGACAGCGGCCGCCTTGCGCTGGTAGGCCTCGCAAAGGTGGCGCTCGGTCGCGTTGCCTTTCGGGGTGAGGGGCAGGACATCGCGGGCAAAATCCAGCTCGACGGGGCTGAGGAAGGTGTTGACGCGGCGGGCCACGTCCTGCGTCCGCTGGGCCGCGGCCTGGCGCATGGCATCGAGAAAGGGATGCCTGGCCTCCCGCGTGAAACCAACCCCCATGTGATAGGCAATGCCCGGCTCTCCAGGAGAATTGATCACCCGGGTGGCGAATTCGGGCACATAAACCCTCGACTCGAGACTCACACACGCCTTGAGCTCGAGCAAACGGCCCGCCTCGAGAAACTCCTCCAACCCGTCCAGCACGTCGAAATCCACAATTCCAGCCACCTCGAGACCGGCCTTGCGGGCCAGCCAGGCAAAATGCGAGGGCGAATAACCGTAGGCGTTGTAGGAGAAAAACGTGTGCGCGTGAAGATTGATCGCCCCCCCGGGCGCCGGCAGCACAATTCGTCCCGAGCGGGCGGCTTCGATCAGCGCCAGCAAGGCTTCCCGACGACGGCTGGCGTCGAACTCATCAAGTTGCTTTTCGAACCGTTCAATCATAGCTGCCAAGGATGCCTCGCCGGCATTGCCGCAACGCAACCCGCTCGGAGGCTGGCCGCGATTGGGATCGAGCGCCGTGGAAGACCACTCTCAAAAGCGCCAGCATCCTAAAGCCGCGTTCCCACGGGTCAACTGCAAAAATCTCGACCACGCCGGCCAACGCGATCCCCCCGGCAGGGGGGCTGTGTCGGGATCGCCTTGGCTTTCAGGCGCGCGGCGGCTAAACTCCTACTGTTGATGAGGAACCCTCGAACCAGGACGGCCCTGGGTCGCAACCTTGGCAGTTTGTTGGGGAGGCCCGGGAATTCGCCTGCGCGCGAGCATCCGACGGCCTCGACGCCATCGCTTTCCCCGGGCATTTCCGCCTTGGTTCACGGCGCGGCCAAAGATTCCCAAAGCGCGGAAAGGGGCGGCCCGTCGCAGTCTGGTGGTTCCCAGTCGCCGCCTGCAAACCAACGCGGCCCGGTCGAGTCCTTGCCCGTCAACCCCGGCAGGCGCAGGCGAACCCAACGCCTGCTCCGAGGGTCATTGCTTCTGGCCGACCTTGCCCTGGTCCTTTTGGTGGCCCGGCTCGCGTTTGGAGGAGACATCCAGCTTGGCGCCTGGGGGACGGTCTTGTGCGCGGTTGCCGTCACCCTCGGCGGCTGGCTGAGCTGGATGGCCTTCCGGTTGGAGTAGTCGCCCTGCCCACCGCCGGGTTTGCCCGGCCTCAAAGCCCGGGCCGGCCGGGGAGCGAAACTCCTTTTCGCACGCTTGCTGTCCCACGGCTGATGGGCAATCTTTACTCCCGCATGCTCAACGGTGAATCCACAACCTCACGGATTATGGCCTCTCCCACCTGGTGTGCTCCCGCCCTGAATCGCCGCAGTTTCCTGCGTTCGTCCCTTTGTGCCGGCGCGAGCCTGTTGCTTGTGCCAAGGATGGGGCGGGGAGACGATACCCCCTCCTCCGGCCCGCCGGACATTCCTGCGCCGTGCGCCGCCGACCGTTGGCAAAAGCTGGGGGTGGTGCTCGAGCCGACCGAGGCCTGGGAGGGCGATGACATTCAGAATTTTACCACCCGGGCCGAACCTTTGGACAACGAACGCTGGAGAATTTGGTATTCCACCTCGGGCGCGGCTCGCGCCTATGGCATTGCCTGGGCCGAGGGCGTGCCGGGTGAGCCGATGAAGAAGACCCCGGCCGTGTACACGACGGGAGCCGCGGCGGACGCTCCGTTGGCCATCGGAAACCTGCCCGAGAAATGGAAACCGGTCCAGCCGGTTCATCTCCAACTGCCCAATGGCCGCCACCGGCTTTATTTCTGGGCGCATGGCCCGCAAATCTGCCGATACCTCGCGGCGGAGAGCGACGATGGCCGCCGCTACCATGTGCTCAATCCACTCGAAGGAGTGCTTTATCATCCCAACGACCGCGCGGCTTTTGGCGTCCCTTCACCGGACGGCGTCATGTTCCGCCGGGAAAAGAGCCCGGACCGCCCCGCCGGCGAGGCGGCGGCGACCCCTCCATTGATTTCCAATGACGCCACGAACATCTATCTGCTGCCGGATGGCTCGTTCGAGCTCTACACGGTGGCGTTGGTGCCGGTTCCCAAATCCGATCCGGCCTATATCGCGGAAGACAATGCTCCGGGTTACTTGCGGGTGGTGGACCGCCTGGTCTCGGGCGATGGACTGCACTTTGAAAAGCGCCAACGGATTATTCAGCGCGATGCCAACGACTTTGTGGACCAGCAGTTTTACTACCTGTCCATGACGCCGACGCCCCGCGGGCGCGTAGGCATGCTGGGGCATTATCGCTGCGCCGCTCAAACCATGGACCTGGAGTGGTGTTTTTCGCCCGACGGCGTGAAATGGCACCGGCCAAGCCGCCAGGCCTGGATACCCCGCGGAAACCCTCCGGCTCCGGACTGCTACGGCATTTACGCCGCCAGCCAGCTCGTCAACCAGAACGGACGCTGGCACCTCTTTTACACCGGCGTCAACAGCGCCCACAACGGAAAACACTCGTACGGCAAGCCTCGACAGGTCATTATGCTCGCCATGACCCGGTCAATCTGGGCCTGAGGAAATCGCGTCCCTGCCCCTCACCCGCTCATTCGCGGGTCCGGGATGCCAAACCGGGCCTTGATGGCCAGCAAATCCTTTACTTGCGCGGGCGACATCTCGGACAAGGGCCGGCCCAGTTGCGCGGCGATGCAGAGCGTCTGACAATACGCCTCGAGAATCTCCAGCTTGAAGTAGGCATCCTCAAGGCTGGAATGGCTCCACGCGACCACCCCGTGGTTCGCCATCAGAATGGTGTTGTGGCGGTCCACCAGCGCCGCCACCTCGTGACCCAAATCGGGCGTCCCCGGCGTCCGATATGGCGCCAGAGCCGTCGAAACAAACAGTTCGTATTCCGAAATCCGGCCCGTCGGCGGCACAATCCCCGCCAAACCGTAAGCCGTTCCGTAGGGGGGATGTCCGTGAACGGTCGCCACCGCCCGGGGCTGGCGTTTCATGATTTCCAAGTGCATCAGAATCTCGCTGGTGCGCCGTTGGTCCCCGGCCATCTGCGCTCCGTTCAGGTCCACCAGGCACAAATCTTCAGGCTTCATGAAACCTTTCGAGACCAGCGTCGGGGTGCATAATACCAGGTCGGACGCCACCCGAATCGCCAGGTTGCCACCATTCCCATCCACGTAAGCCCGCTGCCACATCCGCCGGCCCACATCACAAATCTGTTGCTTGCAGCGCGTTACCTCCGGCCCGTTGAAAAACTTCTCAATTTCCACCCGCGGGCTCTTTGAACTGATCTCCGCCAATGCGTCTGTCATGGTTGCGCCCCAACATAGGTTCCTCCGATTGGGCTGTCGAGCCGCCACCCGCCCAAACATTTTCTGAAACAAAAAGCCCCTGCGGTGGGTTATGCCTGCAGACGAATGTATGAAAATCGTTTGGGTTAAACCGCTGAGTTATGCCAGTGTTTTGCTTGTGGCC
This sequence comes from Verrucomicrobiota bacterium, assembly GCA_029974925.1. GTDB lineage: Bacteria > Verrucomicrobiota > Verrucomicrobiia > Limisphaerales > UBA8199 > JARKQH01. The sequence goes on from JARKQH010000351.1 coordinate 54,861, forward strand.
GGCCGCCGTGCCTGAAACGTCGTCCGCCCGCCCAGGGCAACTCGATGACCGAAACGCAAGAGTTCGAGACGTTCATGCGTAATTACCAGAACATGGTATTCACGACCGCCCTGCGCCTGGTTGCCAACCCCGCCGAGGCCGAGGACATCTCCCAGGACGTATTCCTGAAGGCGTTCCAGCACTTTGCCGATCTCCGCGCCAACCCCTCCGCTGGCGGCTGGCTCAAACGCGTCGCGACCAACCTCAGCCTGAATCACCTCACTCGCTACCGTTCCCGCTGGCGCTTTTTCTCCGAATTCTCCTCGGGCAGCGAGGACGACGTGGAGGACGGCGTCGAGTTTCCCGCCGCACAGGACATCGAAAGCGACCTTGACCTCGCCGACCGCCACCAACTGGTCGAGGCCGCGCTTCAAAAGCTGCCCGCCGCCCAACGCGTCCCGCTGGTCCTTTATCATCTCGACGGCCTCGGTTACGAAGAAATCGCCGCCCGCCTCAACGTCTCACTGGCCAAAGTTAAAACGGACATTTTTCGCGGACGCGAAGCGCTGCGCCGGAAATTGCGACTCAAACTGGAAGAAAACCCGGGCGATGGCAGCGCTGCCACGGCCGCGGCAACCAGCCAGGCGGGGCAGGGCAGGGGACACCACGCCGACGGAGCTTCGCTTTCGGCCCGCAGCTCTTGACGAAGGCACCCATTCCATGAACCCAGACTACGAAAAACAACTGGACGCCGCGGTGGATCGGATGCTAAAAGGCCTGCCGGACGTTGAAGCGCCCCCCAGTCTGGCGCCGCGGGTCCTGCGTGCTCTGGAGGCGCGACTCGCGCCCGCCGCGGCGCGGAGGTCCTGGCAAAACTGGCCCGCGTCGTTGCGTTGGCCGGCGCTGGCCGCCCTGGCCGCGTGCTTTGCTGCGCTTTGTTTCGGTTCCTGGTGGCTGGTCCAAACCGAGCCGCTCACGCTGGCCTGGCATCAAATCGAGGCGTGGGGGGCTCAGATTGCGACCTTCTGCAATGCCTTCAAAGCCGTGCTGGGGGCGGTCTTCCTGGCCATTCGACAACTCAGTCCCGCCCTCCTGCTGGGCGGCTGCGTTGCCGCCGCCCTGGCCTACGGCTGTTGCCTGGCCCTGGGCACCGTCTATTTCCGCCTGGCATTGAGCAGGTACAAACACTGAATTGAGGATTCCCCATGAAGAACCATATCTCCACATACCTTGCTGTGATGGGCTTGAGTGCCGCCGCCTGCGCGGCGCCGCTTGCCACGCCCCCGCTGGCCGCCGGCTCGGTTCCTGAGCCCGGGACCCAGCTCCTCCACACCATCCTCCATCCATCCCTTTCCATCCTTCATTCCCACCTCAGCGGACTGCCAGCGCCCATCCTGGCCCAGGTCGCTTTGCCGGAAGAGCCGGCGGGCACGCCGTCAGGGCAGGGGAAACAAGGCCTCCGGCGGGACGCGCTTGTCGTGATTGGCAAGAGCGTGGAACTGGCCGCCGAGGACACCGCGGATGCGGTGGTCGCCATCGGCGGCTCGGTTACTATCCACGGGAAAGTTACCGGCGCTGCCGTCGCCATCGCCGGAAATGTCACGGTTCACGGCGAAGTGAAAGACGCGGCCGTGGCGGTTCTCGGCGATGTGAACGTCGAGCCAGACGCCCTCGTTCGCGGGGATGCGGTGGCCGTCGGCGGACGCGTGAAGGTGGCGGAGGGTGGAACCGTCCAGGGGGGCACACAGGAGGTGGATTTCGGGATGCTGGGAATTGCCACGCCCGAGTGGCTGCGCTTGTGGTTTGTGGAATGCGTCCTAAAGCTGCGCCCCATGGCCCCGAACGTCGGCTGGCTGTGGGGGGTCGCCGGCGGGTTCTTCCTGTTCTATTTCCTGGTCGCCCTGCTGTTTCCCCGGCCCGTCCGCGCCTGTGCCGAGGAGTTCATCGAGCGGCCCGCCACCACGTTCTTGATGGGGTTGCTGACAAAAATCCTGGTGCCGGTTGTGTTCGTCATCCTCGCCGCCACGGGCATTGGCCTGGTCGTCATTCCGTTCCTTTGCGCCGCATTGATCTTCGCCGGCATCATTGGAAAAGTCGCCCTCCTTCAAGCCATGGGGGTGGCGGCGGGACGCCAATTGAACAATTCGTTGCTGCAGAAACCCCTCATCGGGTTTTTCCTGGGCGCCATCTTCCTGCTGGTCCTTTACATGGTGCCCGTGCTGGGCCTCGTCGCCTTCAGCGTCGCCGGGGTCTGGAGCATCGGCGGGGTGGTCACGGCAACTTTTGGCGGCCTGCGACGCGAGATTCCGCCGAAGACAGGCGGGCAGCAGGCGGGACCACCGGGCCTCAACGCCGGCTTGCCCCCCTCCGATTCGGCTGCCTTCACCGCCCCGGCCGGGGACGCAAGCATGGCATCCCCCTCGCAATCCCTTGCCCCAACGGGCGCCGTGCCGCCCGTGACCGAATTGGTTTCCCACCCTCGCGCCTCATTCTGGGAACGCATGGGCGCCGGCTTTCTGGACACCGTCCTGGTCAGTATTCTCAGCGCGGTGGTTGGCGGTCCGCCCCTGGGTTTTCTGGTTGCCCTGGCCTATTTTGCGGGCATGTGGGCGTGGAAAGGCACGACCATTGGCGGCATTGTCCTGGGTCTGAAAGTTGTCCGGCTCGATGGCGCCGCCGTGACCTTCCCCGTCGCCCTGGTCCGCGGCCTGGCCGCCGCCTTCTCGGTGGTTGTTCTCTTCCTCGGCTTTCTCTGGATTGCCTGGGACAAGGACAAACAGGGTTGGCACGACAAAATCGCCGGAACCCTGGTCCTCAAACTGCCCCGCGGCACGCCGCTGGTTTGTTTCTGACGGAACGTATTTCCTTTCCTTTGCGCCCGTTCCGGCTATCTTCTACCCCGCTGGAAGATGGACGTAGCGCACATAAGAAACTTTAGCATCATTGCCCATATTGACCATGGCAAGACGACCCTGTCGGATCGTCTGCTGCATCGTACCGGCACGATTTCGACCCGGGAGATGGAGGACCAGCTCCTCGATTCGATGGACCTCGAAAAGGAGCGGGGGATCACCATCAAGGCGCACCCGGTGACCATGCTCTACCGGGCCGCAAACGGCGAAACTTACGAGCTGAACCTGATTGATACCCCGGGTCATGTGGACTTCTCCTACGAAGTGTCCCGCAGCCTGAGCGCCTGCGAGGGAGCGCTGTTGATCGTGGATGCCGCCCAGGGGGTGGAAGCGCAAACCGTGGCCAATGTGCACCTGGCCATGAAGCAAAACCTCACGATTATCCCCGTAATCAACAAAATTGATCTGCCCCACGCCAACGTCCCCCTGGCCAAACAACAGCTCGAGGACATCCTCGCGATCCCGGCGGACACCGCCATTCTGGCCAGCGCCAAGGAAGGGATTGGCATTGACGAAATTCTCGAGGCGATCGTGGCCCGGATTCCGCCCCCGACCCCGACCGGCGCCGGCTCGCTCCAGGCGCTGGTATTTGATTCCTACTTCGACACCTACAAGGGCGTCGTCACCCACGTGCGGGTCTTCAATGGCGAGCTGAAACCGGGCCTGCAGGTCAAACTCCTCCATTCCGGCAAACACGTCGAGGTCAAGGAAGTCGGCAGCTTCAACCCCAAACCTTACGTCCGCGAAAAGCTCGAGGCGGGGGAAACCGGCTACCTGACCGCCAACATCAAGTCGCCCCAGGAAGTCAAGATGGGCGACACCATCACCGATACCCGGCATCCGGCGCCCGCGCTGCCCGGCTTCCAGGAAATCCATCCGATGGTCTTCAGCGGGCTCTATCCCATCAACACCGCCGACTACGAGCATCTCAAGGCCAACCTGGCCAAGCTCCAGCTCAATGACTCGGCCTTCGTTTACCAGCCCGAAACGTCCGTGGCGCTGGGGTTCGGCTTTCGTTGCGGCTTTCTCGGGCTCTTGCATCTGGAAATTGTCCAGGAACGCCTCCGGCGCGAATACGGCATGGATATCATTGCCACCTATCCCAGCGTCATTTACCGCGTCACCCTCACCGATGGCACCCTCAAGGAGGTGGACAACCCCGCCTATCTCCCGGAGCCCAATTACATCCAGAAAATCGAAGAGCCGGTGGTCCGCGCCTTTGTCATTTGTCCCAACGAAAACATCGGGGACATGATGGCGCTGATCTCGGAAAAACGGGGATCGGTGGACCACACAGAAACCCTGGATTCGCGACGGGTCATGCTCACCAGCGTGGTGCCGCTCAATGAAATACTCATTGACTTCCATGACCGGATCAAGAGCCTCACCCGCGGCTACGGCTCCATGGACTACGAACACGCCGGCTACCAGGAATCGGACATGGTCAAGCTCGACATGCTCGTCAACGGCGAGTCGGTGGACGCCTTTTCCTGCATCGTTCACCGCGACAAAGCGGAGGGCAGGGGACGGGCCCTCGCCGCCAAGCTCAAGGAGGTCATCCCCCGCCAGCAATACGCCGTGGCCATTCAGGCCGCCATCGGCGGAAAAATCATCGCCCGCGAAACCGTCAGCGCCCTGCGCAAGGATGTCACCGCCAAGTGTTATGGCGGGGACATTACGCGCAAACGCAAACTGCTGGAAAAACAAAAGGAAGGCAAAAAACGCATGAAAGCCGTCGGCTCGGTCAATATCCCCCAGGAAGCCTTCATCGAAGTGCTCAAAGCCTGAGCCCGCAGCCGCACCCTCATGATCTCCCGATGGTTTCTCTCCCGAACGGTCCGCCACGCCACGGCGATGCGGCGGCACGTCCAAAAGCTGCTCAACCACCAACGCGACATCCTTTCGCCTCAGGCCCTCGAAGCCCTGCAGTCGGCGTTGGGCGAGCTGCGCCAGGCCCTGGCAACGGGGGCGGACAAAGAGGCGCTCCAAAAGCAAATGGAGAGCCTCGAGAAGACCGCCAACAAATGGCTCAAACCCTATCCACATCCCGCGTGGAGGGAGAACGTCGAGGTGCTCCTGGTCGCCCTGGCCATCGCCATGGGCATCCGCACCTTCTTCCTCCAGCCCTTCAAGATTCCCACCGGCTCCATGCAGCCCACGCTTTACGGCGTCACCTCGGTTCCC
>JARKQH010000352.1 GCA_029974925.1 Verrucomicrobiota bacterium
CTGGAGGATTTTTATGCGGGGGGCAATGGGACGGGGCAGTTGCCGCCGGTGGTGTTGCCGGCCAGCGGGCGGTATGTGGTGCGGGTGAGTTATTACTACAATTACACGGGGGAGTATCGGTTGCGGGTGACGCTGGCGCCGGCGCCGTGGCAGTTGGAGAGCGAGGACAACAACAGTGTGGCGCAGGCCAATGCGCCGGCCTTCACGCGCCAGGGCACCAATCAGACGGCGCAGGTGCTGGGTTATTTCCGCGCCGGCGACCCCGGCGATGTGTTCTGGCTGGGCAACCTTTCGGAAGCCACGCAGATTCGCATGGCCTATCGGTTACCCGGCACCAGCATGCTGGTCGGAATCGCGGAGGTGCTGGACAACTCGGGGGCGGTGGTGGCCTCGGCGGCGGCAGGCGAGACCAACCTGAATTACACCGTGCCCATGGCGCAAGGCGGCGCTTATTATGTCCGGATGCGCGCCCAAGCGGGGACCACAGGCCTGTTCTCCCAATATCTTTTGTCCATCGAATTGAGTGATCTCCTGCCTCCCGCCATCGTGGCGGACAGCCTTCCGGCTGAGGGGACGACTTCGTTGGCTCTCTTTGACCGGTTCACCCTGACCTTTTCCGAGGACCTGCTGGCCTCGAGCGTCAACGCCGCCGATACTTTTGATCTGCGCGCGGCGGGCGCCGACGGCCTCTTTGACACCGTGGATGACCTCCTCGTCGGTGTCACAGTCAGCCCGGCCTACAGCTCGGGGCTCACGGCGAACTTCACCATTTCCGGCGGCGCACTCCAGCCCGGGCTTTATCGCTTTATTACCCGAACCACGCTCCAGGACCGCGCCGGCAACTCGCTGGCGAGTGCCTGGACGCGTCAGTTTGTGATCGGCCAGGTCGCCGGCTTCAATACCGAACTCGAGCCGAACAACACGCGCGAAACCGCCACCGCTCTGGCGATGATGAGCACGCAACCCAACCTCATCTCGGGCGCCGGGCGGGGTTACCTGGCAAACGGCAGCGATGTGGACTTTTACCGCTTTGAGGCGCTGGCCGGGGATGTGATGGTTCTGGCGGCCGAGAACCCGGGAAATCCGGGCAGCAGCGGGCTGAGCTTTATCCTTTACGACCCGGCGGGCGCGCAACTTTTCAGCCTGACGGCGGCCGCCAACGGCCTGCTGCAAACCCCGCCGCTCCTCTTGACCAACAGCGGCACCTATGCAGTGCGGGTCGCCCCTTATTACAGCTACTACAGCGAGCATCGCCTCCGGGTTTCCCTCTACCGGAACAACCTGCCCACTGAGATTGAAGCCAACAACACCCTCGCCACCGCCAATCCGCTTTCGTTCACCACGAACGGCACGAGCCGGAGCGCCGTGGCAGCGGGCTACCTCCAGCTCGGGACAGACCTGGATTACTTCAATCTCGGGATTGCCGAGGCGGGAAAGACCATCTTTCTGGGCTCCCGTCAACCAGCGAGCAGCCCCCTGGTGCCGGTGGTGAGTGTGTATGACGCCAACGGGGTGTACCTGCCGGAAGCGGGCAGCGGGCGGCCCTCCGACGGTGTCGCCGAGGTCCGCATCCAGCAAACCGGCGTCTGCTACGCCCTGATCCGGCCCGGCGCCGGCTCGGCCGGTCTGATGAGTGAATACCTCCTGGACGTGCTGATTCTGCCCACAGAAGACGTGGTGTTTCCGAATCTCCAGGTCACCAGCCTTGACCTCCCGGTCACCACCGGCCTGCGCAGCGGCGAGCCGTTCACCTTTGCCTTCACGGTCGCCAATGTCGGCTCCCTGGCCACCCCGGGCGGGTTATGGTTCGATCGCGTGGTGCTCTCCACCGACCCGCTGGTGGACGAAAACGACCTGGTTCTGGGCCTCTACCAGCACAACGGGGTTCTGGCGCCCGGCCAGAGTTACTCGGTTACCAACACCGTCAATCTCCCGGACGGAATCAGCGGCGATTTCTATCTGGTCGCGAAGGCTGACCATACCGATACGGTGAATGAGTTCCTCCTGGAGGGCGACAACGAAACCGCCACCGAAAACCCGCTGGCCATCAGCCTGGCTGATTACGCGGATTTGCGGGTCGAAAACCTCCTGCTGGCCGGACCCGATGGAAACCAGACCTACACGCTGACGTGGGACACGTTCAACCGGGGCACCGCCCCGGCGCCGCCGGGTTTCAAGGACCGGGTGCGGGTGCGCAACCAAACGACGGCCACCACGGTTTTCGACCAAGCCTACCCGGCCCCGGCGAGCCTGGCGCCCAACGCGTCCCTGCCCCGCCAGGCCGTCTTGACCGCCAGCACCGCGGGAACGTACCTGGTCGAAGTCACAACCGATTCCGACCAGCAGGTGTTCGAGTACGACAGCAACGGCCACGGCAGCGCCGAATTGAACACCGTGACGACCAACTTTGCCATTACGCAATGGTTCGTCCTGGCGCTCAACAGCGCCCCGCCCGGGGCGGGCACACTCACCGGCGCGGGAACTTACCCCGCCGGCACATTCGTGACCGTGACCGCCACGCCGATTACGAACCAGGCGCCGTACTCGTTCCAAAACTGGGTCGAGGGCGGCGTGGTCCGCAGCGCCAACTCGAGCTATTCGTTCATTTTGAACAAGGACACGGCGCTCACGGCGGTATTTGGCCTGCCCGCTTTTCAGCTTGCCGCTTCGAATTATCCCGCCGGCGCGGGGACCGTTCTCGGGACAGGAGTGTATTCCTGGGGCAGCACCAACCTCATCACCGCCCAACCCGCCTTCGGCTACAAGTTCAGCCACTGGACCGAGAACGGGTTGACCCTCAGCAGCAACCCCGTGCTCACCGTCGTGCTTTACAGCAACCGGCTGTTTGGCGCGCATTACGCGGAAGCCCACCTGCAGCACGTGGTGACGGCAGCCACCCTGCCGCCGGGTCTGGCAACGGTGACGGGAACCGGCACGTTCACCAACGGCCAGTCCACCACCCTCACCGCCCCAGCCGCCGTGACCAACACCCCTCCGGACTATTACGCTTTCAAGCGATTCACTCTGAGCGGCGCCACCGTCTCGACCAACGCGAGTTTTGTCAAGACCTTCGCCACCACCGACCCCACCAATCTGCATTATGTGGCGGAATATGAGTTCGTGGACCGCACCCCGCCGGTGCTGGCCTCGATCACGGCCACGGCAAACGTCGCCAGCGCCGTGATCACGTGGTCCACCACCGAGCCAACCACCGGCCGCATCGCCTACGGCACCAATTCCTCCTATGGGCTCACCAACAGCACGTCGTTGCTCCGAACGAATCATTCCTTCCTGTTGAGCGGCCTCCTCCCCGCCACGCTCTATCATTACCGCGTTTACGCCACCGACGCCGCAGGCAACGAGGCCTTTTCGGGTGACTTGACCTTCACCACCCTTGCGCCGCCGGACCTGATCGCCGGCGCGGTGGCCACCCCGGCCGCGGCCCAGGCGGGCACCCTGATCCCCCTGACCTTCGTCATCTCCAACACGGGGCCGGGCGCCGCCATCGGCCCGTGGCAGAACGCCGTGCTGCTGGCTTCCAGCCCGGAGGGTGCCGGTGCGATTTCGCTCGGCGCCGTGAGCTTCAATCCCGGCGCAGGCGGCATCGCCCCCGGCGCCAGCCTCAACGTCACGCAACAAGTCATCGTGCCCTCCGTGGGGACCGGTCCGCGCTATTTTGGCGTCCAGGTGGACAGCGGAAACCAGATTTTTGAACTGGTCGAAACCAACAACACCGCCTTCTCGACCGCGCCGCTGAACATCATCGCCACCGATCTGCGGGTCGCCCGGATCAGCGCCCCGGCCAGCGCCGCGTTTGGCGACACCCTCCAACTGGAGTTCGTCGTGACCAACAGTGGCACCGCGCCGGCCGCCGTGTCCTGGACCGACCGGGTCTATCTCTCGACGGCCAGCAACACCCTGCAGACGCTGCTGGCCGGCGTCCCGGCCCCGGTGGTGCCGCTTGGACCGGGAGAGAGCTACACCAACCTCGTGCCCGTGACATTGCCCCTGGCAGCAGGCCAGACCCCGGGCGGCTTTTATCTCGTCGTTGCGGCCGACCAAGGCAACGCCGTGGCGGAATCGGATGAAGGCAACAACCTGGCCTCGGTGGCGCTGACGGTTTCGCTGCCGCCGCTTCCGGACCTGGTGGTGGGCAACCTGGTGGCGCCAACCAACGCCCTGCCGGGACAAACCGTCGTGCTGGCCTACTCGGTCACCAATCAGGGTAATGCCGCCGCCGGACCGATCTGGTCGGAATCCATTTTGCTCACGACGAACAGCAACGGCGCCGGCGGGGCTGAACTGGCCACCTTCACCCTCACCAACACGCTCGCGGCCGGCGCCAGTCTGAGCCGGACCCAGTCGGTGGTGGTGCCCGCGGCGGGGCTGGTGGGTTCCCTCTGGTTCGCCGTGCTGGCCGACAGCCGTTCAACCCTTATCGAATCCAACGAGACAAACAACCTGGGAGTGGCTTCTCAGAGCATGCTGGTCCCGGCGGTTCTCACCCTGCAACTGTCCGCCGCGCAACTGACCGAGGGCGCGTCCCAGCCCATTGTGGCCACAGTCACCCGGAACGGCGCGCGAACCGCGGCGCTGACCGTCACGTTGAACAACGGCGACCCGACCGAAGTGTCGCTGCCGGCGCAGGTCACGATTCCGGCCGGCCAATCCTCGGTTTCGTTCAACATTCAGGGCGTCGCCGACGGCATTGTGGACGGGCCGCAAACGGTCACCCTCACCGCCAGCGCCGCCGGGTACGAGCCGGGGGCGGCACAGGTAACCGTGCTGGATGCGGACCTGCCGCGGCTGGCCGTGAGCCTGGTGACCAACCAGGTGATCGAGGGCCAGGCGGTAACCGCCATCGTCAGCCGCGATGCCGGCAGCGCCCCCCTGGTGGTCACCCTCGCCAGTTCGAGCCCGGCCCAGGTCGCCGTCCCGGCCAGCGTGACGCTGGCCGCCGGCGAAAGTTTCGCCGCGTTCAACGTCCAGGCTCTGGATGATTCCCAGGTCGAGTCCCCGTTAACCGTCGCGCTGAACGCCACGGCCAGCGGACATCACCCCGGCTCGGCAACCCTCACGGTGCTGGACGATGACTGGCCGCAACTGACGCTCGAGGTTGCCCCGGGAACGGTCAGCGAAGGCGCGGGCGCTCAGGCGGCGGTGGTCACGATCACCCGCAGCCCGGTCTCACCGCGCACGCTGGAGCTCGAGCTCGAAAGCAGCAACACCAACGCGCTCCTGGTTCCCCGCCTGGTGACCATCCCGGGCAGCCAGACCAATCTGTCGTTCCCCATCGCCGCCGTGAACAACGATCTGGTGGATGGAGACAAGGATGTCGAGGTCCGCCTCTGGTTCCGGGCGACCGGCAGCACCACGCGGCTCGGGGCGGGGCCCACGGTTCACGTGATGGTCACGGATGACGACGGGCCCACCCTGCGTTTGACCGTGGACCGGCCGGTGTTGCCGGAAGGCCAGCCCACGGCCGGAACCGCCACCGTCAGCCGTAACGCCGGAACCAACACCGCCTTGGTGGCAACCCTCCACTCGGCCAACACGAATGAACTGACCGTGCCCGCGACGGTGACGATTCCGGCGGGCGCCAGCGCGGCCTCATTCCCGCTGACGACGGTGGATGATGGCGTCACCGACGGCAGCCAATCCGTCCAGCTCACCGCCAGCGCTCCCGGATTTTCAACCGGCAGCGTGGCGGTCACGGTGACGGATATCAACCTGCCCGATCTGGTGGTCAGCTCGGTGACCGTGCCGGCCACGGCGGAAACGGAGGCGTATGTGGATGTGGGGTATCAAATTCGCAACCAGGGCATGGTCGGCTCCCCGTCCAACGCGGTGGTCCAGCGGATTTACCTCTCGACCGACCCCTTGGTGGGCGATGACGTGCTCATGGGCCAGTTCACCTTCAACGGGGCGTTGCCGCCCGACACCCAGTTCGGTCAAACCCTGCCCCTCCGCCTGCCGATGGCCGCGGGTCAATACTGGGTCGTGGTGGTGGCCGACGCGCTCAACAACGTCGTCGAATTGCTCGAGGACAACAATGTCCGGGTGTCGGCGACTCCAATCCAGGTCAACCCCGCCTACCACGTCACCGTCGCCACCGACCTTGAAGTCGCGCCGGCCAATACGCCGGTGCCCATGGCCGGCCAGGCGTTCCGCAGCGGCGGCGCCCCGGCGCAATTCGTGCCCGTCAACATCCACGTTCGGGTGCGCGGCACGACGCGGACGATTGCGGCCATCACCGATGTCCAGGGCCGGTTCGCCACGACGTGGCAGCCGTTGCCGGGCGAGGCGGGCTACTACGAAATCTCGGCGGCCCATCCGGGTGAACCCGTGCCCGCGCCGCAGGACAGCTTCTATCTGCTGGGCATGAAGGCGCAGCCGGCCCAACCCTCGGCCCGCCTGAGCGAAGGCAGCAGCATCGGGGGCAGCGTGCGGATCGAAAACCTGAGCGACGTGCCGCTCACCGGCCTGGCGGTTGAAATATTGAGCAAGCCTCCGAATGTCAACGCGACGCTGACCCTGCAGACCAACGTGCTGGCGGGCAGCGGTTCCCTGCAGCTTGCCTACGGCATCTCGGCCCTGGACGCCTCGTTTACCTGGGGCTATATCCAGGTTCGCCTCACCAGTGTCGAAGGCGCCGTCCTCAACTTCGCCATCCGCGTGGACATTGACCCGTTGGTGCCGCGGCTGGCCGCCTATCCAAGCCGGTTGGACGGTGGCATGAAGCGAGGGGCCCAACGAACCGTCTCGTTCCAGATCGTCAACAGCGGCGGCTTGGAGACCGGCCCGATCACTGTTTCGCTTCCGCCGTTGCCTTGGATGAGCCTGGTTTCGCCAAACCCGATGCCCTCCCTGCCGCCGGGAGCGACCAATACGGTCACCCTCCAGCTCAACCCGCCGGACGATCTGTCGCTCTCGCTTCACCAGGGCAACCTGGCCCTCAACGGAGTGGGCACGGCGCTGGCGGTGCCGTTCTCCTTCCGAGCCCTGTCGGAAGCCAGGGGCGCGCTCCAAATCACGGCGGTGGACGAATTCACCTTTTACGCGGCGGGAGCGCCCCCGCTGACCAATGCCACGGTGCGCGTGCGGGACGCCGTGAGCCACGCCGTGGTCACCAATGGCGTGACGGACGACTTGGGACGCTTTTTCGTTCCCGAGCTGATGGAAGGCTACTACGACCTCGAGCTCGAGGCCACGCAACACAATGCTCATCGAAGCACCGTCTTCCTCGAGCCCGGCATCACCAATGAGGTCACCGCGTTCCTCTCCTACCAGGCGGTGCGGTACACCTGGACGGTCGAACGCATTGAAATCGAGGATCACTACCGGATTTCCATCGAAACGGAGTTCGAGGCGGTGGTGCCGGCGCCGGTGGTAACGATTGAACCGCCGGTGCTGGATGTCAGCGACCTCAAACTGGTCGGCCAGTCCAAACAGGTGAATCTCACCTTCCGCAACCACGGGCTGATCGCGGCGGACGAATTGAAGCTGCGGTTTGACACCCATCCCTTCTATGTCATTGAACCGCTGATCACGGACCTGGGCCAGTTGCCGGCCAAGTCGTCTCTGACCATTCCCGTCACGCTGCGTCGCATTGGCGATTTCGGGTCCAGTGGCGATCAGGTCCGGGCGGCCAGCGGCGTGCCTTGCGGCATGAGCGGCAGCGCCTCGTGGTCGTTCGAGTGCGGATGGCTGAAAATCGGGGGCGGCGCCCCCATCGCGGTCAGCGGTGTACAGGGCGACTGCGGCGGCGGGGGCGGGGGTGGCGGCGGCGGCGGGGGCTGGGCCGGCTGGGGTGGCGGCGGGGGCGGCGGGGTTTCAACCAGCTACAGCACGCCCTCGATCGGCATCAAAGTCGGGTGCGACCCAACCTGCCTGTTGTTGGCGGCCGCGGGATGTATTCCCGGGCCGATTGGCTGCGCCGCCAGCGGGTTCTCCTGCGGCATGGGGCTGGGCGGCGGAGTGTCCGCCATTGGCGTGGTGGATTGCGCCGTGGGCGCGGCGGGCTGTCTGATTCCGGGAGCCGGCATTCCGGCCTGCATCTACAGCATCATGCGCTGCTTCATCAGCCCGGCCGGCGACCCGGCCCTGACCCTGATGATGGCTGGCTCGAACGACGATCCCATTCAATTCTATCGCGCCGGACTGCGCGCCCAACTGGACGCCTTCAACCTCATCACCGGCGCCCCCGACGGCGTCTGGCTCAACCCCCAGGCGGACAATCAGACCGGCGACTGGTACGCGCGGTTCCAGCTCGCGGCTGGCGAAACCTCGGACGGCGGCCGCATGATCACCAGCGCGGAACGCTCGGACTTGCTGACCACCAACCTGCCGCCCGGCGTTCCGCCCGCGGAAATTGACCGGGTGCTGAGCCGCTGGAATCGAACGCTCGACAACATTGCGCTGGGCATTCTGCGCCCGGCCGACGCGCCGCCGGGAGCCAATCTGGATTTCATTGATACCATCGCGCTGCGCGAAAAGCTCGTCGAAGCCGCCGCCTATCACCAGGCCGCCCTGGATGCCGGGTTCACCGACCCCATCAACGCCATTGTCGAAACCTACCGCATCCGCTCGCAGCAGGGCGAGGAGGGCGGCGTCTGCGCCAAGGTTAAAATCAAACTTGACCAGGAAGCCGTGCTGAGCCGCGAGGCCTTCCGCGCCACGCTCGAAATTGACAATGCCACCGCCAACGCTCTCGAAAACATCCGGGTCACGGTTCACATCACCGACGGCCAGGGCAACGACGCCAATGCCCTGTTCGGGCTGCGGCCGCCCGAACTGACAGGCTTGAGCGATGTGGAGGGCGGGGGCCGGGTGGCCGGCGGGGCGCGGGGCGTGGCCAGTTGGACGCTGGTGCCGACCGTGGACGCCGCCCCCTTGGAGCCGGTCCAATATTATGTGGGCGGCGAGTTTCGTTACTCGCTGAACGGTGTGCTGGTCACGGTGCCTTTGTCGCCGGTCCCCATCACGGTCAATCCGACGGCCCGCTTGACCCTGGATTATTTCCACCAGCGGGATGTGTATGCCGATGATCCCTTCACCGACCTGGTCGAGCCGAGCATTCCCTTCAACCTGGCGGTCATGGTGCGCAACCAGGGGGCCGGCGCCGCGCGCAACTTCCGCATCACCTCGGCCCAGCCGACCATCATCGAAAACGAAAAGGGGCTGCTGATTGACTTCAAAATCATTGCCACGGAGGTGGCCGGCCAGAACATGACCCCCACCTTGACCGCCAACTTCGGCACCATCCCCCCGGGCGGCATCAGTGTGGCGCGCTGGCTCCTGACCTCGACGCTGCAAGGCTTGTTCATTGACTACAACGCCACCTTCGAGCATCTCGATGGCCAGGGCAACCCGCGCCTCTCGCTCATAGACGAGGTCCGCATCCACGAAATGAACCGCCTGGTCCAGGCCGGACCGCCTTTCGACGACGGCCTGCCGGACTTCCTGGTCAACGACGTGGCGGACAGCCGCGACCTGCCGGACACGCTCTGGCTGAGTGACGGCTCCAGCAACCACGTGGCGGTGGCCACCAATGCCAGTGTTTCCGGCACGCTGTCCCCCCTGAACCTGCAGGTGGAACTGAGCGCGGACCTGCCGGGCGGGTGGGCTTACCTTCGGGTGCCGGACCCGGCCAATGGTCTCTACCGGCTGGTGGGCGTGCAACGGTCGGACAACGTGGTCATCCGGGTCGAGACCAATGCCTGGGTCACGGATCGCACCTTCATCGGCCAGGGCCGGCGGCCCGCACGCGAGAATATCCTGCACCTGCTGGATTACAACAGCACCGGCCAGTACACCCTGCTCTATGCGCCGCTGCCAACCGTGGATAACGAGCCGCCCGCCAGCTCGGTCGAGGCATTGCCGGCCCAGAGCCATGCCGCGTTCCTTGTCCGCTGGTCCGGCCAGGATAACCCCGGCGGAAGCGGCGTCGCGACCTACGACATCTACTTCAGCGAAAACGGCGGGCCCTTCCAGCGGTGGCTCATCGCGACCCCCTCGGCCAGCGCGCTGTTCCAGGGCGTGTTGGGCAAGACCTATGCCTTCTACAGCATCGCAACTGACCAAGCCGGCAACCGCGAATCCGCCCCCGCCGCCCCGCAGGCGGCAACGACCGTGATTCTGGAGAATCGGCCGCCGGTCTTCACGCCGATCACCAACCAGGTGGTGGTGGAAGGCGCCACCTTCGTGCTGACCGCCGCGGCGACGGACCCCGATGGCGACACTCTCACCTATCAGCTCGGGGCGGGCGCTCCGCCGGGCCTGGTCCTCAACAGTGTCAGCGGCCAGATGAGCTGGATCACCGCGGAGGCCCACGGCCCCAGCACCAATCTGGTCGCGGTCATCGCGCGCGACAGCGGCATCCCCTCGCTCAGTGCGACCCAGTCCTTTGCGATTATCGTGCTGGAATCCAACAGTCCGCCGGCGCTGGCGGGAACCACCAACCGCACGATCGCGGAAGGAACCCTCCTTTCGGTCGCGCTGAGCGCCACCGACGACGACCTGCCGCCGCAGCGGCTCACCTTCAGTCTGGGAGCCGGGGCGCCGGCCGGCGCGGCCATCAACCCCACCAACGGGTTGTTCACCTGGCGGCCGACCGAATACCAGGGCGGCACCAACTACACCATCTCGATCATCGTCAGCGATGATGGCTCGCCATCGCTGAGCGCCACTCAAAGTTTCGTGGTCATTGTCCAGGACACCAAGGCTGATTTCCTCCTCTCCCTTGGCAGCACCGCGATCCTGACCAACGACGCCGGCAGTGTCCCGCTGACGCTGCAATCCGGCGTCGAACTGAACCAGCTCGACCTGCTGCTGCACGTCGCCGGACGACACCTGACCAATCTGCAGCTCACCAGCCTTGCGCCGCAGGTGGGCGCGGCCAACTTCCTCCCGCTGGGCGATGACCGCTATCAAATTCAGTTCCAGCGCCATCCCCAGGGCTCCTGGCAGGGGACGGTGCCCCTGGCGCGCCTGGCGTTTGCCGCCGTGCCCGGGAACCAGTCGGCGGTGGCAACGCTCCGGGGCGAAGACCTCACGGGCACGCGCACTGACGCCCCGACCGCCAACGGCCAGGCCGGCGTCGGTCGCGTGTTTATTGTCGGACCCGAGCCGATTCTGGACCTGGCCCGCAGCAACCAAATGGCGGCCCTCACCCTCTATGCGCGGCCGGGCCGGAGCTACGCCATCGAGCGACGCGCCGGGCTGGACGCCCACTCCCCGTGGGAGTTCCAGCAGGCGGTCACCCCGGCGAACTTGCGCACCGACCTGGCGCCGCAACCCATGACCTCCGCGGTGGAGTTCTTCCGCGCCTCCACGCTGGCCCCGGCGCCCACGCTCTCGATCCGGGTCGAGAACGGGCAACTCATCGCCGAGTGGCCGGCCACGTGTGTCGGTTGCTCGCTGTTCCAATCCGACAGCGTCAACCCGGGAGCAAGGTGGACCCCGGTCCCCATCCCGCCGGTGCTCGTCAACGGCAGATACCGGGTGGCCATGCCCATCCCCGGTTCGCCGATGTTCCTCCGCCTGGGCGTCTCCGGCGCCCTGAGCATGCGGGTCGAAGGCGGCCAGGCCGTGGTCGAGTGGTCTGCGGGTTGCGCGGAGTGCATCCTGCTGCAATCCCCCACGCTCGGCCCCGGCGCCGTTTGGACTCCCAGCCCCGTCCAACCCACCCTCGTCAACGACCGCTACCGTGTGATGCTGCCCATGTCGGAACAGCGCCTGTTCCTGCGTTTGGCGGTGCCGCCCTCCCCTGCTCCGCCGGAGTGACGGACCCCGCTCCGACGGGTGCAACGGTTCCGGTTGCCCCAAAAGTCCGGTTCCCAGCCGGACCGGGCAGGTCATAGGATTGGCCGGCCGCCGGGCTCGACCGGCGCCGGCAGCCTCACTTCAGGCGGGCGGCGCAATCCGCCCGGCTCCCGCCCGTCGGGCAACGCCTTTCCAGTTCCCGCGGACCAGCCATTCCCCATGAGCCGGCAGTCCGCTCCCCGGCGCTGAACAAAACGCAGAAGGCGCTTCCCAATCGGGGCAAATCGGTTAACTTTGCGCCCCATTATTTCGAGACAGACAGAGTGATATGAAAATCGCGTTATTCGGCGTGCCGGGCTTCAAGCTGGGCAAACACAATTTGAAAGACCCGCGTCTGGACCAGGCCCATGAACTGGTCGAAGCGGACAAGAAGACCCACGCCCAAGTCGAAGTGGTGGGCGAGGAGGCGCTCCTGGAGGCCGACGCCATTCTCGCGACCGAGGAGAGCAAGGCGGACTTGATCCTGAAAGACCTCGAATTTGTCGAGACACGGTTGGGGCGGGACCCTCAACCGGCCGAACGAGCGGCGCTGCTGAAGATTCAAGCGTTGCTCGAGGCGGAACGATTCATGCTCGGCGGCTTGTTGCCGGAGGAACTGCAAGCGGTGGCCGCGCACAGCTTTTACACCAACAAACCGATCACGGTGTCCACGGCGTCGGAACTCCAGGCGCCGGACGCGCTGCTGCTGCGAGCCTTCAAGGAGGCCGGTTACATCTGCTTTCTCACCGTGGGCGGGAAGGAAAACCGGGCCTGGCCGATCCGGAGCGGCACGACAGCCTGGGAAGCGGCGGGCACGATTCACACCGACATCCAGAAAGGGTTCATTCGGGCGGAGATCATCAGCTTCGAAGACTTTATCGCGGCGGGAGGGGAGACCCAGGCCAAGCGCGCGGGCAAACAGCGGCTCGAGACCAAACAGTACGTGATGCAGGATTACGACCTGACGAATTTCCGGTTCAACAAATAACCGTGCTCCGGCGCCGGTGAATCCTACTCCGGGTAGCCGAAGGCACGGCAATACCGCGCGAGTTTCGCCTGAACCGGTTCCAGCGCCTCGGCATAGCGCTGCCAACGGCCCACGGCGCGCCGATACACCGGCTGGGTGACATCGTGATAGGTGGGCGCGAACAGGAATTTGCGCCGCGCCCTGGCATAATATTCCCTCTGCCCGGCATGCCACGCCAGCCCAAGGAACTCCGTCACTTTTCTTCCCTCGGCCTCGAGACCAGCCACAACATCCTCGTACCGCGTTTCAATCCAGTCAAACCCGCCCAAATCCCGCAGGTGAAGCCAGACGTCCATGAGGTCGGCATAGTGCCGGGCGGTCCGCTCGAGGGTGAGAAAGTTGGCGTTGGTGGCGTTGAGCATCAGGTTTTGAAAGAAGCAACTGATCACCACGTCGCGCGGGTCGCGCAGGGCGATGATGACCTTCAGGTCGGGAAAGACGCGGAGCCAAAGGTGGAGCGACGCGGTGGGCGACGGGTTTTTGTCCAGCAGCACCCGGATGGCCGGCGAGGCGTGAACCTCGCGCAGGAGGCTTTTGAAATAACGCTCGCGCATCTGAGCCAGGCGCGGGCTTGACAACCCGTCCAGCATTTCAAGCTTGAGCGTCTCCTCCTGCCGCGGTGGTCCAAGCTGCCGGAACACTTCCTTCCCAATGGCCTCAGGCTCGTCGAACGCCAGGATTTCGGGATGGGCGTCCAGGATTTGTTCGATCAACGTCGTGCCGCTGCGGGGATGGCCGCCCAGAAATGCGGGTTGCCAGGGGGCGGGAGCGGCCGGACCCTGAGCCCGCCAGCGGCGCAGAACCGCCGGGGTCAACTGCGCCAGGAGCTGCCGGCGCCGGCGGTCGGCCTCATCATAACTCTGTTCCAGCAGGCGGACATCCGTGATTTGGCGGACCAGCGCCTTGGCCTCGCAAAGCCAGCGCATGGCCTCGGCGTATTGGCCCAACTGATCGAGCACGACCCCCAGGAGGTGGCGGCTGGCATACCGGACGTAGGGATGCCGCGGCTGGTCCTGGATGAGCTGGCGGAGCGCGGTTTCCGCCTCGGCATTCCGGCCGCGGCGATGGAGCAAAAACGCTCTGAAGTAGCGGGCCTGGTCGTCCCGCGGCTGCCGGGCCAGGCACGCCTCGACACATTCCCACGCCTGATCCAGACGCCGCTCCTTTTCGCACCAAACCGCCAGGCTGATGCGCGCGTCAATCGAGTTGGGGTCGGCGGCCACCGCCCTTTCATAAGCCGCGCGCGCGTCGTCCAGTTGGCGGAGGGACTCAAATTGCTTCCCGATCATCACCAGCAGCGCGCTGTTGCCCGGCGCGAGCTGGATGGCCCGGCGGTAGGCTTCGTTGGCCAAAGTGAAATCCAGTTCGCCCGCGGCCGCGTTGCCGAGCTCGAACCAGAGCTGGGCCACCTGGGGGTAACGCGCGGCCAGGGCCTGGTAAGCGGTCAGCGCCGGGCCGTGCCGGCCGCCGAGCAGGTGCTGCTGGGCGCTCTGCCAGCGGGCCAGGTCGCGCCGCGAACGCTGCAGTTGGTCCAACGTGCCGGTCATTCTCCGAAAAATCTGCCGGAACCGCCCTCGAGGATCAAACGTTATGCGCGCGACCGGCGCACGCGGTCGAATCTCACGCTTATCGGTGCTCGGTGGATTTCAACACCGGCCGCACGCGCCAATCCGCCTCCGGCCCAAACCGCAGACGCACCCCGCCCCAGCCGGTCGGCTGGTCCCCATACAAGCCCCGGATGACCCCGGTGTAGAGCAGCGTCGTGACAACCAGCAGCAGCGCTGTCAGACCGGCGGCTTTCCGCGTCAGGCCATCGAAGTCGGTCGAAGCCGCGACGGGTATGTCAAGGGACCGCGTCGCGCCACAAAGCAGCAGCCCTGTGCAGGCCAGCGCGTTGAACATGATCAGCCCCTCGGTGGCAATCCGCGCTTCGGAAAAGGACACGACCGCCTTCGTAAAGTTGAGAAGGACCATCAGCCAAAGCACCAGAAGGTAGAGGAGTTGTCCGCGGCCCAGGGCGGTGGCAGGAACCAGCGACACCGGCTGGCGCCGGTGTCTGACCAGCACCAGCAGGGTCACCCCCGTAAAGGCTAGCCACATCAGGGTAAACCACGACCAGGCCGGGAGTTGAACCCCCTCGAACAACGGGGCCCGCATCACTTCCGCGACCGGTTGGAACGTCCCCTCCAATCCCTGCACCACGACCTTTCTGGCCGCCGTCCAGCTCGACACGTTTTTCACCCCGTTCAGGTAGGTGAGGATGTTCAATAGAAACACAACCGCAAAAACTTTGGTCCAGGGCCGGACCGGTTTGCAGTCACGATGCACCGGCAGCCGCGTGGCCAACAGGCCGAGTGGCACGACAATCGCCAGACCGAACAACAAGCCCGCAAACTGCTCGAGCGCCAGGCTGTGCCAGTTTGCGCCGCGCCAGTGAGCCCACGCCTCGACCACGACCGGGTCCTGGGTCAACCGCGGGTTGCCGGGTGAATAGCACAACACCTTCACCAGTTGCGCCGTGGTCAAAGCCAGCCCCCCGAACAGCCCGGCCAGCACGGCGGCAAACACCACCGGTTTCCGGCCAGTCTTGCGGAAGTAAAGCAGCAAACCAATCAGGCAGCCGAGAATGTTGGCCCAGCTATCCCCCCGCGGCGGCGTGAGGCGAAAACCGCCGTGCGCCTGGAACAGCGGCACGTTGGAGAGCAGGACCGGGCCGGCCAGGAAAACCAACAGGCTCCACACCGCCATTCGGATCAGGAGCGCCGAGCCCGAACGCCAGGCGCCGTAACGATAAAAGTAAAGGGCCACGCCGCCCACCGCGCCGATCATCCAGCCTAAATGAGGGGCCAGCGCAACGAACAGCCCCGGCCAGTTCAGCACCAGTTCTTCAGGCTTGAAACGCGGTTCCCCCGTCGCGGGATTCAGCAGGCCGAGGTCCCCCTGGGGATGCGCCACGGCTGCAACCAGCGGACCCAGCCAGCCCATGGCGGCCAGGCCTTGCTGCACCCCCCAACCAATCCCGGCCCCAACCGCCCCGAGGATGACCAGCCGCGGCCATTTCCCAAACCGGCGGTCCCAGAGATCAAAAAGACAGAGCGCGGCCAAAGCATAGGCCGCTTCCACCCACTCACTGTCCAGCCAATAGAGCGGGTCCCGCTGTCGAAACCATGTCGCGTCCGCGCCCGCGGCCGGAAAAAGCCAGGCGCGCCAATGCCAGGGCGTATCCTCCATGGCATACTGCACCGTCCAGAATGCGAAGACCCACAACAGGGGCCGGAAGAGGGCCGTCAGGTTTTCGCGGTCCTCGGCTGCGGCGTAGGCGGTGGCCGCCCCGCCAAGGCCAGCCCACAGAAAGGCCTCGAAGAAAGTTGCGGCGAAGCCGTAGAGCTGGGTCGGCAAGTGGCCGCTCTCGGTGTAAGTCGGCGCCAGCAAGTAAGAGATGGACCCGCCAAATGCCCACCCCAACGCGCCGAAAAAGCCGAAATACGGAAGCCGCTCCCGCCAGTCTTCCCGGCCGGACATGAGCGCGGCGGCCATTCCCGCGAGGGCGCCGGGAATCATGGCGCCGTATTCGTGGCCGTAGTTGCCGCGGATGCCCCAGCCGACCGAGAGCGAGAGCATCACCAGCAAAAAGCCGGCGGCGCTGAACAAAGGCGGCTTCGTACTCAATCGTCGTCGTCTTCGCCGTTGAGCACCAGGCCCAGGGCCCTCAAACCTTTGCCGTGGGCGCCGGCCAGGTGCGCCGGGTAGGGGGTGTCCACGCCCTTGACCGAATGCCACAGAATGCGGTTGAGCGTATCCTCGTCCGCCCGGTCCACCTCGTCGAACGGCTGGGCCAGACTCTGGAGCGCCCAGTGCCGCTCGTCGCCCTCCAGCGCGGCGAGGGGCTTGTTCATCTCATCCAGGGGAATCTGGTTCGGCCGGCACTGGTATGGAGTCCAATCCGGTTTATCGCTGAAACAATGGGTCATCAACGGGGCGGTGGCCACCATCTGGTTCATGGGGGGAATGCCGAAGATGCGGCACACGGTGTGCAACACGGACGTCTGGTTGTAAAAGCGGCTCACCACCGCTCCGCGTTTCGTATAGGGGCTGACCACCAGGCACAAAGACCGATGGCCGTCCACGTGGTCGAAGCCGTTCTGGGGATCGTCTTCGATCACGAACACACAGGTGCGGGGCCAGTACCGGCTGTGCGAAATCCGTTCGACGATGCGCCCCAGCGCCAGGTCGTTGTCAGCCACTTGCGCGCGCGGCGTCGGGTTGCCGGGCCGCGTCCCGGAGGTATGGTCGCTGGGCAGGAAAATGATCACGAAGTTGGGGAATCCACCGCGTTGCTCGAAGTCCGCGAATTCCTTGAGGAAAACGTCGGCGCGAATCGCGTCGGGGATGCGCATTTGCCAGCCGGGCGCGTCGGGACAGCTATAGCGCCGGAGGTTTTCGATGAAGACTTCATGTTGGAAGGTAATCTTGCCCGTTTTGTCCCGGTAATCCTGATAAATATCCAGGAAGGTGGCGTTCGACGGCCGGGGGGTGGTGCGGCTCATTTCCCCGTAGTTGCGGAAGGACCGGCCATGCAGCAGCACGTGGTCCCAGATAAACCCGCTCGGCGCGAAACTCAGGGGGTCATCCCCCGAGAAGGGGTAGCTCCGCGTCCAGCCCCCGAAGGATTTTTCCAGGTAATCGGTGGCATAGCCTTCCATGGCCCAGGCATGGCCGTCGGCCGAACAGACGCCGTTGCAATAGTAATTGTCCAGCAGCACGAATTGCTCGGCCAACGCATGGTGGTTGGGAGTCACCTCCCGGCCAAACAGGCACAAGGACGCATCCCCGTTGCCTTGCGGCAGGTCGCCCAGCACCTGGTCGTAGGTCCGATTCTCTTTGATGATATACACCACGTGCTCGAAGACCGACGCCTCGCCGGGCCGCGACGGCACCGGCACGGGCTTGCCCCCCCGCCGCAACGTTTCCCACGCCCGCAGCATTTGCGGAACCCGCGCATCCTCCTTCACCTGGCGGGTGTAGGCGGCCAGAGTCGAGCCGTCCGGGATTTCGACCTTGCTGACCGTCCCCAGGTGCCAGTGGCTGTTCCATCCTTTCCTGTCCGGTTGCGGATTTCGCGACCCGAAGCCCTTGACATTGGCAATATAGAGATGCGCGCCGTCGTTGAGCACCGCGCCGGGAAACCAAGCCGTCGGGATGAAACCCTCGAGACGGCTGGTTTGCGCGGGACCCGCGGCCAGCCCAATGACGGCGACGGCGTTGTTGCCGCCGTTGGCGACAAACAAACGGGTCCCGTCGCTGCTCACCGACAAGGCGTTCGGGGCGCTGCCAAATGCCAGGCCCTCGTCGGGCCGCACCGCAATGGTCTCGGCAACCTTCAGACTCGAAACTTCAATGACGGTGACGGAGTCCGAGTTCGCGTTGGCCACGAACAGGCGTTGCTGGTCCGGGCTGAGTTCGAGATCGCAGGGGTGCAGGCCCGTCGGCACCTGGCTCAATTCGATTCCCGCCTCGAGGTCCACGACCGAAACCGTTCCGCTGGCTGCCACCCCGCGTTCATCCACCAGCGTGTCGGTTCCCGCAGACGGGGCGGCCCGTTCGCCCGGCTTGGGCCGCCTTCCGCCCCAGTTCGACACAAACGCTCTCTTCCCCGCGGCAAACAACACCACGTCGTAGGGCGCCACGCCCACGGGGATTTCCTGGATGACCTTGCCCGACTCCAGGTCCAGCACGGCCAGGGTGTTGTTCCGTGACAGGCAGACGAAAGCGCGTTTCTCCCCCGGGGCGAAAGCCAGGCCGCACGGGTTGGAGGCCCCCTGCCCTCCCGGCCCCGCCACCGTCAGTTTCCGGGCCGGCTCGACTTTGCCGTCGGGTGCCACTTTCAGCTCCCAGACAAGGTTCTGAGCCGTCGAGGCCAGAATGCGCGCGCCGTCGCGGCTCACCACCAATCCATGCGCGGAGCTGCCGCCGGCGCTGAACTTGAGCTCCTGTTTCACCTGCCAGGACGCGGCATCCAGGATCACCAGGCCGCGGTTGTCCTTGACATAGACGGTGCGCCCGTCCGGTGCCAGCGCCAGGTCCACCGGCCGGCCCCCGAACTGGACCGTCCGGCCGGCGGGCCGCAAGACCTGGTGCGTGGGCGCCAGGTGCCCGCCGCCGGGCCGCGGTCCGGCGTGTTCCACCGTTTGCGTTCGACAACCCGCCACCAGCCAGGCCGCCACGAGCACCGTTCCGATTCGTCTCAGTTTCATAAGCCAGACGGAATTCGCCGCGGCCGCACGGCGGGGCGCCTCGAACAGGTTCCACGCGGAATCGGGCGGCCGGGCTGTGCGCTGAAGTCTGCCCCGCCCAATCCGCGAGTCAATGAAAGATGCATCCTCGCGCGTTCGCCGGACCGGGTTGACGGGCTCGGCGCGGGATGGCCGCGCGCCCCGCCTCCCTTGTTTGACAACTCGCCGGAAAGCTCAGGGCGGGGAAGGGTTCTCCCGGTCCCCGGCTTCCCCCTCTTCGTCGGCTTCGGCCTTCCCGAGCACGCCCTCCGTGTCTTCAATCTCGTAAACGCCCTCGAAGGTCTTCCCGCTGCGGGCCAGGATTTGCTGGATTTGGGGCGACACCCAGCGTTTCTTTTTCTCCTCGTCGTACCGGGCGTTGATGCGGTAGTGACCGGTCGAGTCGGTCTCCAGCATGGCCTTTTCCACCATGCGGGAGAGGACGGGAAGCGCCCATTCCGGATTCTCGCGATACCGGCGTTTCCCCCCGGCCCGGCGGGCAATCTCACTGGCCGAGACAAACAGCTTGGGCCAGGCCTTCAGGTAACAAAAAATATCCCGCTCGTCCGCATCCATCGCGGACAACTTAATCCGGATTCGGAAAAAGTCGCGTTCTTTTTGCGGCGGACAAGGCCCGGCGACGCGGCCGGCTCAGGCGGCCTGCTCTTCGGTGTCGAGGAAGCCCTGGAGGTGGCGAACGCGCGTCGGGTGGCGCAGCTTGCGCAGGGCCTTGGCCTCGATCTGGCGAATGCGCTCGCGGGTCACGTTGTACATCTTGCCAATCTCCTCGAGCGTCCGCTCATAGCCATCCAGCAGCCCAAACCGCATCTCCAGAATCTTGCGCTCGCGCTCGGTCAGACTGGTCAGCACATCCCCCAGCTTCTCTTTCAGCAGACTGTAGCTGGTGACATCCGAGGGGTTTTCCGCGGTTTTATCCTCGATGAAGTCACCGACGCTGACATCGCCGTCATCCCCCACCGGCGCATGCAACGAGATGGGCTGCTGCGCCATCTTGAGCAGCGAGTTGATCCGCGCCACGGGCATGTGCATTTCGTCGGCGATCTCCTCGGGGGTGGGCTCGCGGCCCAGTTCCTGGGTGAGCTGTTTCTGAGCCCGCCAGAGCTTGTTCATGATCTCGATCATGTGCACCGGGATGCGGATGGTGCGCGCCTGGTCCGCAATGGAGCGGGTGATGGCCTGGCGAATCCACCAGATGGCGTAGGTCGAGAACTTATACCCCCGGCGGTATTCGAACTTTTCCACCCCCTTCATCAAGCCGATGTTGCCCTCCTGGATCAGGTCCAGAAACGACTGGCCGCGGTTGGTGTATTTCTTGGCCACCGAAACCACCAGCCGGAGGTTCGCCTCGGCCATGTGCGTCTTGGCCTGGTGCGCCCGGTCCGCCGCCTTCTTCAACTGGGCAAAGGTCTCGAAAAACTTCTCCTGCGGCATCCGCACGAACAGTTCCAAGGCCTGAATCTTGGCCCGCTCGCTCTGCAGGGCGGCCTGCTGCTCCGGACTCTTGCGCTGAGCCTCGAGCTCCTGAATGCGCCGCAGGCTGCTCTGGAATTTCTCGTGGACGTTGCCCGCCACCACAATCATGTCCTCGAGCACCTTCTGTTTGTAGAAAAACTTCGGGAAAGTCTCCTGGAGCTTTTTGTCCAGCCTGGCAAAGGCCGCGAACAGGTGGTCCCGTTTCGCCGCGGGCGCCTTTTGCCATTCCAGGTACTTCTCATCCACCTGGGCGTCGCCGCTGCGCACCTTCTTGATCAGCGCGCGCAGGTCGCGCAAATGCCCTTCCCGATTCGCCACCTTCTTGTCCACCACCACCCGGTCAAATCGCTCCTTCGGCGGCTCGGACAGCAGCTTCTCGGCAATGGCAATGTGCTCCTTGGCGGTGAACCCGAGGCTGTAAACCAGCCGCTTCATTTCGGCTTCGGCATCCTCGATCCGCTTGCAGATTTCAACTTCCTGCTCGCGCGTCAGCAGGGGCACCTTGCCCATCTGGTTCATGTACATCCGCACCGGGTCGTCCAACACCTCCAGGCGTTGGTCCTCGTCCTCCTCCGGTTCGCTGGGCTTGGCGCGCTCCACCTCCGCGTGATCTACAATCTCTATGTCCAGATTCCGCAGCTTGGTGTACAGCTCGTCCAGGTCGTCCGGCGACAGCCCATCCGGCAGAATGTCGTTGATGTCGTCGTACGTGACATGGCCATTCTCGTGGGCCAGATGAACCAGCGTCTTGATGGTCTCGTTCAGGTCCACGGGCGTGACCGAACCGCCCGCTCCGGCAGCAGCGATGCCCGTCCCCTTGCCCGTCGCAAGCCCGTCCCCGCTTTTCGTCCCCGCCGCTTTGTCGACCTTCGAGTCCTTGCCGCTCTTGTCGGCCTTTTGCGAGCCGGCCTGGCTATGTTGGTCGCGGCGGGCACTGGCCGCCGCCTTGGATGATATGATAAACCGGTGGCGATGCTGAGGCGCCTTCGCGGCGCCACTCTTGGCTCGGCTCGAACGCTGACTTGAAGCAGCGCCGACCGATTTACCCGATTTCCTTTTAAGCATAGGATGTCAGTTGCGCCTGATCCTCAGGGGTTCAAATTGTTCATACTACTACGTAAAATGCTGTTCGGCAATTACTTCTGATTACACCGCCCCCCGCAAAGCGTTCTTTTGGCTCGCTTCAGGGAGGTTTCCGAATTCAGAAGACAGACGCAATAGCATCTTACAATATTCTCCATCAAAAGCAAGTTCTCAATCGAAAGGCTGTTATATCAAGCCTGTCTGTGCCAGAACCCGACCGACCCAGGTCGCAGCATAGAACTACGCCACGACTCGCGCCAACTTGCAAGCAGGAAATGAGCGAAGTGCGTTTTTTCCTCATTTCCTGGCCAACGGCCCGGGCGAGGGTTGCGTTTCGCACCTTTTTCTGCTGCCATACAACCGCGCGAAATGCGCAGATTATGATGACACGCGCACTTGTTTCCTCAATCCGCCTCCTGCTCGGCGCGGCGGTAGGTTCCTTCGCACTCGCCGGACCGGCCCAGACGCAACCGCTGTTGAGCGGCCGGGTCGAGGCCGGCATGCCGGCGGTGCTCATGGCGGGCGCCCCTGGCACAAGCTGGACCCTCCAATTCTCCACCAACCTGGGCTCCCCCCCCACCTGGTTCCCCCTTGCAACGCTCACGTTGTCCAACACCCCCTCCCTGGTGGTGGATTATCCGGGCGCCGGCGCCGGACGCCGCTTCTACCGCGCCGTCTCCCACCCCGTGCCAACGGGCATCGTCGCCTCGAACATGGTTTACCTCGGACCGGCAACATTCCTGATGGGCAGTCCGAGCAACGAGGTGGACCGGGCCGGCAATGAAACCTTGCACCCTGTCACCCTCACCCGGGGTTTTTTTATCGCGAAATATCCGGTCACCCAGGCCGAATACCAGTCCGTCACGGGCGGCAATCCGAGTTACTTCAACGGCGTTCGAGGAGCGACCGACTACGGCACCGACTTAAACCGGCCGGTGGAATCGGTCTATTGGTTCCTGGCAGGCTATTACTGTGAAGCGCTGACCCAGCGGGAGCGGCAGGCGGGCCGCATCCCCGCCAACTGGGCCTATCGCCTGCCGACGGAGGCCGAATGGGAATACGCCTGCCGGGCGGGCCTGCCCACCCGATTCAGTTACGGAGATGATCCGGGTTACGTTTCCCTTGGCAACTACGCCTGGTACTCGGCCAACAGCAACGGCCGCACCCACGCGGTGGGACAAAAATGGCCCAATCCCTTCGGCCTCCATGACCTCCACGGGAACGTCTATGAATGGGTTCAGGACTTGTATGGTAATTACCCGACAGGCTGGGTCTTCGATCCGCAAGGACCCGACAGCGGCTACAACCGCGTGTTTCGCAGCGGGGCCTGGTCTGCTGTTGGCAAGTTCTGTCGTGCCGCCAGCCGAAGCAGCGCCGACCCGGGCATCCCCTATAACTACATCGGTTTTCGCGTGGTGCTCGCCCCCCAGCCGTAGGCGGGTTGAGCGCGTGATTTTCACGCCCAAAGCGTGAAGGCCACGCGCGAATCTCTCTCTAACTCCTTCATTCAGGCCGTTTTCGAGCCGGTTTGAGCTTGGTACTGCTAATGCTCTCTATTAACTGAAAAGTGAAGTGCCTGGCTTGAAAGTCTTAAGCGAAGCAGTTGGCAAAACCTTTGGGCATCATGAAAACGTTGCTACGAAGAATTAGTACCGGCCTCTACTTCCAAGGACCGGACCTTTGGACCAGTGACCCGGCCAAGGCCAAGGATTTCAAGATGATTGACCGCGCGCTGGAATTCATCCAGAAATGGGGACTGAAGGACGTTGAAGTCGCCTTTGCTTTTCGCAATCACAACACCGTCAAGACGGTGCCGGCGGAAAAGATCAGCCTGAAGTATTCCGAGCCCTGAGGCTGGGGGCGTCAGGTTCCCACCCGACTTTTCCCCTTTTTTCGTGTAGCTGAATATCCGTTCGCCGGGGAGGTGTGTTTACGGCAAAGGAGTATTGGTCTCGCCGGACTGCGTCTTGCCGCTCTTGATCTGAATGTGAAGCTCCCGGAGTTGGCGCGGGGAAACCGGCGCCGGAGAGTCGGTCATGAGGCACACCCCTTTGGCCGTCTTGGGGAAGGCGATGACGTCGCGAATGCTTGGGGTGCCGCAGAGGATGGCGTTCAGACGGTCGAAGCCCAGCGCAATTCCCCCGTGAGGCGGCGCCCCAAACCGGAACGCTTCGAGCATGTACCCGAATCGAAGACGGGTTTCTTCCGGGGGAATCTGCAGCACCTCCTCGAAAACCGTCTTCTGCACATCCGGCTGGTGAATACGGATGGAACCTCCGCCCAGTTCAACGCCGTTGACGACAATGTCGTAATGCTGGCCGCGCACTTTCTTCGGGTCGCTCTTGAGAAACCCGATGTCCTCAGCCACCGGCGCCGTGAACGGATGGTGGCTGGAATACCAGCGGTTCTGTTCCTTGTCGAAACTCAGCAGCGGAAAATCCACCACCCAGAGAAAGTCGAACCGGTCAGCAGGCACTTGGAGCCTGCCTTGGGCGCGCAGAAGCTCGGCGCAATAAAGCCGAATCTTGCCGAGGATTTCGCAGGCGTTCAGCCATTGGTCGGCTGCAAACAGGATGAGGTCGCCCTCTTCCATCCCGAGTTTGCTGGCCAGCGCCGATTTCTCCGTTTCCCCGAAGAACTTCACAATGGGGGACTTCCACTCGCCGCCCTCGACCTTGATATAGGCCAGCCCTTTCGCGCCAAAGCTCTTGGCAATCTCGGTCATGGCGTCCATCTGCCCCTGGGTTGCCCCCGCCATCCCTTTGGCGTTCAAGGCCTTGACCACGCCACCATTGGCTACCGCTCCGCTGAAGACCTTGAAGGTGCTGTGGCGGAACTCTTCCGTAAAATCGGCCAATTCCATCCCAAACCGGGTGTCGGGCTTGTCAATGCCGTAGCGGTCTATGGCCTCCCGGTAAGGCATCCGCCGGAACGGCGTCGGGATGTCAATGTCGAGCGCCACCTTCCAGATGCGCTGGAGCAACCCTTCAATCAGGGCGTAAATGTCCTCCCGCTCCACAAACGACATTTCAATGTCAATCTGCGTGAACTCCAGTTGGCGGTCCGCCCGCTGGTCTTCATCGCGAAAGCACCGCGCGAGCTGGTAATACCGTTCCACTCCCCCAACCATCAAAATCTGCTTGAACTGCTGCGGCGATTGCGGCAGCGCGTAAAACGTCCCGGGATCGCGCCGGTTCGGCACCAGGAATTCCCGGGCCCCCTCCGGAGTGCTTTTGAACAGGATCGGGGTTTCAACCTCGAGGAAGCCCTGCTCGTCCATGTAGTTGCGGGTGGCGGCGGCAATCTTGCTGCGGAGACGCAAATTCCGAATCATCTCCGGTCGGCGCAGGTCAAGGTACCGATACTTGAGCCGCAGCTCCTCGTTCACCTTGCTCGCCGCGTCCGGGTCGTCCACGGGAAACGGCAGGACGTCCGCGAAATTCAGCACCTCCAGGTGCGTCGCCAGAACTTCGATCTCGCCGGTTTCAATCTTGGGATTGGTGGTCCCCGCCGGCCGCACCCGCACCTTGCCGGTCACCCGCACGACGCACTCGCTCCGCAGGCCGGCGGCGCGCTCGAACAGGTCCCGGGGCAGGTCGGACGGGTCGAACACCGTCTGCGTGCGGCCTTCGCGGTCGCGGACATCAATAAAGATGACCCCGCCGAGGTCGCGCCGGGAATGCACCCAGCCTTCCAAGGTTACCACCTGCCCCGCGTGAGCGGGACGCAATTCGCTGCAATGATGCGTTCGTTTCATTTTGCTAATGCCAGGCCCCGGCGCACGGGCAGCGGGCCGCCCCACCCGCCCGCGCCGGAACAAGCGCGTATCCTGCCGGGGACGCCGCTGATTTTCAAAGACAATTTTGAGGCTCGCCTCCTAGCCCGGGTTGTGAGAAACTAAACTGGAATAGTGTAGTGGAACGATTCAGGTGAGCACCGCATTCTCCCAGTCGCGCGGCATGACCCCAACGGCGCCAGTGCCGTTTGGCCGCTTTTATCTCCAGGAATTGATCAGCAGTGGCGGCATGGCCGACATCTGGCTGGCCACGGACCCCACCGGCAAGGCCTACGCCCTCCGCCGCATGCATGACCGGCTCCGGTTCAACTTCCTGGCCCGGCGCCGTTTTATCCGCGGTTGCGAAATCCTGTCCCGCCTCGCCGACCACGAGGGCATCATCGGCTATGTCGAGCACGGCAAGACCAATGGCCACCTCTACCTGCTCATGGAGTATGTGGAGGGGGACAATCTGAAGGACCTGTATGGCCGCCATGACCCGGTGCTGCTCGAGAATGTGGCGCAGATTCTCATTGATATGGCCGTCGCGCTCGAGCACATGCATGAAAACGGCTTCATGCACCTGGATTTCAAACCCGAAAATGTCATGGTCACCCGCAATGCCAGCGTGCGGCTCATAGATTTTGACCTGGCCCGCCCCATCCCCGAGAAACCCCGCAGAATCTCCGGCAAGAACCCCGGCACCCCCTCCTACATGGCCCCCGAGCAACTTCAGGGCGAGCCCATCTCGCATCCCGTGGACATGTTCTCCTACGGCGTGGCGGCCTACGAATTGCTCACCAACCAAAAACCGTTCCCGGGCGAAACGCCGGGCGAGATTCTGAAGCGGCAGCTTGACCGCTCGGATTTTATTCCGCCCCGCGAGCTGAACCCGGACCTGCCGCCCGCTTTGGAACGGGTCATTCTCCGCTGCCTGGAGAAAGAACCCGAGCGTCGTTACCCCTTCATCGGGGTGATGGTGCGGGAATTGCAGGCGGCCTTGTACGTCTGACCCCTCTCTGCGGCGCGGGCGCGTTTGCCCCCCGGCCTGCCGGCCGGATTTACTCGCTGTCGGTTCGGAAGGTCGCCACCAGCGGCCGATGGTCCGAGGCCACCCCCCAGTTGGGCGCCGCCAGCACGTAGGTCTCGTTGGTCACCCATTCCGGGGCCATGCCGGGGCTCAGCAGAATGTAATCAATGCGCGAGTAACTGTCCTCCTTGCCGTAATAATGCGTCCAGGTCACATTCCGCGGGTCCCAGGCCGGGTTGCTGCTCGGCACATTGTCGCCGTTGCGCTCGGCCGGCCGGGTATCCACCAGGCGCAACCGGCCGCGTCCGATTACCGCGCGGGTCGAGGCCGAATCCTTGGTGTCGTTGAGGTCCCCCAAGACCACCACGTTCCGCTCGGGGTCGGCTGACAAGAGGGCATCCACCTTCTCCCGCAGCAGGCGGGCCTCCGCCAGCCGCATCTCCGCTTCGTCCGCTTCCGGAATCACCCGCTTGGATTTCAAATGGGCGGTCAGGAGCGTAAAGGTGTAATTCGTCCCCACGGCAATGTCCACCTCGGCAAAGCCGCGGCTGACGCGAAACCGGCGTCCTCCAAGCAGAAAGTTTTCGTTGGTGTGAGAACGCCGGGCCACGATCGGGAACTTGCTCAAAACCGCCACATGCACATTGGTGTCGAACCCGGTTACATGTTCCCAATATCGGTATTCGACCCCTTCAGACCGGAGCGAGCGGCGCAACTCTTCCAGGGCGCTCGGGCGCCCCATCTCCTGAAGCGCGATCACGTCCGCGTTCAAAGCGCGGATCATTTCCCGGACTTTCGCCTTCGATTCCTCGGCCTTGGGCTGCCGTCCCAAACCCGGCGCATCCAGGTAGTTTTCCACGTTATACGTGGCAAGCCGAAAGACAGCCCCCTGCGCGGCCCAGGCACCCGCCAGGAGCATGACCCCCGCCAGGCACGCCCGGCGGGCGATGATACCGATTCTCATGGGCCGCTAATGTCGTCGGATTTGCCCCGATGTCAAAATCCAAATCGGTGGCGGCCGGTTTGCAAATGGCCCGTTCGCTGCTATCCTTACATCCGATGTCAAAGTCTCTCATTCATGCCGAGCCACCGGTCCGCCGGACTGCCGGGGCGGGGCATACGCTGCACGACAAGCAAAGCGAACGCGACGACCGCCAGCTTCGCATTGACAAGGTGGGCGTTCGCGGCTTGCGCTTTCCCATCCAGGTCAAGGACAAGGCTCACGCGGTCCAAAACACCGTGGCCACCATTGGCATGTTCGTGGACCTCCCCAAAGAGTTCAAAGGCACCCACATGAGCCGTTTCCTCGAGGTCCTCAATGCGCATGGAAACGTCATCCATGTCGAAAACCTCGAGGACATCCTCTTCGCCATGCAGGACAAGTTCCAGGCGGCCACCTCCCACCTGGAGGTCGAATTCCCCTACTTTATGGTTAAAAAAGCCCCGGTCTCGGGGCTGGAAAGCGTGATGGACTACGTGGCGCGGTTCGACGCCGCTGCCTGCAAGCGCGAAATAGACTTCGTGCTGACCGTCAAGGCCAGGGTGACCACCCTGTGTCCCTGTTCCAAGGCCATTGCCGCCTACGGAGCCCACAATCAGCGGGGCGAAGTCACCGTCAAAATCCGGTCCCGAAAGCCCGTTTGGATTGAAGACCTGATCGCGATCATCGAAAGTTCCGCCAGTTCCGAACTTTACGCGTTGTTGAAACGGCAGGACGAAAAAGCCGTGACCGAGCGGGCGTATGAGAACCCGGTCTTTGTCGAGGACCTGGTGCGGAACGTGGCTCTGAAACTGAATGCCCACCCCGAGGTGACCTGGTATTCGGTCGAGGCCGAGAACCATGAAAGCATCCACAACCACAACGCTTACGCCTGCATCGAAAAGGGCTGAGCCGCCGGGGGGCAACGGCCCCAACGGCGGGGGGGCCCGGGGCGCCACGCCGGTTCTTTTCGATCAAAAGGGCGCATCTCAGTTTCTTGCAGGGTTGAAGGCGGTGTGCGGGAAGAGGAGGGACCAGCGGTCGTTGCGCCAGAAGGTTTCCAGGCACAGCAGCGCTTCGTCGCCCGCGGTGCTCCAGAATTGGCCGGGCCGCTTGAAC
>JARKQH010000354.1 GCA_029974925.1 Verrucomicrobiota bacterium
AGCCGGATGAAATGCGCTTCATTGTGGTTTTTCACCTCGCGCCGGGCTTCGGGAGGGAGTTGCAGCAACCGCAGCAGCTCAACGGCGATGGGGCGGGCGGCGCCATCCTCGGACGCCAGAGCGACGAAGACCAGCTCATGAGGGCCGGCCGCCAGTTCGCGGGTGCCAAGGGCCAGGTCCAGTTCTTCAAAGTCCCGCGCCTTGAAATCGGCGCGGGCCAGGACCGTCTGGCCATCAAGGTTGACCTGGCAGGAGCCATAGTGGGGGGCGGCTGCCCCGGTGAGGCGGATGGCATAGCGTCCCGCTGACTCAACCGTGAAGGGGATGGTCAGACGCGCGCCCACCTCGTTGTTGGGCCAGGCCAGGATGGGGCGGGCGCCGAACATGCCGGAGAATTGGACTTGGGGCTGAACCGCACCGCTGGCTTTGACCTGACGGAAGGCGCGGACCAGGTGGTGCTGCTGCCAGGGAACGCGCCGCTCGGGATAAGAGGGTAGGGTTGCGAAAGCTTTGGGTTCGCCGACCTGGTACCAGAAGGCCACACTGCTGATAAAATCGGGCCGCTCGACGTAGAACCCTTCGGTGTCCTCCTCGTGGTTGCCCTTGTGTTCGAGGGTGAATCGAAGCGATTGGGTGAAGACCACGGGATCGAGCACGTGCCAGCGGTACCCCACGCCACTGTCCCCAGCCTGGTCGCCCTGCCAGCGAGGTTGGCCGAACCAGGGTCCGGTCCTTTGCCGGAAACCCCAGGCGTCGTTGAAGTAATCCTCGCTGCCGGTGCCCTGCAAACTCGGCACGTGCTCGCCGTCAATATGGAAGAAGTCGTCCCCTTCGCCCCACCAGCCATCCTGGCCCAGGGTGACGGAGATGACCGTGCCGACGTAGTGTCCGCGTCCCTGGAGGTCGGCGACGAGGTAATCACGGCCCGCGACTGCGGGATATTCCTGCCGATACCGGGCGTGGAAGTAGGGCGTGCCCGGGGGCAGCTCGTCCAATTCAACGTAGTCCACCTGCCAGTAAAGGCCGGCGGTGCGGTCAGGGTTGTCGTTCGAAACCACGATGCGGGCGGAGTTGGCAAAGGGCATGCGCCAATAGCAGGAGAGGGAACCGGAAGGCGAAACCTGCACGGGAACGCTTTCGACCACGGCGGGTTGTCCCTGGCCCACCGCGAAGAAATCACCCAGCGGCACTTCAACACCGGGCTGGTCGCGTTCATCCCAATAAATGCGGAGGCTCAGAGCATTGAGCTCGTTCACCCGGCCGGCGTGACTGGTCATCCAGATGTGGGTGATCATCCCGGGCCCTTTGAGGAGGGGGAACTCGCATTTCTGGCCGGGGGGCAGGAGGGTCATGTCCATGTTGGCGTTGTTCCAATCGGGCTGCTGGTTGCTCGACACCCGGCGATTTCGGCCAACATTGGGGGCGGCCAGGGCGCCCAAGGCGTCCCGGAAGATGGAAGGGACAACGGCTTCAGGGCGAGGCGTGGTCGAGGCGGCGCCGGGCGTCGGCGCTTCAACCCACACGGCGTCGTTGACATACTCCCGCGCGTAGCCGTAAGGCATGTAACCGTCGCGCCCGCCATGGCTCGAGTTGCGGAAGATGAAAACTCCGCCGCCGGCGTGGGCGTCGTCGTCGCGGTAGCCCACCAGCAGGACGCTGTGGCCGTCGCGCACCGCTTCCGGCCCGCACAGTTGGAGGACGCCGTCGTTCCACTGCTCGGTTTTGGGCCAGCGACAGCCCGCGCAAACGGGCCAGCCGCGGCGGAGGGTTTGCTTGATTTCCCAAAACTGGGCGTCAGTCAGGCCGGTCTGGACGTCCCAGCGCTTGATCCAGTGCAATTGCAGGCCGAGTCCAAGGCGGGCTTTGGCGGCCGCGAGAGTCTCCGCGTCCGGGCCTTTGGCCGGATCGAACTCGGGGCGATAGGGCATCTGGCTTTCCGCGCAGATGCCGTAGGCCTTGAAGCCGTGCCACAACTCGGAAAAAAAACCGCCGTCGTTGGGGGTGGCACTGACCTGGTTGGCCGCCCAATTCAGGAATTCGACACTGAGTTGCTGGCCCTGTTGGTGCTGGCTCGCGGCAAACTCGAGTGCGCCGACCAGGGCGAAGACCGAGCAGGTGGGGCGCTTGCCCTGTTGGCGGCGTTCGAGCCCCAGTTTTTCAAAGGCCGGCCGCAGGTCAACAGTGCGCGGCAAAGCCTCCGAGCCGGGGGGGGCGGAACCCTGGCTTTGGCTGGCGCCGGCCGAATGCCCGGACTGGACCAGGGTGCCGACCAGCAGGAGCGCCGTAACCCATGCGGCGGCGGGGATGCCGGCTAGGGCAGGGGGCCGGCTTCGGACGGTTCTGGTTGCGGAACAAGGGAAATGCATGGCTTTGGAGTAGCAGGCTCGTGGCTGAATTCAATTCCTTTTCCGACGCGGTCACCTCAAGGCAAACAAACCCACCACCGTCGCGGCGATGGCAATGAGGGCGGCGACGAGCGATTCGCCGGCGATCAGGCCCGAGGCGGTTGGAACGGAATAAACCTCCGCGTTCCTTTTGTTAATACGACTCCAGATCGTGACGAGGATCGCCCCAATGGCAAAGGAGAGCGTGTTCTGAAACACCATCACCCAGGAGAGGCCCAATCCCATCGCGGAGGGCAGCCAGGGCGCGGCCTTGGGGAACAGCCTGGCGGCCAGAGGCAAAGCGACGCCGAGGAGGGCGCCAATGACAATGGCCCAGATTGCGGTTGGGGGCAGCATGTGAACGCCCTGGGTCAACAGGTCGGCCACCGCCTTCCACATGTTGGTGGCGGGTGGATTGAACGCCTCCAAGGCCTCTTTGGTCGGGACCATGGCATACCAGGCCGGCACAATCGCCAGCGTGCCGAAGAAAATCCCGATGAATTGGGCGATGAATTGGCGCCTCGGGTTGGCGCCCAGGATGTAGCCGCTCTTGAGGTCGGTCAACAGGTCGGCGGCCGCTCCGCCGGCGGAGGAGGTGGCTCCCGCGGCCATGAGATTGATGGACGCCACGCCGCGCGCGCCGGGCAAAACGGCGTAGAGCAACTGGGTCACCTTGCCCATCGCGCCGATGGGGGTGGTGTCGGTTTCGCCTGTGGCCCGGCAGCAGACCAGGGACACCACGAAGGACAGCGCCACCGCGATGAGCCCCAGCCAGACCGCGATCTGGAAGGCCAGATACTGCACAACCACCAGGCCGATCGTGATCGGGATCAGCCCGGCCACCAGCCACGAAAAAGGCACTTCAATGGCATCCAGCGCCGTGCTGTGGGCCGCCCGCTCCTCTCTCTTGAAGACGGCGAAAGCCCGGGCCAGAGTGCGCCACTGCAACGCCACGCTTGCCAGGCTCGAAAACACCATGATTGAAGTCCCGCCCCAAAGCGCCCAGCGCGTGGGATTGAAGCTCCCATCCGCGGCAACCGTGAAGGAAGGCACGTAGCCGGGGACACCGGCCTGGGCGGCGTCCATGGCCAGCAACGGCGGCGCGACAAAGTAGTAAAGAATAATCGAGCCGATGAACATGGAAAGCGACACGCGCAGCCCGGTGATCATCCCCGCCCCGATCAGCAAGACGCTCGGCTCGAACGCCAGCCCGGTCATTTGCCCGCGGGCCAGGGGGTTCAGCCACGCGGGCAGGGCCAGCGCCTCGGGAATGAACAGCCAGCCATGGAGTTTCTCGAGCCAAAGCTGAGGCCGGCCGGCGCTGCGGAACTGCTCCACCAGGGTGCCATAGCTGCGCAGCAGGCCGACCACCCCGCCGCACCCCAGCGCCACCAGCAAAGCATAAGCCTTGCGCAGGGCCTCCCGGCCCTTGGAATAGAGGCTGCGCAGGGTTTCCGCCGCCGCGATGCCGCTGGGAAACTTCAGTTGCTCGTGGTTGATCATCTGCCGCTTCATGGGGATGGCGAGGAACACGCCCAGCGCCGCCGTGAAGAAGACGAAGGGGGCGACCACATACCAGGGGCGGTGCATGCCTTCGATCAGCAGCAAGGCGCCAAAGGCCGTGCCGATTGTGCTGCCGGTCGAATACCCGGCGGCGGAGGCGGTGGACTGCATGCAGTTGTTTTCCAGGATGGTCATCTGGCTGAGGCGGCCGCCGCTGAGCGCCCGAAGCGCGTTCCAGAGCACGAAGGAGATCACGCAGGCCGTGATCGCCACTCCAAAGGCCCAGCCCAGCTTGAGCGTGGTGTAAAGGTTCGACGCGGACATGAACATGCCCAGCACCCCGCCCATCAGCACCGCCCGAACCGTCAACTGCTTCATGCGGTCGCCGCGGCCGGTGTAAACCCGCTCGAACCACTGCCGGTCAATCTCCTCGGGGGTTCCCTGGAATCCCCGCAAGGGCAGGTCATACGCGTGGTCAGCCGCCTGCCCGTCCGGCGCGGGGGCAGACTCGTTTGCATTCACCAGGTTCTGACTCATTCGCTAAAGCGGCCTATTGTCCTTGCGCCCGGGCCGGTTCGCGAGCAGAAAATCCCCGGCCCCCAAACCCCGGTTTGCATTCGTTGACTGGCAGGTTACCCTGCCTTTTGCCAGTTTGGCGCGTATGGAACTTGAAGAGCAACTCGAGCGGTTCTTGCTGCAAAAGCCGGTTTTGGGCAAAAACGTTTTCATGGCTCGCGGCGCGGTCGTGGCGGGAGCCGTGACGCTGGGCGACCACTCGAGCGTGTGGCACAACGCCGTGCTGCGCGGAGACATCAACCGGATCGTCGTCGGCCACCACAGCAACCTCCAGGACAACTGCGTCGCCCATGTGTCCGACGACCTGGCCTGCGTGGTCGGCGACTATGTCACCGTCGGTCATGGCGCGATTCTGCACGCCTGCACGATTGGAAACGGTTCGCTGGTCGGCATGGGCGCAGTCGTTCTGGATGGGGCGGTCATCGGCGAGGAATCGCTGATCGGCGCCCGCGCGTTGGTTCCGCAAGGTCTGCGGGTGCCCCCTCGCTCGCTGGTTGTGGGCGTGCCCGGCCGGGTCGTTCGCCAGGTTACCGCCGAGGAACAGGCTTGGCTCCGGAGCGTGGCGGAGAAATATGCGCGACTGGGGGCTTTTTGTCTCGAACGCGGGCTGGGCGCCGGCTCCTTGATTACCTGAGAGTCCTCCGTTTTTTCGTCCGAGTGCAATCCCAACCCCCAGCCCTGCCGGAGCATCTCACCGGCCTGATCGAGCGGGTGACGTTCTTTAACGAGGAGACCGGTTACGCGGTTCTCAAAGTCCGCGTCCGTGGCCAGCGGGAGGAGGTCACGGTCGTGGGGTCGCTGCCAGCGGTTAATCCCGGCGAGTGGCTGACCGCGGAAGGCCGTTGGGTCCAGGATCGCGAATTCGGTCGTCAGTTCCGGGCGGACTCGCTCACCAGCACCGCTCCGACCACGCGCGAGGGCATCGAAAAGTACCTGGGCAGTGGCCTGGTCAAGGGCATCGGCCCCGTTTACGCCCGCAAGCTGGTGGCCCGGTTCGGAGAGAAGATTCTTGAGATCATCGAAGGCCATTCCGCCCGCCTGGAGGAAGTGGACGGCATCGGCCCCGAGCGCCGGCGCCGCATCAAGGCGGCCTGGGCCGAGCAGAAGGTTGTCCGGGACATCATGGTCTTCCTCCATTCCCATGGGGTCGGCACCAGCCGGGCGGTGCGCATCTACAAGACTTACGGCGAAAAGGCCATCGAGAGCGTGCGGGAAAATCCCTACCGCCTTGCCCAGGACATTCCCGGCATTGGTTTCAAGAGCGCCGACCTCATCGCGCAAAAGCTCGGCATCCCTCCCGACTCCCTGATGCGCGCCCGGGCGGGCTTGAGACACGTGCTGCTGGAGGCAGGCGGCGAAGGGCATTGCGCCTTGCCTCTCGAGCTGTTGAAGGAGAAGACGGCCGGTTTGTTGGAGGTGCCGGCTCGAATCGTGGAGGCGGGGTTGGAAGCCGCGCTGGCGGCCAAGGAGTTGTCGCGGGAAACCATCGCCGAAGAGACGTTGATCTTTCTTCCGGCCCTCCAACAGGCCGAGGAGAGCATCGCGGAGCGTCTGGCACGACTCGCCCCGTCGGCTCCGCCCTATCCGCCGATTGACTTTGAAAAGGCGGTCGCCTGGTGCCAGCAGCAAACGGGCTTGGAGCTGGCTCCCAGCCAGAAGGCGGCCCTGAGGCAGGCCCTCACTCAGCGTCTGCTCATCATTACCGGCGGCCCGGGCGTGGGCAAAACCACGCTGGTCAACACCGTCCTGCGCATCCTCCGGGCCAAGAAGGTGCGCTGCCTCCTGTGCGCTCCGACCGGCCGGGCCGCGCGCCGCCTGACCGAGACCACCGGCCTCGAGGCCAAAACCATTCACCGGCTGCTGGAGGTGGACCCTGGCCGCGGCGGCTTCACCCGCAACGAACGGCGCCCGCTGGAGTGCGACCTGCTGGTCGTGGACGAGACCTCGATGGTGGACGTTCCCTTGATGTGCCATCTGTTGCGCGCCGTGCCCGACCATGCCGGCCTTCTGCTGGTGGGGGATGTGGATCAACTCCCCTCGGTCGGGCCGGGAATGGTCTTGCGGGATTTCATTGAAAGCGGCCTGGTTCCCGTGGTGCGGCTGACCGAGGTCTTCCGCCAGGCGGCCCAAAGCCGCATCATCATCAACGCCCACCGCATTCACCAGGGGCTCCTCCCGGAACTGCCATCGCCCGACAGCCACTCGGATTTTTATTTTATCGAGCGGGAACAGCCGGACCGCATTCTCGACCTCTTGCTCGAAATGGTGAAGGAGCGAATCCCGCGCAAATTCGGCCTTGACCCTCTCCGCGACATCCAGGTGCTGGCCCCGATGAATCGCGGCTTGCTCGGGGTCCGCGAGTTGAACGCGCGCCTCCAGCGCGAACTCAACCCGCCCCGCGAGGGCGAACCGTGGGTCGAAAAATTCGGGTGGACCTTCCGGCCCCGCGACAAGGTCATTCAAACGGAAAACGATTACGACAAGGATGTCTTCAATGGGGACATTGGCCAGGTTGCCCGCATCGTTCCCGAGGACCGCGAAGTCATCGTCCGCTATGACCAGCGCGAAGTGCGTTATGATTTCGGCGAGCTGGACGAGATCGCCCTTGCCTACGCCATCACCATTCACAAGGCGCAGGGATCGGAGTTTCCGGCGGTGGTGATCCCGCTGGCCACGCAGCACTATCTGCTGCTCCAGCGCAACCTACTGTACACCGGGGTGACCCGTGGCAAACGCCTCGTCGTGTTGATTGGCCAAAGCAAGGCGCTGGCCCTGGCCGTGCGGAATCAGCGCCCCCAGCACCGCTTTTCCGGCCTGCTGGCGCGGCTCAAAGCCGTCAAGCCCTGACGCGTTCCTAACTTGGTGGATTGCCCGGTTGCGCCAGCCCGCTCCGGTGCAGCCGCGCCAGGCGGGCGGCCTCCGGCGGGTGGGAGGCGTAATGCTCGCCCAGCAGGCCGGGGCTTTGCCGCAGCCCTTGAAGGCGCCCCAGCAGCCGCACGGCTCCGGCGGGATCGAATCCGGCCGCCCGCGCCAGCCGAAGCCCGAACGCGTCCGCTTCGTACTCCTGCTGATGATCGTAAGCGTTGCGCAACAACCGGCTTCCGTTTTCCCGCCACCACGCGGCCAACGCGCCGCGGCTGATCAAGGTCGCCATGACCTTCATTCCCGCCCCGGCCACCCACCGGTCCAGCGCGTGCCGCCGGATGACATGGGCCATCTCATGGCCGATCGCAAATGCGAGCTCGTCCCGGTCCCGCCCGCACAGTTCCAGGAGAGCAATATCAAGGAAAATATGCCCGCCCGGCAGACTGAACGCCGCCACCCCGCCCCGGTTCACCACTTGAACCTGAAAAACTCGCCCCGGCGACCGCAAACGTGCCCGGAGTTGATCGCATATCTCGCCGAGCTGTTGCCGGTCGCCCGCCGTGGCCCCCTCCCAAACCGGGATCTCGCCCGCCATGGCCGCTCCCATCTCGGCCTCCGCCTGGAGAGACTCCGCCTCCGACCCCGCCAACAGCCGCCAGGCCCACCGCGTCTTCCGCGCTGCCGGAATCGCCGCGTGCCCCAGCCTTCGGCCCACCTCGAAAAACCAGTCGCTCATCCGTTGGCAAACTAACCCATCCCCGGCCGGCCTTCAGCAAAAACCCGCTTGTACCTCGGGAGCGAACGGAGGGAAGTCCGGCGCGCGCCATTCCTCCGGAGACGTCCGGCCCGGAAAACAGCGAGGGCGTTGGCGGCGGCAAAGGCGGAAGGAAAGGTCCGCTCTCGCGAGAGCAATGAAATCCGACAACCCCTTGATTTGCGCGGAAATCTTCTGGCGCTGAGGGCGCAAACTGCGTAGTAAGATAGGCTTGTGGCGACCAAAGATGTTTTTGAAAGCAGCGACAGCGTGCGGCACAGCAAGCCGCTGCGCTATGCGCAGTATTTCACCTTGAGCAATCCGCTCCTGCTGGAGAAAGGGGGACGCCTGCCGTCGGTTACGGTTGCTTATGAAACCTACGGCCGGCTCAACCCGGCGCGGGACAACGCCATCCTCATTTGTCACGCCCTGAGCGGCGATTCCCATGTCACCCGGCACCATCCCGGGGACGACCCGGGCTGGTGGGAAATCATGGTGGGGCCCGGCAAACCGATTGACACCGACCGCTACTTTGTCATCTGCCCGAATCTGCTGGGCGGCTGCCGGGGAACCACCGGGCCCGGCAGCATCAATCCGGAAACCGGGAAACCCTACGGCCGGGATTTCCCCACCATCACGGTGCGCGACATGGTCGAGGTGCAGCGTCACCTCCTGGATCACCTGCAGATTCCCCAGCTCCTGGCGGTCGTGGGCGGGTCGGTGGGCGGGCACCAGGCCCTCACGTGGGCCACGAATTATCCCGAGCGCGTGCGCGGGGTGGTGGCGCTGGCCACTTCGCCCCGCCTGACCGCCCAAGCGCTGGCCTTCGACGTTGTCGCCCGCAATGCCATCATCCGCGACCCGCACTTCCACGGCGGCCAATACTACGACAAACCCCACGGCCCGAAAGTCGGCCTGGCTCTGGCGCGCATGATCGGGCACATCACCTACCTCTCGCCCGAGGCGATGAACGAGAAGTTCGAGCCGGACCGCCTCCAGCCGCGTGACGTCGCCATCGAGTTTGAAAAACGCTTCTCGGTCGGCTCCTACCTGGGCTACCAGGGCCAGCGTTTTGTCGAGCGTTTCGACGCCAACAGTTACGTCACCCTCTCGCTGGCGATGGACTTTTTTGACCTGGGCCGCACGCCGGAGGAACTGGCCCGGACCTTCAGCCGGGCCCGGTGCCGCTGGCTGGTGATCAGCTTCTCCAGCGACTGGCTCTTTCCCCCCGAGCAGTCCCGCGACATTGTCAACGCCCTGGTGGCCAATCACGCCCCGGTCAGCTACTGCAACGTGCAGAGCAACTGCGGTCACGATGCCTTTCTGCTCGAACACGAACTGCCCGTCTATGGCGGGATGACCCGCGCCTTCCTGGCCAACCTCCAGGCGGCCAGCAACGCCTCCGCGCCGCTCCAGGAGGACCCCCACGGCCCCACCAGCATCTTCCACCAGCATCGGCTCGACTATGACCGCATCATGGAACTGATTCCGCCGGAGGCCAGTGTCCTCGACCTGGGCTGCGGCTCCGGCGGCCTGCTCTGGCGGCTCAAACAAGCCAACCATCGCCGGCTCGTCGGGGTCGAGCTGGATGAACAGAACATTCTCACCTGCATCCAGCGTGACCTGGACGTGATCCAGGCCGACCTGAACAAGGGCCTGGCCGCTTTCGGCAATGACGAGTTTGATTGCGTGATCCTTTCGCGAACACTGCAGGCGGTTCTGGATGTCGAAAATGTGATTACCGAGATGCTGCGCATCGGCCGCACCGGCATCGTCAGCATCCCCAATTTCGCCTACCACCGCCTGCGCCGCATGCTGGCCGAGGAAGGCCGCGCCCCCAAGTCCGGCGGGGTGCTCCCTTACGAATGGTACAACACCCCCAACATCCGCTTCTTCACCATCGCGGATTTCGAGGAATTCTGCCGGCGCAAGCGCATTTGCATCCACCGGCGCATCGCCCTGGACACCGAGGCCAACACCGAGGTGTTCGAGGATGCCAACCTCAACGCGGACCTCGCCATCTTCTGCCTCAGCCGCGGAGAATAGGTGAGGGCACGGGATGGGCCCGGGGGCACGAGGTGTCTCGCCCCACGCCGAGCCGTCCCACCGGGTTCAGGCTGGCGCGGGGGCGTTGCGCCTGGCCATGATCGCATCCACGATTCTGCGCGCCAGTTCCGGTTTTTCCGCGAGCGCTTTTTGGGCGGCATCCTTGCCCTGGCCGATCAGCTCGCCTTCAAACTGGAGCCAGGCGCCGCGCTTTTCCACGACGCCGGACTCGATGCCGACATCAAGGATGCTCCCTTCCTTGTTGATGCCGTGGTTGTAAAGGATGTCAAATTCCGCTTCCGCAAAGGGCGGCGCGACCTTGTTTTTGACGATTTTTACCTTGACGTGATTGCCAATGGCGTTCCCGGCGGCATCCTTGAGGGTGTCTTTGCGGCGGATGTCAATGCGAACGCTGGCGTAGAACTTGAGCGCCTTGCCGCCGGGAGTGGTTTCCGGATTGCCGAACATGACGCCGACTTTCTCTCGAATTTGATTGGTGAACACGCAGGTGGTTTTGGCTTTGGCTAGGATGGCGGTCAGTTTGCGCAGCGCCT
This sequence comes from Verrucomicrobiota bacterium, assembly GCA_029974925.1. Taxonomy (GTDB): domain Bacteria; phylum Verrucomicrobiota; class Verrucomicrobiia; order Limisphaerales; family UBA8199; genus JARKQH01. Next base: position 10,683 of record JARKQH010000354.1, read on the forward strand.
GGCTCATAAGGCGGGCTTGCATTCCCATGGTGGCCATGCCCATCTCGCCCTCGAGCTCGGCCTTGGGCACCAGGGCGGCGACGGAGTCAATCACGATCACGTCCAGGGCATTGGAGCGCGCCAGCGTTTCGCAGATGGAAAGGGCTTCCTCGCCGCTGTCGGGCTGGGAAACCAACAGGTCCTCGAGGTTGACTCCCAGCCGTTTGGCGTAGGCGGGGTCCATGGCATGCTCGGCGTCTATAAAGGCCGCCAACCCGCCGTTCTTTTGAGCATTGGCAATGACGTGGAGCATCAGGGTCGTCTTGCCGGAGGATTCGGGGCCGAAGATCTCCACGACGCGCCCGCGCGGGAGGCCGCCCACCCCGAGCGCCAGGTCGAGCGCCAGGGCGCCGGTGGGGATGACCTCGATTCGTTTGAGGGCCTGCGCGTCCCCCAGGCGCATAATGCTGCCTTCGCCGTAGGTTTTGGTGATGCTGGAAATGGCGGCTTCGAGCTCGCGCTGGCGCGCGGCGGCCAGTTTGGCGGCCTCGGCGTTCTTCTGCTCGGCGGTTTTCTCCTGGGACTTGTCAGCGACTTTTTCAGCGATTTTTGGCGGCATAGACTTATCAAAGCAAATGTGAATGATCCGGTAATCTCAGCAGGTGCAAATGTTGGGGAATGAGGGGCGGTTAGTCAAATGGGGAGTGGGCGCTCCGAAGGACTGCATCGGCGGCAAGCCGGCCGTGAGTTTCAACTGCCCAGCAGGTGCTGCCAAATGGCACGGAGAGCCGCCACCCCCCCGAACGCCAGCAGTCCAAAATAGGCCAGCGAGGCAACGAACGTCGCCGTCCCGGCCAGGAAAAACCAGCCGTCCTCCTCGAAGGAGCCGGCGGCGACCAACACGGCGGCCAAGCCTGGGAAGAAATTGCTCATGGGAATCGGCACGGGCAGCAGCAATTTCAATCCGCACAGGGCGATGAGAGCGCCGCCAATCCGTTGAAACACGGCGTGGCGGTAGAAGAACTGGAGGCGTGGTTTCGAGAGGCGCTCGAAGGCGCCGACCAGACGGCTGCTCGCGCGCAGCACTTTCAGGAGGACGCGGGGCGGAAATTCCCTGGCCAACAGGCGGCGGGGGAGGTGGGGTTTCTGGCCCAGCGCCAGGCGGAAACCAATCAGCGCTATAACCAGTCCAATCGGCGTGGAAAGCCCGGGCAACGGGATGGGGGTGAGGAAGGGCAGGCAGAGCAACACGACCAACAGGCGGTAGCCCCTGCCGTGGAGCACCTGCACAATTTCGCCCAAGGGCACCGCCCCCCCCGCGCAGTGGTCGGCGAGTGCCCGGAGGTCGGCGGACAAACTGGGACGCTCGGCCCGCCCGGCCGCATCCTGGCTTGTGTTGGCTCGGCGCTTGTTTCCCACAGGCTTTTCAGTCACGAGTTCCCCGGTTTTCGACCGTGCTTCAAAAGGTGGCCGATCAATGAAATCAGACCGGCGAAGCGAAACCCGGGGTCCACATACTTTTCCAGCACATAGAACGCGAAATAATAAGCGCGGCAAAATCCCCAAATTGTGAGCGCCAGCAGGAGCGCGCGCCGCCATTCCGGCGCCTCCAGCCAGAGCAAAGCCGCGGAAACCGACCCGATCATCAGGAAGAGGATTCCCTTCAACCACATGAGCTTGGGGCTGCGCAGATTTCTCATTTCACGGACGGATTCATTGCGACGAATGGCGAGAGTAAGGCCAGGCCTTTTCAACGCCCAGTTTTTTCGTATGCGGCTTTCTCATGCGGTCCCCAGGCAGGGCAATGGAAGGCGCCGGCGGGGAATCCGCAGCCTGTTGAAACGCTGTTGTCTGGGGCGCCGGATGGGACCGCAAGGCCAGCAGCCTGCAGGAAAAGCCGGCGGTTTTTCCATGCCAGTCGCCGAAGTGGCCGGCACACCTCAGCGGGTGAGCCGGAGCCAGAGAGTCTCGGTGCGGAAGCGCAGGCCGCTGCGCGTTTCGACCAGGGCGTGGAAGGGGTGGAGTCCAACGCCCAGATTCGAGCCGGCCACGTTAAATACGGCCGTCGGCTGGTTGGAAAGCGTGACCAGCAGGCCGCCCGTGCTGAAAAGATCAATTCGGCTGGTGTCGGGGTCGCTGGCAACCACCTGAATCTGGAACGAGCCGGCGACCGGCAGGCTGGCTCCAGCGGGCTGCAGCTCGATGGTGGCGGCGAGGGAGGTGTTGCGAACCTGGACCGGCAGGGACGTCCGTGTTTGAGTGCGAACGCTGCTGCCTTCGTAAGCCACGGCGGTCAACTCGTGGAAACCGTCGGGAAGAACGGTGGTATCCAACGTGAAGTTCACCGTCAACCGCGGCGCGCCGGCGGTGACGAACAAGTGGTTGCGGGACCGGAGGTCAGAGAGGTTGCTGTCGAGGGCCGTTTCAGTGTCGGGGGTAAGAACCAAACTGTCTGAGCCGGACAAACTTACTCGCAAGGCGGCCGCGCCCAGTCCCGGACTGCGGGCCCGCACATTGAACAGGGCCGAAGAAAACCAGCCGGCGGTCAGGTCCTCGACCGCCAAGCCATCAGGACCCTGCAGCGCCGGTTCGCTGTTGGCTTTGGCGACCAGTTGCTCGACCAGCTCCATGATGGTCGCAAAGGGATTTTGGTTGGTGAACGCGACGCTCACGCTCGCGCCATTGGTCTTGATGGCGGTCAACCGCAGCCAGGTGCCGGGCTGCAGCGTGCCGTTGACCTGATAACTTCTGTAGCCAAAGGCGGGGGAATCCAGAAACTGCGGGTGGGAGGCTGATAGGAAGGTGGTAAGCTCGGGGGCGGAGCCGGCTGAGGAACCGGTCTGGGCGTGCATTCGGCTTGGAGCGAAATTGGTGGCGGCCGGGCGCCAATCAACCAGGTCTGTGGAGTACTGGAGAACGTAAGGACGGGTCGCGCCTTCAACCTCGACCAGGCTGCCGCCGGACTCCGTCTCGATGATTCGCAGCGTGGGCTGGGCGGGAACGGGTTTTTCAGCGACCGCCCGATAGAACCTGACGGCTCCCAGGTCGGAGTCGAGAAAGTCGAAATCGCCGCCCGGGACGTTTGAGGTCAAGGGCGTCCAATGGACCAGGTCGGTGGAGGTTTCGATCCGGCAGGGCAGGCCGGGCGGCGCCCGGACGCGAACGCGGTAGCCGGCGGGTTCCCTCACGCCGGTCAGGCTCGGCCGTGTGCTTGGAGTGGCAAGGCGATAGAAACGGCGCGGGTGGTTGGTGGATTGGGTATCCACAAATTCAATAACCGATGCGCTGGTGTTGGTGAAAATGGGGGTCCACTGCGCCAGGTCCGGTGAAGCCTCGACCACGCAGGGCGCCGGTGAAGGCAGGACGCCCGCCAGGCGCAGGTTCCCGTCCTCGCCCCGCCCCAGCGCCGCCAATGACGGGGGAAAGTCTTCGTCAAGATAAACCGTGCGGCAGTAAAACGGCAGGCCGGCCGGATTCGGAATGAGATGGCAGGCCGGGTGGGGAGACCCGGAGACCAGGGTGGAATGCAATTCGACGCGGTCGCCGCGGGGGAAGGCCAGCACGCCGGTGACTTTCCGGACCTCGGGGCGGTTGATCGCGGCGGCCAGGGCGGTGGCGGCACTGGCGAGAGAGGCCTGCTCGCCCACCGTGCACGTAATGGGATACCCATTCAGGGACAGCAACAGGAGGTTGCCTGGTGACGGACCGAGGTTCGTCAGGGTTTGATGGAATTTACCATCCACAAACAGATCAACGCGCTGGATCGGGCGTTGAGCCGACTGAGCCACGGCCTGGAGAGCGAGCGGCGCCTCACCGGTGAGCACGGCGTTGGACTCCAGGTTCAACCAGCGAATGCTCCCGGGGCGGGCATAAGGGGCAGCCAAAGGCTCCCCCACGATGAGACCTTCGTGGAGAATGAACAGGCTTTGGTAATAGGCCTCCGCCAGTGTAAACCCACGCGCCTGGTAGAAATAGACCTGGGGGTCCGGAAACTTGTCGGGGTTGGGAGTGGGCTCGGCAACGGTGCCGTAACTGCCGGCCGCACCGGCCTGAAGGAAGGCCAGGAGAGTGGTCTGGCTGTTGGGGCCGAAGATGACGCCGCCGTGAGAAGTCAGGCTGTCCGCGACCGCGCCGGGCACAAACATGCGCGGACTGACGCTGAAGTTGGCGAGGCCGGTTTGCAGGCCGAAGAGGTCGGTCAGGCCGAGAGTCTGATTCGAGTTGGTGCGCACCGAGCATGGCCGCCCCATGAGCCGCAGATTGAGGATGGCATTGTCGAAGGCGCGGTACCGGATATTTCGGAGATAATCGCTGGTCTTGGCGAAGATTACGGGCTGGCTGGGCGCCAGGACGTCGCTGGTTACACCTTGGTCCACTATCGCCCGCGCCTGCTCCAGCGTTTTGGCGGTGATCATGGTTGTGAGGAAGGAGGGGCCTCTGGCCGATTCGGGTCTGGCATCCGGAAACGGCTGCTCACTGCGGGCGTAGCTGTTGGTGATGGAAACCCATTCCGCCCCGGCGGTGTTCTTAAGCCCGTAAAAGAGGGCCGACGTGGTGCTGTTGATCGTCTGGAGGTAGGTGGTCTGGAAGGGGATGTCCATCGAGAGCACCACGTAATGAATCTGCGGCTCGAGCTGCCGCGCTGCGATTGCGTCAATCAGCGGCCTGAGGAGGTTGGTTTCAAATTGCGATTGGTTCCAGGAAACATTTCCGCCCGTCCACCGAATTCGCACAACGTTGGGGCCGGGGATTTGGCGGCGTTCGCAATAATAGTTCCCCAACTCGACCGAGTTGGTGCTCGCCTGGTTGACGACCACAAGGGTGTTGAGACCACTGCCACCGCCCCTGACTGGGAAAGTTGCGACGCCCAAGGCGGCGATGGCCGCCGCGGCAACAAGCCTGGCTATCCTGCTGATTCTCATGGGCAGCTCTGAGAGCGCTGCTCGGAAACAGACCCGGCGGGGCCTGCCGGCAAAAAAAAAGGCCGATCGAAATCGGCCTTGAAACTTTACGGTCAACGCGGGAATCAAGCACTTCGGCGACGCATCAACAAGCCGAGCAGCCCGACACCAATCAGGGCCAGACTGGAAGGCTCGGGCACCGGCGGCACCCGGATATACTTATCCTTGCTGATGATGGCCGATCCGCCCACCGGGATGTAGAAGTCCCACTGCAACGCCCACGTGGCGTTCCCCACCGGGCTGACGCCCACGTCATTCAGATTGTCCGCGACATTGTCATTCAGCTTGATCAGCGTACTGTCGAAAATCGCCGCTTCGCCGTGGTTGGCGCCCGGGGTCGTCACGGTTTCGGTCAACCCATAACCGTTGGTCACCCTTTCCTGGAACGCCTCATTCCACAGACCGCGAAGGTTCTTGCCCAACGTCACCTTCTGATCCCCCAACACGCCTTCGAGGTTGAAGTCCGAGTATTGGAAGAAGGAGAAGGTCAGGGGCGTGGTCCCCGTGTTCTTGATGGAGATCGTTTCCCCAATGTCCGAAATACCGCTGGCCACGGTGCCACCGCTCAGGAGGTAAGTCACCTGCAGCGTCAATTGGTTGTTGGCGTAGGTGCTGGTCAGTGTGCGGGAGTTGGGTTGGGACACCACCGCCGCACTGATGGTGTCAATGGATTGCTCGGGGGTGTTGCCAATGCGGTACCAGAACCATTGCTGGTTCAACTGGTTCTGCCACGAGCCATCCGGCATGTTGATGGACCAATTGAACATCCCGCGCTGGCTGCCGACATCAACCTGCGCCATGGAGTTGTTGTCGGTTAAGGTATAAATCTGACCCTCAACACGGTTTAACGAACCCAGACAGATGACTGTGGCAGCCAATGCAACCGGGAGGATCAACCCCTTCCCGAAGGTCTTGTTTACGGGAGCCTTCATAAATTGTTTAAGGTTTAGCTAGTTGTTGAGTAACTTTTAGGGTTTTTCCGCGAAAAAGTCAAGGGTTTTCTTTGGATTTTTTTGACCATCGCCGAATCATAGCAACTTGTTGTCTATCAACTCAGACTGCAATTTCAGCAGCGCGTTTTTCTCGGCGATGAGCCGGGTTTTTTCTTCGATCAGGCGCGTTTGCTCCTGAATCAGGCGTCTTTGGTCCTCGATGAGGTTCTTTTGGCTGGCAATCATTTGGGCTTGCACATCCGCCAAAGGCGCGGTGGTTACGGCGGGAATGACGGCTGGAAGCGCTGCCCCCGCCACCCTGGTTTCGGCCGGCTGACGCAGCCTGAGCGTGGCCTCGGAAGGCAAGGCGCCATGGCTCGACACGCTCGACATCAGGTCGGCAAAATAGCGGTTGTAATCGAACGCACGCCGGCGCTGGGAGCCGTTGACCGCCTTGGACGGTGAACCGTTGCGCGTCGCATGGGATGCGGCGGGCTTTCTGAAACTGACGGGCTTGGCTGCGGGCGAGCCGTTGCCGTTGCCGGTGGCCGATTTGGGGGCCGCTTGGGGCGCGGGTGCCGTTTCAAAGCGCACCGGCGCCGGGGTGCCGGCGGAGCCATGGTGACGACGGAAGGAACGAACCAAAGCGATGCCGACAATCAGAGCCGCGAACAGAACCACGGAAGCCACGCCGAGGCTGATCCACAGCGTCCGCAGACTGCCCGTGTCGGCTTCTGCAACGGCCGCTTGGGCAAGCTTGACCGGATCGGCGGCAACCAGGGCGGCGATGGTATAACCGGCCAAGGCGTCCCCGTCCGAGTAATCCGCGTAGCGCTCGCCGGGCTTGAACGCAATGCCGCGGGCGGCCTCTCGCAAGCGGTTTAGGTCCGTGGAATTCAGGTACGGCCGCACAACCACCGCGTTGATCACGCCCTTCCGGCCGAGGATTCGGAAGTGGTGGTTGAATCCTGCGCCCGCAAGCGTCTCAACCCGAAGGGACCATTCCACGCACTTGGTTTGAGCGTCATAAACGGGTTGGGCATCCCATTCCAGGTTCATAACGGGGGATTTGCCGAGTTTGCGGTACACGGCATTCCGAGCCTCAGCCTGCTGCTTGAGTTCTTCCAGCGCGGCAGCCGCGTCTATTGTGGCCTCAGCGTCTTTGATGTGGCCAATGGGCAAATAACTGATCCAAGCTACGCTGTTGCGGTAACGCAACGCCCCCAACAAACCGCTCGGAGCCGGTTCGCCCTGTCGCTCCAACTCGTACCGGGCGCCTTGCTCATCGGTAAACTCGAACCCCTCCGGCACTTGCATTTCAGCAATGCTGCCCAGATTGACGGTCTTGGGCCCTGCGGTCCACTCCGCCGGTTGAGGAATGCCGGGAGCGGGAACATCGGCAACCACAGTCTGACCGCACAGCAGAACCGTCAGGCAAAGAGGCGACACGGCCAGCACCATCTTCGCCATCTTCCGAGTGACAACACTCTGGGAGGAGCACAACATAATATTTTCAGAGTTTTCGAAAGGTATCATCATACTAGCCTTGGAAGTTCCAAGAAGTCAATCTTTTTCAAACGCGTTTTAACCTTATTCCGAGCCACTTCCACACTGTTTTCACACAGTTTTTCACAGTTATACACACCCTTGTTCCGTCATTGGCCGTCCGCCTGAATCGCCTGAATCACGCTAAGCCCCAATTGGTTATGTAACACTCCTTCCAAGGCTGATTCGGTGCCAGCCCCAAGTTATTCACAAGGTTCATCGGCAACTCTCCCGACGCCCTCGTCCGTATTTTCCGGCAGGAGAGGCTGATTGGTTTTAGGCTTAATCTGCTTCTTCTGCGCCCTGTCGGCAGGTCTTGGCTCGCAAATAAATGAAGAGAAAATGAAGCACGACCTGCGTTTTAACCTGCCGTGAGTTCTTAAAACCGTTTTCCGGCTTGCCTCGCGCCCGGCACAGGGCATGCTGGAAACTCGCTCGTGCAATTCACCTTGAAAAGAATTGGCCGGGGGTCGGCCGGCAGAAAGGGGCTGGCGCTTGGCTTGGCCGTGATGGTGGTTTACACCGCCATTGCCGCGCTAGTGCATGCGGCCCACCATCGGGCCGAGTGTCAGGCCACCCAGGGGCGGGACCATCCTTGTTTCCTTTATAGCTTTGCCACGGGCCATGCTGGAGCCCCTTCGGCTTCCGTTCTGGCGATTCTTCCTCCCGAGACGCTGGTTGTCGCGGTGGTCACGCCACACCCTCTGCTGGTGTGCGCGGTGGATCACCGGCTGTCCCCCAGCCGCGCTCCGCCCTTGGGCTGAACGATCCCCATCGGTCGGCTTATCGTTCGTTATTAATGGAATCTTCCGCGTCCCCAAGGACGCGGGTGTGCAGCGGAGTTTTATGAGACCAAGCAGAATTACATCGGTTTTGGCAGTGACAGTGATCTTGGCAGGCGCCACCGGCTGGCGGGCGCAGGCGGAAAATGAAACGGAGCAACTTCGGCGTCAAATTGAGGAACTGCAGCGCAAGTTCGAGCGGGTGCAGGCGGAGCAGCGACGCGAAATCGAAGCCCTGAAACAGCAACTGGATGCCCTAAAGGGTTCGCAGCCGCCTGAATCGGGTGGACCCAACACCCCTGCGGAACCGGCGAAGCCCTTAGCAGGCCGGGCGGAGCGGGAGTCTGCACGGGAAACCCCGGGGCCGGCAACGGCCGCACCTGCCAGCGATGTTGCGCCGGCCAGGGGATGGTCTCCGGCTGACCCCATCCGCCTGCAGCGTGGGAGCGCTTATATGGACTTGGGGCTGGTCGGCACCTTTGCGGTGGGCGGTTCCACCGCGGACGACATCGCGGGGGGCACCCAGCTTGGGGGACACGATCCCAACCAGCGGGGGTTCACGGTTCAGGGGGTGGAGGCCAGCTTCGCCGGCGCGGTGGACCCGTATTTCGGCGGAAACGCCAACATCCTGTTTCAGGTGGACGCGGGCGGAGAATCCAACGTCGAGCTTGAGGAGGCCTGGCTGGAGACTCTCTCCCTGCCGGCGGGGCTGCAGCTCCGCGCGGGCCAGATTTACACCGAGTTTGGGCGGCAGAACCCAACCCACCCGCACACGTGGGCGTTTGTGGATACGCCGCTGGTGCTGGGCCGCTTTTTCGGCCCCGACGGCTTGCGCAATCCGGGGGGCCGTCTTGCCTGGCTCCTGCCCACGCCCTTTTACTCCGAGCTGATGTTTTCCCTGCAGAACAGCCACGGAGAGACCGCCTCAAGCTTTCGCAGCAGCGGCCACAGCCACGGCCATGAGGA
>JARKQH010000370.1 GCA_029974925.1 Verrucomicrobiota bacterium
GAGACCATCTGGTTGGCCTGGGCGTTGCCCTCGAAGCGCTCTTTGCGGGGATTGAATTTGAGGGGCAGGCCGAGCTGCAAATGCTCGCTGGCAATGTCCACCCCGTTGGCATCCAGATGCGCCGCCATGCGGTCAAAGGCGTCGGTCATGCCCGGGGTGTCCTTCAAAGCCTCCCGGATTTCACCCGGCCGCTTGTGCGCGCCGAGCCGGTAGGAAATGTTCCCCGTGTGCACCAGGCCGGCGGACAAATGGCCCTCGAGAATCTCCGCGGTCAATTGCTGCGGTTTGCGGCTCCGAATCGCGGCAATCCAGTTGCCGTGATGGCCCCCCGACTCGGCCACCGTGCCGGTCGGCGTTTTGACGTCCTCGGCCGTGTCCTTTTTCTTCCGGCCGTCGAACTTCGCGATCTGCTTGCCGGATTTGTCGTAAATGATCGCTTCGGTGTAACTCGGGACCACCACATAGCCGCCCTCGCATTCAATCACGTTGCCGATGCTCACGCCCTTGAAACGGTCCATTCTCCACTCACCCGTTTGCGAGGCTTTGTTTTCAGGCAGGCCGCGAACCTCAAAAATCATGGGGATCTTGTATCCGTGATAAACGATCAGGGTGTTGGGCGTCTCCGCCGAGTCCTTGTACCCCAGGCGCTCCCCGACCGCGATCGAGAACGGCGCAATCGCGTTCTCGCCCAGGAACCACCGGGCGATGTCCACCTGGTGCGGCCCCTGGTTGCCGTAATCGCCGTTGCCGTAGTCCCAGAACCAATGCCAGTCGTAATGCACCGGCCCGTTGCTCCCATTCCGCCGCGGCGGCGCATCCGGCGCCGGCCCGCACCACAGGTTGTAGTCAATGTAATCCGGGACCGTTTGGGGCCCGTCCACCATCCCGATGCTCTTGCGCCCTTTGTAACAGAAACCCCGGGCCAGAACGATCTTGCCCAGCTTGCCGCTCCGGACATACTCCACCGCCTCCTGCAACCCCACCGACGACCGGCATTGCATCCCGCATTGCACAATCCGCTTGTACTTCCGCGCCGCCTCCACCATCTTCCGTCCTTCAAAAATGTTGTGCGACGCCGGCTTTTCAACATAAACGTCCTTCCCCGCCTGGCAGGCCCAAATCGTCCCCAGCGCATGCCAGTGATTCGGCGTGGCGATCGAAACGGCGTCTATTTCCTTGTCTTCCAAGAGTTTCCGCACATCCGTGTAGGTCTTGACTCCGCCCCCCAACTCCTCGGCTTTCCGGCTCAGCACCCGCTGGTCCACATCACACAAGGCCACCACCCGAACCCCTTTGAGCCGGCGCAACGTGCTGATGTGTCCCGAACCTTGCCCTCGGAATCCGATTTGGGCTACTCGAATGTCCTCGTTCGCGCCCGCAGCCCGGGCCCATGTCAATGCATTCAGGCTCAAGGCGGCGCCGGTGAAGGCAGTGCTTTTAAGAAAATCGCGGCGTGTGAAGTTTTTCATAATCGCTAAAATGACGTCACTCATTAAGCCCAAATCCCCCGCCAGCACAACTCCTTTCTTGAGTTTTTGGCAGACTCATTAATCCTGCCCGCGCCGGCTGGCCAGGGCGGCGCAAAGGCCCGCCCCGTTCGCCATCCAAAACCAATGCACCTGATCCTTTGGGCTGAAGACGCCGAAACGGAGCTTCGCGCCGAAGTGGCGCAATCGCTCCCCTCAGCCCGCGTCCGTCCGCAGGCCCCGGCCCTCCTTGAGCTCGAGTTCGAACTCCGACCGCATGACCCCCTGCCCCATCTCGCCTTCTGCCGCCAGTTCCTTCCCGATGTGCGCGAGGTCCGCGCCGACTCCATCCGCGCCTGGACTGCGGCGGTGTTCCCCGCTCTCGTCCAGCTCGTCCCTGAAGGAAACCCTTGGAGCCTTCACGTGGTGCCTCACTACGGAGAGCGCACGGAACACCACATCGGCGCCCGGGCCTGGCACAGCCTCAAACACCGAACGGGACGGCTGGCTCCGCCTCCGCGTGGACAAACCAGTCCCGACGCCGGACAACACCGCTGCCGCCTCATTCGCGAAGCCATGGTGGATTTGCTGCGCCAGAAGCGCAGGCACTTGCTGCGACACCTCCGCCCCGAGCCTGTTCCGTTCACGCCCGACGACTCTCTCGTCCAACTTTTGCTGACCCGCCCGAACCACGGTTTTCTCTCGGTCGCCCAAGCTCCCCTGCCTTTCGCGCAACGCCACCTCCTTTCCCCCTTTCCCAAGGGTGATGTGCCGGCGGCGTCCGACAAGCAGGCGCCCAGCCGCGCCTTCAATAAACTCGTCGAAGCTGAAACCCGACTCGGCCGCGCCATTCAACCGGGCGAAACGTGCGTGGACCTCGGCGCCGCGCCCGGAAGCTGGACTTACGTGGCCCTCAACCGCGGCGCGCAAGTCACGGCCGTGGACCGCTCCCCCCTGCGCGACGACTTGATGGACCATCCCGGCCTCCGCTTTCTGCGCGGCGATGCATTCCAGTTCGAACCCCGGCAGTCGGTGGACTGGCTTTTGTGCGACGTCATTGCCCCCCCGGAACGCAGCGCCGAGCTGCTTCTCGGCTGGCTCCAAAAACGCTGGTGCCGTCACTTTGTCGTCACCCTCAAACTCAAAGACGCTTCGGCCGGCGCCCTGCTGCCCCGTCTCAAGCAAAACCTGCCGCCCTTGACCCATCTCTTGTTCCTGACCCGCCTCTCCGCCAACAAAAAGGAGCTCTGCGCCTTTGGCCACGCCGCCGGCCGTCCTGACAGCCTTCGCCCTGACGCCTTTTGAACCATCAATCCCGTCTCCGCCTATGAAACGAGTTTGCCTCCTGATTGCAGCCGGGCTGGGTCTGGCCCCCCACTTGCCTGCCACCACCACCACGGCCGATCTGATCATCTACGGCGGCACCAGCGCGGGGGTCATCGCCGCCGTGCAGGCCAAACGCATGGGCAAATCCGCCGTCATCGTCTGCCCCGACAAACACCTGGGCGGCCTCTCCAGCGGCGGCCTTGGCTTTACCGACACCGGCGATAAATCCGTGATCGGCGGCCTCGCCCGCGAGTTCTACCACCGCATCTGGCAACACTACGACCGCCCGGAGGCCTGGCGCTGGCAGAAAAAAGAGCAATACGGCAACAAAGGACAGGGCACCCCGGCGATTGACGGCGAAAACCGCACCATGTGGATCTTCGAACCTCACGTCGCCGAGCAGGTGTTCGAGGATTTCGTCCGCGAACACCATCTGCGCGTGGACCGCGACGAATGGCTCGACCGCGCCAGGGGCGTGCAAAAGAAAAACGGCCGGATCACGTCCATCACCATGCTCAGCGGAAAAACCTATGCCGGACGAATGTTCATTGACGCCACTTACGAGGGTGACCTCATGGCGGCCGCCGGTGTCGAATATCATGTCGGACGCGAAGCCCGGTCGGTTTACGGCGAAACGTGGAACGGCGTGCAGACCGGGGTGCTGCATCACCGCCACCATTTCGGAGTCCTGAAGGAGAAGATCAGCCCGTATGTCGTCCCGGGCGACCCCGCCAGCGGGGTGTTGCCGCGCATCAGCACCGAACCGCCCGGTGAATACGGCCAGGGCGACAAGCGGGTCCAGGCTTACTGCTATCGTTTCTGCGCCACCGATCATCCCGACAATCGCATCCCGTGGCCCAAACCCGACGGTTACGACCCCGCCCAATATGAACTGCTCCTGCGGGTCTTTAATGCCGGCTGGCGCGAGACCTTCGACAAATTTGACCCCATCCCGAACCGCAAGACCGACTCGAACAACCACGGGCCGTTCAGCACCGACAACATCGGAATGAACTACGATTACCCCGAGGCCAGTTACGAGCGGCGCCGCGAGATCTTGCGCGAACACGAGACCTACCAGAAAGGGTGGCTCTATTTCATCGCCAACGACCCGCGCGTGCCGGCTGATGTCCAGAAGGAAATGCGCCGCTGGGGCCTGGCCCGGGACGAATTCAAGGACAACGGCGGATGGCCGCACCAGATTTACGTGCGCGAGTCGCGGCGCATGATCGGGAAGCACGTCATGACCGAAAACGAGCTCTTGAAAAAACGGCCGACGCCCGAATCGGTGGGGATGGGTTCCTACACCATTGATTCCCACAACGTGCAACGTTACATCACGCCCGAGGGTTACGTGCAGAACGAAGGCGATATCGGCGTCTCCACCCAGGGGCCCTACGAAATCGCTTACGGAGCCTTGGTGCCGAAAGCGGGTCAATGCGACAACCTCCTGGTGCCGGTTTGTGTCTCCGCCTCCCACATCGCCTTCGGCTCCATCCGCATGGAACCCGTCTTTATGATCCTCGCCCAATCCGCGGCCACCGCGGCCAGCCTGGCCATGGACCGTTCCATCCCGGTTCAGGAGGTGCCCTACGCCCAATTGCGCCAGCGGCTTCTCGCCGATGGCCAGGTGCTCGAGTTCTCCGGCAGAATTCAGCCCAAGCGGCCCGCCGCGCCCAAATAAACCCCTCCCGCCCCCTTGCAAAAGCCCGGAGCCCCGCCCGGATGCCTCGACCCAACAACGCCCGGGATGGAGCGAATCCGCTGAACGATGGGATGGTAGAAAGGCAACCGCACGGCGCGCTGCGCGGCCGGCCGGAGGGCTAAAAGACCACGCGAGCGCGATAATAGCGTTGGCCGCTGCTGGCGGGGATGTCGGTGACCTCCACCACGCCCGCGCTGTTCACGACATTGGTCAGGAAAGACCAGTTCACAAAATCGGTCGAGATTTCGACGCGATACGTCAACCCCGGCTCGCCGCTTAACCGCAGAACCGGACGGTGGTCGGGCGTGAGACTGGCGGCCTCAAATCGCGGCGGACGGCTGAAGAACTTGAGGATGTCGCCCATGTACGCATTGCGCGCGGCGGAACTGGTGACCGTTTCGAAGGGGAACCCCCAATAGACGACCTTGCCGCCGCCGGCGGACCCGTCATAGACGATGCCCGCCGCGCCACCACTGTAACCGGGGTAGTTCAAGACTGCGGCCGCGCCCGGCCCGTGGGGGGTGACGGCGTCCGGATAGCCAACCCAGTAAATGCCGCGGCTGCCATCATCAAACAACATTGAAGGGTTGCCGGAAAAAAGCAGGCCGGCGATGGGGGCGACGGTGTAAACCCCCGAATTGTCGTTTGTGTTGTTCCCCAGCGAGGCATGAAGGCGATTGCGCAAAAAGTCGCGGTCCGCGGCGCTGGGGCCCGAGGCGCGGTCCAAGTCCCACGCGATTTCCGAACCGGAGACAAACAGGTGGCCGCCGGCGGCGAGGAAGGCCGAAACGCGGGCTTGGGCGAGGGGGTTGAAGGTGCGGTCGGCGGTGGATTGGTTGCCACAGGCCCAAACGACAATGGAATAATCGGTCAAGGGCACCAGGCCGTTGGTTGCCGCTTGAAGCTGGCACGAGTCGAAACCCATGGCGCTGGAGGCGCGGATGGCCTTGCCGTGGTCCACGACGTAATCGAAAGCGTTGGCGCGGCGCGCCATGACCCGATCAATCACGCCCGAGTTGTTGTCGTGGCCGGGCGGCTTGTATTGCTGCGCGTAGGGGGACTGGCGAAGGTTCAGCGTGCGGTCAAAACGGGTGAAGCCGTTGACGAACAGAATGCGGCTGGATAACGGGTTGGCGGCGCGGCGGCAGCCGACGGTTTCAGACGGGAGGGATTCGCCGCCGGCGTTGACCGCGGCCACGCGGAAGTAGTAATCGGTGTCCACGTCGAGGTTGGTCACCAGGAGGGACACGGTGCCGCTGCCGCTGACCGTGATGGGGTTGCCGAACCCGTAGCCATCCGTGGACTGATAGACGACGTAGCCGGTGGGCGTGCCACTGCCGCCCTGGGCGATGGGGGGAGACCACGAGACCCGAACTCCCTCCGCGGTGGCAAGGGCCCGGACGTTGACCGGCGGCTCGGGGATGAAAGTGAGGGGGGCGGCGTCAAACTCGTTCATGAACCGGAGCACGGCCTGGTAGGAGGCGCGAGCCACCCAGTTGCGGACTTTGGGGTCGCGCATCAACTGGGCGTCCGAGGCATTGTCATGGAAAGCGACCTCGATGATGGTGGCGTCGAATTCGTTGTTGATGACCGAGTTGTTGATTTCGCCAAAGGCGTAGTCGCTGCGAGCGTAAGTGACACTGGAGCCGCGGTTGTACCACGCGACTTCGAGCGGCGGCACCGGGATGCCGGTCAGGTCGTTGTTGATTTCGGCCCCGGTGAGCTGGGCGAGTCGGAACTGGTTTGAGGTGGCGGTGCCGGGAAAGAGGCTGGCGTTGTTGTACAAGCCGAGGACGCCGCGCCCGCCACCCGCATTCGAGTGAAAGCCGATATAAACGCGTTTGAACATGTTGCCTTCGGCCTGGCGGTTCATCTCGACAGCCATGCGCGGGGGCGCCGTGACATTGCCGTTGGCGTAAATTCCCGAGTCCTGACCCTGGCCGAGAGAGCGTTGAATCCAGTAACGGGAAGCCTCCTCCTCGCGGGGATACTTGGAGACGCCCCCGCCGCGGTCAATGTCCCCCATGCCGTTGCCAAAGCGGATGGCGTCGGCGATGACAACGCCGGAAGGGCTGGCGCCCTCGCCGAGGTTGCTGATGATGACGGCGCCCTTGGCCGGATTGCTGCCGGCGTTGAAATAGTAAGTGCCGAGGTAAACCCACCCGTTGCCCACCATGTGATGCGGCACCCGCACGAGGGACTGTCCCCCGGTGTGGTTGATGCGGTAGAGCTGGTTGATGCGATTGCCTCCGGCCAGCACCCACGTGTAAACGGGGTAAAAGCCGGCCACCGGTATGTTTGGAGTGTAGGTGGCGGTGGCGGTTTCAGTCGCGGACACGTTGGCGAACCGGTAGGGCAGGGCGCCGGCCTGGCCGTAGTAAACCGTCGAGGAACTGTCGCTCCAGCTCCCGCTCCATGTCACCCCGGCGCTGACGTTATCCAACACGACCTCGTTGGTCTGGAATCCGATGGGCCGGAAGGGAACCACCGTCGCCCCGGCGTTGAAACAATAGATGGCGAACATGGTCATTTGGTCGAGGTTCCCGTAATCCTCGTTCATTTCCAGCAGAAGCGGGCGGCCGAGCGCCCAGGCGCTGCCCGTCCAGTCCCACCCATGACCGGCGCTGGTGAACACGATGCGGCCGGACAACGCGCCGGCCGGCTGGCCGCCAGCGGGGGCGATGGGACCTGATACCGGCTGCGATCCCGGCACGGCATCCGCCGCGGCGGGTGAGGGCGCCGGCGCCGCGTCCAGGTTCGGAAAGTCGGGCGTGGGGCGGAAGGGAACCTCGACGGCCGGCGGCGGTTCCTGCGTTGCCAGCGCCGCCAGGAGGGAAACCGCGATCAAAAAGAGGGCAGGGGGGACGAAGCTTGCTTTCATGAATACAACTATCTGCGCGTCACCCTACCATCGCAGGAATCGCCGGATTCTCAAGCAATTTCAGCGGAAAAATCGGGGGGCCGCGCTTTCCACCCCAGAGGCGCCGGTCAAGGCGGCGGGCTCAGTTCCTCGGGCTTGAGTGGCGGCGAAATGCGGTGCTGGCCGGTGTCGAAATCCACTTCCACCGTGGTGCCGTCGGCAAAGCGGGTGGTTTGACGACGGCGGCTGCCATCGCTGAATTCGTGGCTGACCAGCGGTTCAAGGGCGACGCGACGGTGCAGGGCGCAAACGGTCCGGACTTGCTCAAGGTGGGCCGGGTCAGGCGTGAGAGCGACGTAGGGAACGCCGCCGCATGCCAGGGCGTGCAGGAAACCGAGATCCTCGTCGGGTATGCCCCACCCGCCGCGGCCCAGACTCCAAGGCACGACCAGGGCGTCGTGATAGACCAGTGTGAACAGCGGGATGGGCACGCCCATGGCCGGCCCGTTGCCGGGATTCGGGTCCAACGCGAACGGGGCGTGATGCACCAGGTGCAGGTGTTTCATAGCCCAGTCAGCCGGTTCCTCCGAACTGACGACTCCCTCCAGGTCGCGAATGAGGTCAAAACACTGACCGCGGTAAGCGAGTGACTCGGCGCGCGTGACGGGGTGATCGGGGCTGTAGCACTCGTCCCCCGGAACGACGGCGAACACGTCGAGGTAGGCGCCCCGCAATTTGACCCCCTCCGCGAGGATGCGGCGGTGGTTGCGCGCCACGTAACCCGACGCGAATTGCGAGCAAAGGATGGATTGGCGTCCGCCCCACCAAATCTGCATGAACGGCCGCGAGCCGTTTTCCTCGATGATCGTGAGGTCGTCGCTGTAGGAGGCGGCGTCGTGGTAGAAGTCGCGGTATTGGTCATGCACCGCGAAGAGATAGCCGAGTTCGTCGCACACCTCGGCGAAACGCTTGAGTCCGTCCCATCCGCCGGCCTCGGGGCTGGGCGGCAGGATGTCGGGATGCAGGTTGTCATAGCCGCGGAATCCCCAGCCGTCCAGATGGACGTAAGCTTGTTGGACTCCCGCCGCGCGCAGTTTTCGGAGGTGCGCCGCCCGCTGGTCGAAAGTCACCAATTGGTGATTGGCCGCCGGATCATCCTTCTTGTAGTAAGAGGACTCGGGCTGGATATGGCTCAGAATCGAAGTATGCACCACCGGGGCGCCAATGAGCCGCGCCGCGACCGGATTCCGGGCGATCTTTTCTTTCAGCGTCACGAGCGTTCCCGTCTGGATGGCATGGCGGCGATAACGCCGAGCCATGTCCACGTAATTCCCCTGATCAAAGAAACAAAGTCGCAACCGGCGCGGATAAGCCAATCGTCCCAGGGAGTGGACCCAGCGCGGTTCGATGCGGGTGGGGCCGCCGGCGGGATGGTCGAAACGGCAGCCGCCATCCGCGGGAGTTTCGAGAATGACCATGGCCGCTGAGCGCCCCTGCTGCACGCCCCACCATGGCATGTAGAGGCCGCGCCCGTAGGCGAGCGAGTCATACAGGTGAACTTTTCGCGGCCAGCCTTTCGGAAGCAGCATGCCCTGCATGAACGGGACGATGGTGGTTTCGACGGATTCCGGCTCGAACCCGCGCGGCCAGACCAGTTCCTTGACGCGGGCCTCGCCTTCTGCCGCCCAGGCTTCAAAGAGCGCCTCGCCCGTGTCGCGCTCGAGGGACACCGACAGCCTGAGCAGGGCGTCCACCTCCCGGCCGTTGTGTTTGAACCCCGAGAGCTGCAGGCGCACGCCGTCGGAATAACCGGTGACAAACGGCTTGAACTCAACGCGCGATGCCTCGCGCAAGGCGTGGGTGAAGCGGTGGCCGCCGGCCTCGAGCGTTACCTCGCCGGCTTGAGAAGGCAGGGTGCGCCAGACCACGTCGCCGCGCCGAAAAGTCAGTCCGAGGTTGGTGGGGTTGATGATGATGGCTCGGTCCTGACTGCGGATCGTCCAGCCCTCTGCCTCGAGCCGCACCGAGGGTTCGGCGGCCACCGGCAGCGGGCCGCCGAGCATCAGCAAGGCGGCCAGGGTTGCCAGCCACCGCGGGCGTTTGAGTTCGGACCAGGTCATGACGTCGCCACGGGCCTTTGCCGCGGTCTGGGCGGGCGGCTCGTCAGCGAGGGCGGAGGTGTCCCCGGCTCACGTGGTCCGCCATGCCGGAGAGGCCCCCTCGCAACAGTTTGCGGGCGCGGTCCAGCACGTAATCCCATTGGAACGCCGGGCCGGGATCAACCTTGTTGGTCTGGATATGGTAATGGCCGATTACGCCGCGCAGGTTGGGAAGGTCCTCGTCCGCAATCTTCCGCGTGATCAGGTTGCCCTCGCTGTCCCGGGGATAGTCGCACGGGATTTTCGGGAAGATTTTGCATAACGCCGCGGTGAGTTTGATCAGGGCATCGTATTGCTCGGGGGTGAAGTCGTATTGCTCAAGCTCGCGGCCTTGCACCACGCCGCGGACGGGCTCGGGCCGCGCGGGACGGCCGACAAAATTGGGGGTGCGGATGCCGCCGTCGCCGAAACGCTCGGGGATGGTGATGCGAGTCCGGCCGTCGGCATCCTTGGCGTACCACTCGGCGAAGGGATTTTTGCCGCCCGGCGGGTAGGCGCCCATGTTGGCGATTTCGACCCCCACCGACCGGCTGTTGGACGAGGTGGCGTGCCAGCCGCGTTCCTTGAGGTCCAGGGTCTGGTAAATGGTTCCATCCAGGTCGAGCATGAAATGAACACTCAACCCTCGCATATCGTGGAGGACCTTGAAGCATTGCCGGCTGGTGCCGCAGACGTCGTAATGAATCACCCACTGGTCCACGACCTTTTGCAGAGTCGGCAGGTCCCAACCGCCGCCGCGCACCCGCTCGATTTCTTCGTCGGTCAGGCCCTCCCGTCGGAGGTTGTAACGGTTGGGGGAAGTGAGGTCCTTGACCTCGGCCGAGGTGCTGCGCCAATCGGCCTTGTCCAGGGGGCTGAAGCGCCGTTCGACGCGGTAGGCATCGTAGCCACCGGGGTCCATCCAGGTGACGACCCGCGCCCCCGTGTGGAAAAACTGGCCGGCGACAACAATTTCGTCACCGGTGCGCGGCGCCCGGGCGCCCGGGCGCGAGGTGGTTTTGCAGCCGCACAGCGCGGCCGCCGCGGCCAGCCAAAGGAGCCGGAGACAAAATTGGGAAAGCTGAGGCGGGGACGGATGCTGCTTCATCATAGTGTTCGTCCCCGCAGCTTTTTTTACCTGCGGCCCGAGGTCAATCCCATTTTCGCGGAAAACTCCCTTTTCCCCCTGGCGCCGGCGGGGCCTCAGCGCAACCGCCAGACGATCCGCCCCTTGTCCAGGTCGTAGGGTGACATTTCCATTTTGACGCGGTCCCCAACGGTGAGGCGGACCCATCGCTTGCGCATTTTGCCGCAGATGGTCGCCAGGACCAGGTGTTTATTGTCAAGCTCGACGCGGAACATGGTGCCTGGGAGGACCGCATGGATGCTGCCTTCGACTTCAATATGCTGTTCTTTCATGAATGGTGGACTGGCCGGTTCAGTGCCAGGCCACCTCCGGTATTTCCGGCCAGGAAAGAAGCAGCCTGTAAAACAACGGAGGCTCGGAATCCCGAGCCTCCCGAATCCTGCGAGGACCAATTAATATCGGTCGCGACGTCCGCCGCCACCGCCGCCACGCGGGAACGAACGCCGTCCGCCGCCCTCCGCCCGCTCTTCTCGAGGCCGGGCGAGGTTTACGGTCAGGGCGCGCCCGCCCAAATCCTTGCCGTGCAGCGCGTTAATCGCGCCTTGGGCTTCCTCGGGGGTGCTCATGGTGACAAAGCCGAAGCCACGGGGACGCCCCGTCGAGCGATCCAGCATCAGGTTGGCTTCGAGAACCGTTCCATGCGCCGCAAAGGCGTCCTGGAGGTCATTTTCGGTCAGGTTGAAGGAAAGGTTTCCCACAAACAGTTTCGAACTCATCTATTCTCTTTCGTCCTAGACTAACTTGAACTCACCGGACTGTTCCCGCTCATCGGGTTTCAAATCATCACTGAACTGAGTTCAACTGAGGACTTTCCATGCCTGGGAAGACAAAGCGATCTATTAGACGCCGTTGAACTTCGCATTTTGCGCCTCGATTGCAAGAACTTTTTCGGGACAAATTTTTCCAGCGCAGAAGTCTTTCCGTTGCGCTTGCGGCACGGAAGCACACCCTCACGTGGTTTTCCAGCGGCCCGACGCCGCGGTTGTGCCTGGCCGCACCCTCATAATCAACCGCTGGAGTCTGCGGTCCGGATTTCCGCTACTGTTTCAGGCGCGGAAACTCAGTGATGCGGATATTGGTGCAGCCGTATGGGATCAGCGTCAGTTGCTCGAGGGGCTCGGTCGAAGATTGGGCGGTTGGCTGCACCTCGTCGGCCCAGCCGTGCGCAAGTTTCCACTGCGGCAAACGCCGCCCCTTGACCTGGGCGACAATCCCCGCGCCATCCGGGGAGAAGGGTTTGTCGCCGATGGGCCGCTCCTGGAAGGTGATGCTGGCCTCCGGGCGGTTTTCGTCCACAAGCAGGCCGTAGTTCCAAGGGCTCGCGGGGCGGACCTCGAAATCGCCGTGAGGCAGTTCGCGATGGGGTTTGTCGGCGTTAACGCGTGTCCAAGTCTCTTCAAGTTTGAGGGAATAGACCAGCGGGCCGCGTTCGATGGCCAGGGCCTGATTATAGCGGCGGGTGGTTTTGGGGCGCATGGGGAAATGCAGGGTGATTTCCGTTGGCCCGTTCCATTGGCGCTCGAGTTTGTGGAAAGCGCCGGGCCGGAGGGTCCGCGGCGTGGCGCCGGTGATTCGCAGGGTGGCCCCGCTGGCCCAGGCGGGCACGCGAAGCCAGAGCGGGAACCGGACCGGTCGCTCGGGGTCCACCGTCAGCGTCAGGGTTTCGCGGAACGGATAATCGGTCTGGAGCGTGGCACGAACGGCCACGCCGCGGAGGGTCAGGCGCGCGGCGCTGGGGGCGCAGGCCATGAGGGCCAGGCCGTCGCCGGGCGCGCGCATCCAGAGGTGGGCGGCGAATTTGGGCCAGCCCTGGTGCATGTTCGCGGTGCAACAGCCGTAATTGGGCTCCAAGCCGTAGAGGTTGGATTCCGGGCCGTTGGTGGACCACATGCAATCCGGATTGATGGTGCATTGGACCTGGTTGGCCTGCTGCACATATTGATGCGCCCACATGTCGGGCGAGAAGGTGGCAGGCAACGCATTGAAGGCGATGCGCTCGAGGCGGTCGCCGAAGGCGGGGTCGCCGGTGAGCGACAGAAGCTGGGCCAGAGAGAACACGGCCTCGACGACGGCGCACAGCTCGGTGCCCTGCACCGGGTTTCGGCCCGCGAGGCACTCGTCTCCCGTGAACATCCCCGTCACCTGGCCGTGCCAGGTGTCGAGGATTTCCAGCATGCGGGCGGGGAAAGCGCGGTCGCGTTCGTCGCGGGTCAGGCGCCAGGCCAGGCCGCCGGCTTTCAAGGCCATGGCGGTGTTGACGACGTGCTTTTCCCAAGTCCAGAGGCCGCGGCGGGGCGTGGGCGAGGCGATCTCCGGAGTTTGATAGAAGGCCTGGTAATCGAAACGCTGATCGAAAAGTTTGCGGGCCAGATCGAGCAGCCACTCCTGTCCGGTCTGCTCGTAAACATAAAACACCGGGATCAACCCTTCGAACCAGCGAAACTGACCCCACCCAAACAGCGGAGCGCGGTCGAGGGCGGCGGCCAAGGCCTTCAGGTTGCGTTCCACTGCCTGTAGAACGCGGTTGTCGCCGGTGGCTTCGTGGTATTGAACCAGCGCCTTGTTGGCCAGCAGGATGGCCCACAGGTCGTACCGGCGCGCCTGGGCGTCCGCGGGAAAAGGCGCATACCAGCCATCGGCCCGCTGGGCGGAGATGATGTGGTTGACGTAACGCTCCGCCTTGGCCTTGAGGGCGGGGTCATCAAGCGTCCAAGCCAGCGGGATCAACCCGTCGAGCCAATAGGGAGCGCGCTCCCAGCCTTCGGCCTTGCCGCCGAACCATTGGCTCTGGCCCACGTCGGGCCAAAACTCGTCCAGGTGCCCGCTCAAGCCCGCAGCCTGGATTCTCAACTGCCGCTCGAGCCAACCCAAAGGCCGGATGGAGCCCAACGGCAGGGGGCGGAAGGGGGGTTCCGCCAGACCTTTCAGATTCTTTTTGTTTCGCGCCATTGGCCGGGACTCACCCGCAACGCTTTGCGCCGTGGCCAGCGCCGCTACACCTGCAGCCATTCCGGCGAGGAATTCCCGCCGCTTCATTTCGGAACCATTCCGCATAGCGGAACGAGCTATGCCACGGACTCGCGGTGAAGAAAAGCCGAAAGGGAGGCGGGAACAAGTAGCCGAAAGGTCTATTGACAGGATTTTGTTACTGTACTGAGCGCATAGTACAGTAAAAGGTTTATGGCCTTCTGATTCCATATCAGCACCGGCTCCGACTCCCCGATTTGCGGCAGCTCACCGAGCAGGTCCGGCTCGCGGTGGCCACCGGGAAGCTCGGGGCGGGCGGCCCCCTGCCCAGTGTCCGCGCGCTGGCCGAGGAACTGGTCATCAACACCAACACGGTGGCCCGCGCCTATGCCGAACTGGCCCGCGACGGTTTGATCGAGGCGCGGCCCGGCCGCGGGGTTTTCGTGACCCGCAAACGGCGGGTGTTCACGCGGGAGGAGGGGTGGCGCCGCCTGGAACCGCTCCTGGACGGCCTGATTGGGGGGGCGATGGCCATGGATTTCAGCCCCGAGGAACTTCAGGAAGCCTTTGAGAAGAAACTCCGCAAATGGACGCAGCCGAAAGGAGGCGACCCCAATTGACACCTGAGCAGCCAGTCATTCGAACCCGTGGTTTGACGCGGTATTTTGGGCGGCACGCGGCCGTGTATGAACTGGACCTGGAGGTGCCGCGCGGCGGCGTGTTTGCGTTGCTGGGGCGGAATGGCTCGGGAAAAACCACCACCATCCGCCTCCTGTTGGGCCTGCTGCCCCCTACGCGCGGCCAGGCCAGTGTCTTGGGGTGCGACAGTCGGGTGCTGACGCCCGACCTTCGGGCCCGGATTGGTTGCCGGGCCGAATTGAAATCATGGAAACGCCCGCCCCGTCTTCAGCGAGGTAAACCAGCGGCGCCGCGCAACAAGCCGCCGGCCGATGGGCTGGCCGACACCGCCTGCCGGCTCATGGCCGTCGTCCGGTTTGGTGCGAGGATTTTGTCTTTCCGGGCCTGGCCCGCTTTTCGATGCCATCCTTGATGCGCTTGATATGACCGCGGCCCATGCCCTTGACTTCGCAGCCCAGTTCGAGGTAGCGGCGGATCTGGTCGTCGTCCAGCACACAGAAGCAATCAATGAGGGCGAAGCGATGCCCCACCCGCTTGAACACCTGGTCGGGATCGAGCGCCAGGTAGGGGGCGTGGCGCACCGCCAGCACGATGGCGTCGGCTCCCTCCATGGCCGCCCAGAGGTCTTTTTCGATGCGCAAATGTTTCAAGGAGTCCTGGGCGGCCCGCTTGCGGCGCGCGCCCCCGTCGCCCGACGGCGGGGCTAATACCAGGCGGTGATCGTCAACGGGCCGGCGGCGGACTCGAGAGTGATGGTCTGGAGACCCGGGCTGAAAGCGTCGTGTCTTTGGCCATTGACTTCAACCCGGCTTATCAAGGTTTTCTCGGGTTGCCGAAGCCGCACCACGATGGCTTTGGGCGGCGTTCGCCGCGGGGGGTGGACCGTCACCTCGACGCGCCGCGGCTCGGCGCGCGAGGAGATGCTGAAGCTCACCGGCCCGAACCGGGTCGGAGCGTTGCTTACGGAGAGGTTTTTGTCCGTCGCCAGCCACGCTTCGGGCGCCAGGGGCGCCAGCCACAATTGGTCGCCCCGCTCCTGTACCAGCATCATCCGGGTCTGGTGCAGGAAATACCCCGTCTCGTGCGTCTTGTCCCACGCGCCGGTATGGTGGAAATGCTCCCACAAAGTCAGGACCTCGGGATTGAGCAAGGACGCCAGGCTGTTGAAATACGACCGGAGAAACGGTTTCACGTCGTCCCGGAGGGCGTAGATCTCGGCGTTCCGCGCATAGTAGGGCTGGACCTTGGCGAACCCACCCAGGTTAAACCAGTCCGCTTCACTGGCCGCCGCCGGGTAGTCGAACCAGCCGTCGCTCAGGAATTGAACATCCTCCATGTGGTCCAGCATCCGCGACACCTCCGCATCCTGTGGATCAATTACCCCCGTGGGCGCCAACTGATGTGCGCCCAATTCCACGTCATACGCCCAGCTTCGCCCCGCGTCGTCTCCCGGGAAGAAATCCGCCAGTTTGCCGGGGCTGTGCACTTGGGACGGATAAGCCGGAATCCACGTTCCGTTGCGCAGCGGCAAGGCCGGCGATTGCGCTTGGGTCCAGTGGTAGGCGCGCAAAATGTGGTCCCGCAGCTCCGCGGCGCCCCGCACAAAAGCCCCGGCGCGGTCGTCCTCGAGGCTGCCCAGCGCCGCGCCCAATTCGCGCAGGGCGGCGTGGTAGTAGCCATTCATCATGAAGTGGCAGGCAAACGAGTTCCAATCCGCCATCACCCCGGGCGGCATCAGGCCGTATTCGGGCACCGGCCGGCCCTTCGGGTCCAGCCGCCTGGTCTTCTCGACCTGCCGCAGAATCCAATCGCCAACGCGGCGAAGTTCCGGAGCCACGCGCCGCAGCCAGTCGTGGTCCTGCGTCAGTTGATGGTGCTCGCCCACCGTCCACAAATGCCACGCGGTGCCGAAGGTGGTATAGCCGGTCGTCAGGAAGCCATTGGTGTTGTATCGGTGAATGAAGTATTCCAGCCCGCGGCGGGCGAACTCCGCATGCCCCAGAAAATCCATTCCCCGAATGACCGAATGAGCCTCGCTCTCCAGCGGACCATAGGACATTGCGGCGATCCACGGCGCCACCCGCGCGCCGTCGGCCTCGTTGCGCGCTGCAATCAGGCAGCGGACCTGCGAGGACCGAATCACGTCGTTCAAGGCGTGATCAGGTGTCTCGATTTGCGTGGCCGGAGCCAGCACCTTTTCCCAGTACGCCGCCACCCGCGCGCGCAGCCGCTGCCCCTCCGCCAGGGTTCGCGGCGCATTCGGACTTCCTCCCAGAAAGAGCGTCAAATCCACCCTTCCCTTCGCCGGCAACCGGCCTGCCAGGCGCAGGATTCCATCCTCGACTTGGACCTCGAGCGGACTGACCGGGGCAACGACGACGCGCACGGGAAATTCTCCATAGTGCGCCGTGTACTCGTTCGTTCCCACCGGGGTCAACCTGGCAGGCGCAGCCCCTTGTCCGGGCAGACGGAAATCCAGTTCAATCCGGGCTTCGACTTCCCGCGGCTGCAGGTTGCTTGCGCTGAACTCCGCCACACAGACTGACCGCCGGTTCAGACGAAGCGGGTCAGTGCCGTCCTCATCATCCGGCGCTGCAAAAACTCTCTGGCTGTAGGCCACGCCCTCCCGCTCCAGACGCATGACCGGCACCGGCAGCCAGCCGCCCTCGAGCCGACGCTCGAACCGGTCCGCTCTTCCATCCCCAAACCGGGGTCGGATGCGGGCCGCCCCGGCGTTCCAATCGCCGTTGCTACTGTCCCCGGGGCGAAAACGCAGCTCGCCGTCGCGGTCCACCACATATTTCGTGTTGTCACAGGACAGCGACAGCATGACCGGACCGGCGCGCTGGGCTTCGTGATGGGTTCGTGCCATCGCCTGGTCCATGCTTTGATCCGGCAGTTGCCGCACCTGCGGCAGGATGCTTTGCCGACCCGCGATCCGGCGTTTGTATTCCGCCAGGCGGAGTGCCGGGCCGCCTGCCGGCTGCACCGCCACGAACAAACCGTGACTGGGCACATAAACACAGCCGTTGGTCAACAGGTCCTCGAGGCCAACCCCCACGCTGCCCGCCGGGAGCCGAAACTGCAGGACCGTTGCGTCGCCCTTGAGCAGCGACGGGGTGGCATGCCGCACCCTGAGCTTCAAGGGCTGCGCCAAATCCCACTCCTGCCAGCCAATGCCGCCCTCCCTGAATGGCCCGTCCGGAAAAACCGCCGTCCCGTTGTGAACCCGCCATTGGCCTTTGGCCGTGGCTGGCACTCCTTCCGCCTCGCCGGTCAAGACCACGTCGGTCCAGCGCGAGCGCGTATAGGCCTTGAGTTGCCGAACCCGCAAGGGGGTGTGGCCGGTGGGAATGAGCCAGCGCACCTTGCTGGTTTGCAGCAGGCCGCCTTTGGGTGCTTTGGGTGAGAGCCGCAGGACCAATTCGTCGTCCTCGACCGATTTACTGCCCTCCAAGACCACCCAATTCCCCTGCCACGCTGATTCGCCAAACCAGCCTTCCAGGCGCGCCGCTTGCGCCGCGGCTACCATCTCCAGGTTGTCCATCTTTAAACGCAGCTCTTTCAAGGCCCGCCGGCTGAGCCACCTCAGGCCGATGCACGCGAGGCCGTCTGAATCCGGTTTCAGCACGTAACCGCCGCCGGCGTCCGGCTGCAGTTCCGTTTCCAGGAATACATCCTCGGCACGATACTCCCCCAGCCGGTCGGCCCGCGAGCCGTCGGTCCGCTTCGGATCACTCGTCACCACCTGCCCAAAGGGGGCCACATCCACTTCGCCGCCCGGCTGGTTCACCCGCGTTCTGCTGGAGCCAACCAGGCGCGCGTTGGCCCAGTTAGCCATGTCGCAGGTGATTCCGTCGCCGGCGTCGTGCGCTTCAAGCCAAAGCTCTTGGGCGCCTTCCACGGATAGGCTGAGCGTTTTTGGGGGGTCTCCCGTCCGCATCACCCCGCTGTCAAACGCCTCGCGACCATCCACCCGCACCCGGAAAACCACGCTTCCCTCTCCACCACAGGGTTGCAGACCCACCTCTGCCTCGAACCGGTCGAACTCGCCGTCGAGCAAAACAGCCAGGCGCCCATTGGCATGGTGTCCAAGGCCCTTGGCGTAAGAGTGCTGGCCGATGCGCAAGGGTTCGCCCGCCTTGTGCCGCTCGTGCGCCGCCGTGTCGAAGCCCAGTTCCCCCCACGCCTGGTTTTGGACCAGCAACCGCTCTGGGTGGTCCGAAAGAAAGTTGGTGGCAATGCTTGACGCTGCCGCACCCCCCGGGCCCGCGCCGGCGCCGACGGCCGCGCCGAGCAGAAAAAGAATCGCCGCCGGATAACGGAATTGAAAACCGGGTTTCATGGGCAGTCCATCGTCGCCCGATTCTGATTCGTGGGCCCTCCTTGTCAACTTCGGCGTGGGGCGGGGTTCGACTCTGAGGGGACTTGGTGGGGATACCGATGGGAAACCGCTTGACGGCGAAGCGGATTGGGGCTTGCTTTAGGGAAATGAAGACAACGATTTTTGTGGTATTGCTTGGGGCGTTGCTCGCCGGAGCGGGTTGTGTCGGCACCGTCACGGGCCGAACCAAGGCCGGGGTGCCGTTCGTCAAGGACTGGGTCGAGGGCCGCTACGAGCGGCCGGTGGACCGGGTGTTCGAGGCGGCCAAGGACGTGGTCAAGTTCAACGGAACGCTGCTTAACGAGAGCACGTTGCACAGCGCGACCAACCTGACCCGGACTATCGAGGGCAAGGTCAACCAGCGCAATGTGTTCATCCGCATCGAGGCCCTGGACCCGAAGGTCACCGGGATTGTAGTGCAAACCCGGACTTCCGGCGGCGGGACCGATCTCAATCTCGCGCATGAGATTGAAAAGCAGGTGGCGCTCAAGCTAGTGCGGTAGCCGGCCCTTCAATCCGATATTCTGTTCGTAAGAGCCAAGCTTCACGGCTTGGCTCTTTTCCTTCCCCTTCAGTTCCAGCCGCAGCAGGTCAATCCGCTTGCGCGCGTTTTCCGCCGCCGCCAGGTCCGGGCCCCGCTCGATGATCCGTTCGAGGGTTTGCCGCACCGTCTGATAATCCGCGCCGCACTGAATCTGGAGATCCGCCAGGAGGTTCAGCCAGCGTGCCACCAGCCGCGCCGGTTGATTCGGGTGCTGAATCAGTTGCTCGAGTTGGTCGGTGGCCAGGTCCAGCCGGCCATAGTGGCAGGCGTAGATTCTTGCCAGTTGCTCGCGGGCCTCGCCGTCCAGCGGATGTTGCTCCAGGTGCTTGACCAGTTCCGCCGCCCGGAGGCCGGGCTCGGTTTCCTTCGGGGCGAAATGCGCGCTGCCCGGACGCAGCCCGAAGCTGCGGTCCGCTTCGGGCACGAGGTACTTCTTGCGGTCGTAATAGGCCGTTAGCATCTCGGGATCGGCCAGGTGCGCAATCCGCTGCGCGGCGCCCAAGGCCAGCTCCGAGCCCGGAAACAGCTCGATGATGCGCTCGAGCTGCCGCCTTGCCGAGTCCGCGTCCTGGCCGTAGCGAAGATACCAGTCAGCCATGGAGTACAGCGCGAAGGCGAGGTTGCGGGGGGCATGGCCGGACTGGTTGCAGAGCCGCTGGATGGTCAACTCGGCCGCGGGAAGATCATTGAGGTTCTCGGCCTGGATTTGCGCCAGCAGCAACTGGCCTTCCACGTCGGTGGGGAATCGTTCGAGCTGTTTGCGGATTTCAGCCACCGCCTCGAGGTATTGTCCCTGCTTCTGACGCGCCTGCGCCACGGAATAAAACGGGCGCGGCTCCGGCGGCACGTTGCCGCCATCGTAAAGGCTGGTGAAGGGCCGGGCAAACACTCCCGCCACGTCCCGCACCCAGATAATCGCCAGGAAGATGCCGCAGACCGCGGTTAACGGCATGCCGCCGAATGCCGCCGTATAACCGCCCCGACCCACCAGGGGCGCGACGACAAACATCAGGACGGCCAGCACGGGCGCCGTCAGCACCCATTTGACCAGCCGCTGCAGCGGTTCCTCCGCCCGCACGATTGTCCAGACCACGAACGCAAGCCCGCCGGCTCCCAGCACCAGCAGGGAGAGCATTCCGCCCAGGCTGTGTCCACTTGATTGCATACCAAAAGTGCCTCTGGGAGTGGGCCGGGGCCCGCTTCGGCGCCAGAGGGGTGACCGTCTCGCGCCTGCTCAGGCGCGTTGGCGGCTGATCCGGTCCGGATGCCGCGCCCGGCTCACGGCGGTGTCATAACTGATGAGGCAGCGGCAATATAAGTCATAGAGGCAATTATCCATCAGTACCATGCCATCTTTGCGCCCCGTCTGAAGGGTGTTTTCCAGCAGGTGAAGCTGATTTTCACGGATGAGATTCCGCACGGCGTTGGTGGCCACCACCAGTTCATAGGCCAGCACCCGGCGGGTGCGGTCCGCCGCCGGGAGGAGGTCCTGGGCGATGATGCCCTGGAGGGCGTTGGAAAGCTGCAGCACGATTTGCCGCTGGGCGCTGCCCTCGAAGACGCCAATGATGCGCTCCAAGGCATGGGGCACGTTCGGCGAGTGCATGGTGGCCAGCACCAGGTGCCCGGTTTCCGCCGCCGTCAGCGCGGTCGAGATCGCCTCATGATCCCGCATCTCGCCCACCACGATCACGTCCGGGTCCTGGCGCAGCACATGGATCAGGGCGCGGTTGAACGAGCGCACGTCGATGAGGACCTCCTGCTGAACGACGATGGCCCGCTTGT
This sequence comes from Verrucomicrobiota bacterium, assembly GCA_029974925.1. GTDB lineage: Bacteria > Verrucomicrobiota > Verrucomicrobiia > Limisphaerales > UBA8199 > JARKQH01. The sequence goes on from JARKQH010000370.1 coordinate 20,962, forward strand.
TTTCATGAACAAATTCAATCGGGTCTTCGATGGTGACAATTTTGCACCGCCGCTCGCTGTTAATCAGGTCCACCAGGTAATTCAGGGTCGTGGTCTTGCCCGCCCCGGTGGGGCCCGTGATGAGGACCAGCCCGTTCGGCTTGCGCGCCAGGTCGTCAATTTTTTCGGGCAGCCCCAGTTCCTCCCGGCTTGGGATGCGGGAGCCGCAGAACCGGACACTCAGTTCCGGGTGGCCGTTGCGGCGGTAAAACGTGGCCCGCACGCGCCCGGCGGCGCGGTGCAACAACGAAATGCACAGCTCCCATTCCTCCTCGAATTTGCGCTTCTGCTGGTCGTTCAACAGGCTGTCGGCCATCTGGGCCACCTCCGTCTCGGTCAGGGCGTCCTCATCGGCAATGATGATTTCGCCGTTGACGCGGAACGCGGGCGGCACCCCCGCCACCAGGTGCAGGTCCGAGGCGTCGTACTGGCTCGCCGCGGCGAGCAACCGGTCCAGGCTGTGGTTGTTCATGAGGTGAAAAGCCGCCGCCACCAGCCCCCGAGGCGTTTGCCCACGCCGCCGTGGGAGAGGCGGACCAGCGCCAGCGCGGCGTCGCGGCAATCGGGGTTGAGCTGCGCCGCCTGGCTGAAGGAAACCTGCGCCGGTCCCAGCAGGCCCAATGCTTCCTGGCAACGCCCCAGCTCGAGCCAGAGCACAAATTGCGTCGCATTTTCCTCCAGGGCCCGCTGCAGCAACTTCAGGGCGGCCGCGAACTGGCGGTAATAGAACCGAATGCGCGCGGCCAGCCAGGTGATGAACCAGTTCCGCGGCGCCAGCGTCTGGGCCTTTTCGAGACAATAGTCGGCCCGCCGCTCCCCCCGGGCCAGCAGCACGTCTCCCCGCGCCAGCCACACGTAAGGCGTATCCCCCCGTTCCTCAATCGCGCTGTCTGAAAAGGCGAGGGCGCCCTCGAGGTCCCCCGCCCGAGCCAGCGCCACGGCTTTGGCCGCCAGCAAGTCCGGGTCGTGTGGAAACCGCTCCAGCGCCTTGTCCGCCCACAACCGGGCCTCCTCCTGCTCCCCCAGTTCGAGCAGCATGCGCACCTGCCCGGCCCACGCCGCGGCGTTGTCCGGATTGAACTCCAGCACCTTGCAGAACCAGCGCAGCGCGCGTTCGAAATCCCCGCCCTCGAAGGC
>JARKQH010000371.1 GCA_029974925.1 Verrucomicrobiota bacterium
CCCCACGAAAAACGCTTAAATTGGGTGTCGACACCCCGGACTGTGCTCTGGCAGGATCGCGTCATGCTTGGTGAGTCCGAAAACCAATTCTCCCTCACCCGCGCAGCGCTGAGTACATGCAGGTGCGCAAAAAGCAAATTCACCCGCGCAGCGCTGAGTACATGCAGGTGCGCAAAAAGCAAATTCTTATCAGTTCAGACATACCCTTCCCGGAACCCGCCCACCGCCAGCCGGCCACTCTCGCCCAAATGCCGGATGTCGTCATCCTGCGCGGCATACCGAACCAGGTCCGCCGGGTCCTTGGCCCCGGCGTCTTCCCCGCCCAGCCCGGTGTTCACCCGCGCAGCGCTGAGTACATGCAGGTGCGCAAAAAGCAAATTCACCCGCGCAGCGCTGAGTACATGCAGGTGCGCAAAAAGCAAATTCTTATCAGTAAATCTCAAGTACCTGATTGCGGATGTTTATCTCGGCCCTGCGCATTGACGATATGATTGTTGAGCGCTTTTTACGGTTTTCAGCAACTGTTTAGCTGCTGTGCAATCTGCCACGCCTGAGCGACTGGGTGCCAAGAGTGGAGTCGGGTGCAGGTCGCTTGGGGAGCGGCATGGGGCTTGGGACAAAGCCAAAACCTGCACCCGAAAATCTGTGATGTTGCCTAATCGCGTTTCGCTTCTTTGACGGGAGTGTAAAGAATCACTGTGTGTTCCTGACCTTTGTGCGTGAGCGTTCCTTCCCAACGCAGCAAAGGCGGAATGATTTTCTGAAACTTCTCCGGCGCATCCTCGAAATACACAAGTTCGATCAAGGTCAACGTCAGTTCTGCTGCTTTGTCTTTTCGCAATTCGTCACTGGATGCCGGCCAGCGAGCGCAAAAAACGTCCTTGCCAGTGGCCAACACTTTTAACTGTTCGGAAACAGGGGCGACGTGAATGGCAGACAGCGGTTCTGTAGCGCGGGCGATAAGCTCGAACTTGTAAATCATCCCGTGGAAGCCGTATTCCACGGCGAAACCGCCGTACAAGCGTCCGTTGGTTACAGGAAACCCATCAATCGCCCGGCGCAACATGACGCCGCGTACTTTGACGCGCGGCTCCAGCCGGACGGGGCCTCCTTCGATTTTGGTGAAAAGGTAGTCCAACCTGTTCTTGAGCGGATGCCGCGCAAAGTCGGATTCGTTCAAGCCAAAGACGTTCGCGAATTCAAGTGCTCGGCGGAGAGTTTCCTCCTCACTCGGGCCGGTTAACGTTTTGTTTCCCTTGTCGTCCATGGCTTCCAGCCGCTCGTAATGCATCCAGCCTTGAGCAGGAATCACAGCCAATGTGTGGTTCTGCTCCAAGCTGCCGTAGTAACGAACGCCCGGAGTGCCGAAGACGCCTTCGGTAGCACCTTTGAACGTGCTGTTCGTGTCGATGCCGGTCAGCTTGAACACCTGTTGCATCGTGTTCTCGGAAAACTTGCGAGGAATGACCTTGTGAACGCTGACACGCGCCGGAAGCGCATTGCTGGCAATGGCATCGCTCTTCAGTTTGGGACTGTAACCAATCGGCTCCCCCAATGTTCGCAGCGCTTGGCGAACGGCTTGGTCGTAAGATGCGCCGCAGCATGTGGCGGCGGCGCAACACAGAAGAATCGCGATCAATCGTATCATCGACACAGAGACAATCACGGTGAATAAACGACAGGATCGTCGTACTCGAGGTTTTCGTAACTCCGACCGATGAGGCTGAAGTTGGCTTCAAACGGATGAAGCCGGTCTTGGATCGTGTAAGCGCCGCCTTCCTGTCGAGCATCCCAATAGAGATAACTCATCCGAATCGTGTCGATGGCGAGCGACTTGGCGACTTCCGCATGTGAGCGACGGCCAGCTTCCACCCATGCCGGAGCCATTCTCATGGGGGTTCCGTTCAGGATGCCCTGCATTCCTTTGGCCCAAAGGCGGCCCATTTCATCATACATGTAGATGGTGGAGCCTGTGGCAAGATACAGATTCAGGGAAGGATTGAGCGGCCAGATGAAATGGTCTTTGGCTCCGCCAAACCACCGCGATCGGGTCAGGACGTTGCAGCCGTAGTACGCCATCCACTTGAGGTATTGGCTGCCAAATCGCATCTCCCCGTCTGGAATCCACGTGTAACCTCCCGGATTCGACGTTTGGTACAAGGGATATGCTGCCAGCGGGCCAAAGATCCCTTGTGGCCATCCCGGCGGATTGTACTCAAGGGTGTGTCCTACCAACATGCCTATGTTGGCTCGGGAGTTGAACCAACTATTGCTCGTGATGATGTTACCATTGCTATATCCCGTGCCGACGACGTTCGTCTTTTTCACCTGGTCGTCGGTGAGAAGGAAACTTCGCTTCCACGAAGGAAACCCGGTTTGTTTGTGGCCCTTTTCCATTTGTTCCACGAATAACTTGGCGATCACATTGGCCTTGTTTAGCGGCCCGTAAGACCAAGGGGCAGAATTCGTCTTCGGATGGTGCCCTTGAGACATGACGCCGATCCCGCCAACCCAGGACATTTGTGTGCGTCCTCTTTCACGTCGGGGATTGCGAGTGCTTTGAGAGTTCGCGGCGAATGCCGAGAGAATCTCGCCGCTTTCATCCGCCGCGGTCTGCATCGCCGATTGATTCGATTCAGTCTGCGCAGCTTTGAGTTCTTGACGCTTCAAATTGAGTTGTTCCGCTGCTTCATACGCGCTGGCAACGATGTTGTTGGACATTTGCAGATATTCCGCAACCTGGGCGTCCCAATCCGCTGGCTTTATCTCAGGTTCAATGAGGGGAGGAATGGGCGGAATGATCGGGGTGAACGGTTCATCCGCCGCCGCTGCTTCATCCGGCTTCGGTTGCATGAACCACGGCACACGCGATGTGACGGCAAAGGTCGCACGTTGAGAGGCGGCGTCGCCCTGTGGCACTCTGATGCTCCGAATCGCATCAGCAGGCCCTGTGGCTCGTGTTTGATTGATGGCAGCGATCTGCGCCGAGCGCTCTGCCGTGTCTTGTATCAGCACGGGACTGTTCTTGAGGCGCGCACTTGCGTATCTCGTGGTCATTGCGTTCTCGTCAGACATGCTGCTGGATTGCATGGCAAAGGAGCCGCCCTGTTTGGTGGCCGTCAGAATGTAGTCGTAAAACCCAGGCGGCAAAGGATTGCCGAAGAAATCCGTGCCATCCCATTCGATATATATCGAAGTTCCAGATCCGGCGAATCCGTCCACGGGAACATCGTTGGCATCGACAATATCGACGGTCCAATCACACGCCTCAGTCAATGCAGCATAAACAACCTGGAATTCAGGAAAAAACGGGTCGTACGGGTCAAAGAACGGATTCACGACGGTGAAGTCGTGAATGAGATTGTCAAAGTTCAACGTCAACGGTGCGCTTGAACCCACATGCGCTTGTGACGTTTCCGGTGCGCCGGTCGTCCCGATTTCACCGAGTAATTCGGCAGTGACGTGAATCACGTGCGGCCCGTTGAACCACTCCGTCGTGTTGATGGAGAACTGCCAAGTATCAACGCCGAATTCGTCGTCAACCGGCTGGCCGTCCACAAACAAGCGAATCAATCCTACCGCATTTGTTGTGTTCACAGCGACCTCGATGGGCACGTCGCCGGACACCGTCGTGTTCGTGGGCTGAAGAATGGAAACGGATACCAGCCCGGACGCTTGATCCACTTTGCGCACTCGGTAGTACCGATCGTCTGTATCTATCGGATGGTAAATGCGGGGAAGGTGGGCGGCGTTGCCGTAGTCGAGCCACGTGGTTTGCGCCCCTTGCGAAACAATCCGGTCGTCGCGGACGATAAATTGAAGTTCTTCTGTGAGAGCGCCGATGGATTCCACGGAATAAACCGCGCCGGTTTCGCTTTGCCATTTCAACTGGATGGAGCCGTCCTGAAAACGGGTTGGGGTCAGAAGAAGGAGATTAGTGCTGCTGAAGCTGGACGAAGTTCCCAAGAGGCTGAAAGCAGCGACGAGCCACCTGGTTGTCAGGTTCATTTTTTTCATTGTTGCCTTTAGAGCTGCACACAAGATGCGAATGCAGCGAAGGAAGGACTGATGTCGTGACCGGAATCCCGTTATGTTGTTTGCGGTTCGACTGGGTATGAAGTCGTGGGTCGCAAATAGAGGCCGGTTACAGTCCCGCCCGCAACCCTTGTGTCAAAATCCACCGCCGATAGCAAGGTCTATTTTATATGATCTAAGATGTGATAGCTATTTCGACCGCTGTTGCCGCTTTTCGGATTTCGGCGGTCGTCCCCTGCGAAGTCGAACGAAGGTTTTCTTCAGATTCGTTTGGGGGATTTTCGGGCCAAGTAGTTCGTAAACTTCGATACCGTAAGTGTCGGCGACACGGATCAGGGTTGAAAAGCGGACTTCCTGCTTTCGTCCGGCCTCCAAGGCCTGGTAGTGCTTGTAGCTCATACCCGCCAATTCGGCGAAAGCCTCTTGCGAGAGGCCATGTTTCGCGCGTAATTGTTTCAAGCGCGTTAAGAGCTGGTTGAGAGCGGCTTTTGCCACTCCATTAGGATTTGTTTTTTCATAATTCTCGCCACTTTGCTTGCGGTAGTGATTACGGAGTGCATTTCTGGAAACTCTATCAGTTCAGTTACATGCAGGTGCGCAAAAAGCAAATTCTTATCAGTAATTGGTTGAGCATCACCTCTGGATCGATTTCCAACGGTGCGGCCAGTTTTACCGACACAAACGTGCTGCAACTGCGATTCTATCGCGCACGAACTCCATGACAGTGGAATCACCCGCGCAGCGCTGAGTACATGCAGGTGCGCAAAAAGCAAATTCTTATCAGTTTGACAGGCCGTTCCCTGGACCTATGCTTGGGTTAACGCGCTTTTGTTATCGTTATGAAGTCAACCCTGCGCTGTTTCGGCCTCGCGGCTGTGGTGGCCTTCCTCACCATCCCGCTGCCAGCCCAAACCACCACCGTGGTCGAAGGGTTCGAACAATTCACTGAAAGCTGGGCGCCCGGCATGCTCGTCATTTCGCCAACGGGAGCGGATGTCGAGCTCTGGACCCAATGGGGCGGCCGGGCCGCAAACGGGCAGGTGACCGTCAGCGTATATACCGCCACGAGTCCGGGGGACCCGCGGGTGACCGAGGGCACCAATTCGATCGCCGTGACCTTTCTACAGGAGGGCTTTGGCAACGATCTGGGCATCCGGCTCGATGAGCTGGCCACGCAGGCCATCCAGAATGCCGCAAGCTCGAACCAGCTTGCCCGTTACATCCTGCGTTACGACGTCATCTTCGAGCACGCCGACCAATACATCTACTTCAATCAACACGCGCTCCTCGGTCACGATTGGAATTACCTCAACCTCGGCGGGGCCGTGATGACCACCAACAACGGTGTGGTCTATGGCGTTGCCAGTTTCTCCTCGCCGCTGGACCTGGCCACCCTCGCCCTGCCGCCGTCGGGCCCGCTGGCGTGGTGGGGCGGAAGCTGGATTATCACGGACCAATTCGACACCCGCCAGCCGGTATTCACCAACTGCACCATCTACCTTGACAACATTCGCATCGTGGATACTTACGCCCCCGGCGCCACACCGGTGGTTTACCCTCTCCAGTCCTTCGAGAATCCCGCCAATCCATTGGGCGGGGCCACCAACCTTTACCCGACGGTCTCGACGTTCTTTGGCAACCCCGTCACGGGCCGCGCGACACTGTCGCAATTTGTCACCAACGGTTTGTATAATCCGGCGTCCAACGGCGTTCCTGGCATCTATACAACCAACGGCGGCCTGGCGGCCGGCGATTTTGCCGTCACCGACGGCACGCACGCCCTCCAGGTCAGCAACAGCTTTCCCGCCAACATCAATTTCCAGTTCGATTTTGCCATCCCCTTCGCCGGCACTAAACTGGCGGAAGTCCTGGCCGGGAACCCGTCCCCGGCGCAGTTGGCGCGCTACACCCTTCGCTGGGACACGACCATGGCCGCGGTGTATTCCGCGGGCAACGACGGCGACTATATGAACATGGTCTTTAGCACCGGCTCAACGTATCTGCCGGTCGCCCAAGGACGCCGTCAAAGTCTCGGTCAGACCGGCCTCCAGCGCGTGACGTACTCCGTCACCCTTGACCAAATCACCGCCTGGGGCGGATGCCCGACCGGGGGCGACCCCGCCCTTATCTTCGCGTTCAATGGCGCGCCTGAAGGCATCCCCTACCTCTACTATTACGACAATTTTGTGCTCATTGACACGGCGCCCCAGGCAGAGCCGCCCCGCATCACGGCCACGCACTACAATCCCGCAACCCGCCAGTTCAGCCTGACGTGGAACTCGACTCCCGGGAAAACATACACCGTGCTGGCGTCGCCCACGCTCAACCCGCCGAACTTTGCGCCTTTGGTTTCAGGCATCCCCTCCGGCGGGGCTCAAACCTCCACCACCGTCACCATGCCAGCCACGCCCGCCGGCTACCTCCGCCTCCTCCAGCAATGAGGCCGGTGCTTGGGGTTCAACGTTCGAGCCTTGGCCTGCGTTGGGCCCGGGGCCGTTCGGCGTTTTGGCGGCTGCGTTTTGGGCGGTGGAGGTCCGCCTTCTGGCTGCTGCTCTGGCTGCCCGCGTTGGTCCAGGCGGCATCGAAGCCGGTGCTGGTCCATTACATGCCATGGTATGTCGCCAAGCCTTACAGCGCCGTCTGGGGCTGGCATTGGACGATGAACCATTACAACCCGGATGCGCTGAACCCTGACGGCACCCGTCCGATCGCTTCCTGGTACTATCCCCTTATCGGCCCCTATGATTCCGCCGACCCGGTCGTTCTCGAATACCATGTTCTGTTGATGCGGCTTGGCGGCGTGGATGGGGTGATCGCCGACTGGTACGGGATGGACAACTACCTCGATTATGGAACGATCAACCAGCGCACCCTGGCGCTGCGGACCTGGACCGAAAAGGCCGGCCTCATGTTTTGCCTGTGTTACGAGGACCGGACCATCCAACAGGAAGTCGCTGGCGGCTTCATTACGGCCGCCAACGCGCTCGCCCACGCGCAGCGCACGCTGCTTTACGCCCAGACGAACTATTTTCAAACCCCGAATTATCTTCGCTGGAACACTCAACCGGTGCTCCTCAACTTCGGCCCGCAGTATTTCAAGAACAGCGCCGACTGGCAGACCCTTTTCTCCGCCTTGGAACCGGCCTTCCGGCCGGCTTTTTTCACGCTGGACAACCGCCTCGCCGCCGGGGCCGGGGCGTTTAACTGGCCGCCCATGTGGCTCACCCAGGCCAACGGCGGCGTTCTATCGGTGACGCAGCTTCTCACCTACCTGGCCGGCTTTGAACAAAAGGCCTCGGTTGAGAGCTGGCCGGCCTTTGTCTCGAGCGCTTTTCCGCGCTTTCACGACATTTATCAGCAGGCGGGGGTCGGGTCCTCCTACGGCTTTCTGGACGACCGCAACGGCGACACCTTCCGCCTGACCCTTGGCCGGGCTTTTACCAACACTGCCGCCCTGGTGCAGGTGGTGACGTGGAACGACTTTGGCGAAGGCACGATCGTCGAGCCCACGCGGGAATACGGCTACCGCGACCTTGGGATGCTGCAGGACTTCCGCCGCCAGTACCTTAACCCTGCTTTTTCCCGGACGACCAATGACCTTGCGCTGCCCTGGCGGGTGTACCAGTCGCGCCGGGCGCATGCGGGCAATGCGGTTGTTGCCGCCGAACTGGACGCCATTTTTGACAACCTGGTGTCGGGGGACCTGGCCCTGGCTGCGGCCCGGCTGACGGCGCTTGAGAGTTCGCGCCCGCTCATCCATTCCGTTGCTCTCAACGGACAGTCGCTGCGTTTCTCGGCCGGGGGATACCTTGCGGCGTCCGGACTGGAGATCCAAACCTCAACCACCGCCGCCCCCGACTCGTGGCAAACCGCCGCCACCCTGCCGGTTGGCACGGCGCCGGTCCTGTTCACCACCAACCTTTCGGCCGGAACTCCCGCCCTGTTCTTCCGGCTGAGGAACCGCTAACGCTGCCGCGATGACGCCGGGCCCCAGGCTTTGATTTTGTGCTCGAATTTTTCCGCGTTTTGTGCCGTCATTCCTCTCATGAAACAATCTGAACATGCCCGCCGCATCACGCGCCGCCATTTTCTTGCCGCCAGCACACTGGCGGTCGCGGCTCCGACCCTCATCCCCGCCTCCGCTTTGGGCCGTGGCGGCCAGCCGCCGCCCTCCGAGCGCATCACCATGGGTGTGCTGGGATGGGGAATGATGGGGCCCGGCAATACCGACGCCTTCCTCGGGCAGAAAGACTGCCAGATTCTGGCCGCGTGCGACGTGGATCAAAAGCACCTCGAGGCGGCGGTCAATCGCATCAACAAGCATTACCAGAACCAGGACTGCAAGGCGTACAAGGATTACCGGGAGCTGATGGCCCGAAAGGACCTGGATACGGTCATGCTCGCTCTGCCGGACAACTGGCACGCTCTCACCGCGGTCGAGGCCGCCCGGCAGAAGAAGGACATTTACGGCGAAAAACCCCTCGCCCGCACCATTGCCGAACAGCAGGCCATCGTGAAAGCCGTGCAGGCCAACCAGCGAATCTGGCAGACCGGCTCCTGGCAAAGGTCCCAGGCCCCCTTCCGCAAAGCCGCGGAAATCGTCCGCAACGGCTTGATCGGCAAGGTCAAGCGGGTCGAAGTCGGCCTGCCCGCCGGCCATCATGATTTCGCCGGGACGAAGAACTTCATGACGCCTTCGGACCCGCCACCCGAGCTGGACTACGACTTCTGGATCGGGCCCTCCCAAATGGAGCCTTACATCAAAGGGCGTGTCCACATGAACTGGCGCTGGAACTACAACATCGGCGGCGGCCAGCTCCTGGACTGGATCGGCCATCACTGCGACATTGCCCACTGGGGGTTGGACGCTGATAACTCAGGGCCGTCTGAAGTCGAAGGGACCGGGGAGTTTCCTCCCAAGGACGCCGTTTGGAACACCTGCACCAAATACCGGATCACCTGCAAGTATCCAAACGATGTGGAGCTGGTGATTGCAGGCGGCCACCCGGACATTCGCGGCGGCACCAAATGGATCGGCACCGACGGCTGGGTGTGGGTGGACCGAGGGGGTTTTGACGCCTCCAACACGGACTGGTTTGCCCAAATTCCGCCCGAGAAATACCAGGTCAAGCTCTATCGGTCCGACAGCCACCACCGCAATTTCCTGGACTGCGTCAAGTCGCGCAAACCGACCATCACACCGGTTGAGACGGCTCATCACTCGGCCATTCCGGGACATCTCGGTCTGATCGCCATGCTGGTCGGCCGCAAAATCAAGTGGGATGTTGCGACCGAAACCATTATCGGCGACACCGAGGCGTCCAAACTGCTGACCCGGCCCTATCGGGCGCCGTGGAAGCTCCCGGCCTAGCCAGGGAACCCTTGGCTTGGGACTGACGCGTGCCGGCCGAAAAACCTCCGGCTTCAGGCCGGGCTGGCCTTTCTGCTGCGTGCGGTTCGAAGTCCGATACGGGTCGCGGCCCGGTGCCGACCGCGAGCGGCCTTGACGCTTAGGGCGCCTTGACAGGGTGCCCCTGTCGGTGCTTTGGGTTCCGCCGGGCCGCAAGCCTTGGGCTGATTCCGGAAAACACTGTTTGAGGTGCCCATTAGGCTTGCGCATTACGGGCTTTTGAGACTAGAATGTAATGTAGTTAGTTTAACCACTGTTACTGGAATGATGAATCGCAAGAGCCGCCCTCTGCCTTGCCAAACTCGGATGTGTGCTGTGAAAGAATCCTCCTTCCAAGGCGTTGTGCCCCGGCGGCGCGCCTTTACCTTGATTGAGTTGCTGGTTGTTATTGCAATCATAGCGATTCTGGCCGCCATGCTGCTGCCCGCCCTGGCCAATGCGAAACGCAAGGCCCAGCAGACCGGCTGTCTGAACAATCTCAGGCAAACCGGCATGGCCCTGCACATGTGGGTGGACGACAACAACGGCTGGCTTCCTCCCGGCGAGGGGTCCTCGTTTGGGCTCTGGCACGGGCAGCAAACCAGCTATAACCAGAACAGCCGGTCCGAACTCGTTTATTACCTGGCCACTTACATGGGGTACAAGGCGCCGGACAACGTCACCCGCCTGGCGCCCGCCATGTTCTGCCCCGGCTACCAACGTTACAACGAGAACCGCGCCAGCACCACGATGTCGAATGTGATTGTTTATGTCCGCACGGTTCCCCGGCAAGCCGGTCTCACCAACGCCGACGGCAGCGTCGTGTTCGACCCTTTCGGATATCCCACCTACCAAGGCAACCCCCCGCTGCCGCCCCACCGTCTGAGCGAAATCGCGGGCGTCCGTCCCTTCACTGATGTGTTCTTCATGATGGACGCGGACCAAATCGCCTTTCCGACGGCGGGTTGGGTGGACGATTTGCCCAAGCAGCCGGTTCACGGCCGGGTTCGCAATTACATTTTCTTTGATAACCACGTCGCGACCCGCCGCATCGGTCCAAGGGGCTCGCTGCAGTAGCTCCACCGAATCCCGTTGCCCGCAGGAATCCGGCGTTGGATCATTCCCCCTCCATGTGCGGCGCGCGTACCCTTCCATCGGCCGAAGAATCGCGCCGCGCCTCACGGGGGCAGCGCCTGCGCAGTCTTTTGCCGCACAGGAGCGCCTCCTGGCTGAGGCCAGGCGCGCGAATCATCACCTCTCCGTCGCCCAACTCAAGCATGCATTCCCTCCACCATCCCCTCACACGCCTCGTTGCAGCTCTTTGCTTTCTTGTGGCGACACTGTCCTCGGCTCCCGCCGCCGTCCCCGGCACGGGGCTGACCGGCGAGTATTTTGACAACAGCGATTTCAGCACCCTTCGGGCCACCCGAATTGATCCCGTCGTGGACTTCAACTGGGGCGCCGGGGCCCCCACCAACACGATGGGAGCCGACACCTTCTCCGTGCGCTGGTCGGGCCAGATTGAGCCGGCATTTTCCGAAACCTACCTCTTCCATGTGACGGCCGACGACGGCGCTCGGCTTTGGGTGAACAACCGTCTTCTTTTCGCGCGCACCACCTACTCGGCGGCGGCCCTTGAAATGTGCGGTCGAATCAATCTGGTGGCCGGCCAGCGCTACAATATCGTGCTTGAATTCATTGAAGGGTCGGGTAACGCCCAAGTCCAGCTTGCGTGGTCCAGCCCCAGCCAGCCGAAGCAGATCATCCCCCAGGAGCGGCTTTATCCAACCCTCGCCACTCCTGAAGCCGGATCCATTCTTGCCGAGACCTGGCTCAATCTGCCGGGGACCAACCTTGCCGCCCTGACTTCGGCACCAAACTACCCCGCCCGGCCTGATGGCCGCGAATTTCTGACCAGCTTCGAAACCCTCCAGCCGGATTGGGCCGAGGACTATGGGATGCGTGTCTCCGGCTACCTGCTCCCGCCCCGTGATGGAACTTACACGTTCGCGGTCGCCGGCGCGCATGCCACCCAGCTATTCCTCAGCCCCGACACGAATCCAGCCTCCAAACAACTCATCGCCTCGAACAACACCCCCACCGGTCTCCGCCAGTTCAACTTTCTCCCGGGCCAGGTTTCCGCCCCGATCGCACTGAATGCACATACGAAGTATTACGTCGAACTGCTTCACAAGGCCGGGACGGGTTCGGATCACTTTGCGGCCGCGTGGATCGAGCCGGGGGCTTCGAATTTCACCGTGATTCCCGCAAGCGCCCTCATTCCCGCAGGGCTCGACCGCGCCGCGCCCGCTCAAAACAACTACCTCGACACGCTCGCGGGGTCGCATCCGCGTTTGCTGGCCTCCAGCCAACGGTTCGAGTGGCTCAAGCGAACACTAGCCTCAAATTCCGTTCCCCAGCTCACCTCCTGGTGGGCCACCGTCAGCAATTCGGCCAGCTCGATGCTTTCTCAACCGGTCAACGTCTATAACCAGGACGTCCGGGGGACCATCCTCGCGGTCAGCCGGAGTGTGCTCGACCGGATGTACAAGCTGGGGCTGGCCTGGCGCATGACCGGCAACCCCATCTTCGCGGAACGCGCCTGGGCCGAACTGGAGCAGGTGGCGTCCACCAACTTTCCTGATTGGCATCCGGCACACTTTCTGGACACGGCGGAAATGACGCACGCATGCGCGATTGGCTACGATTGGCTCTACGATTACTGGGCCCAGCCGCGGCGCGATACGATCCGGACCGCCATCATCACCAAGGGTCTCACCCCCTCGCTCACGCTTTACACCAACAACTCGAGTTGGGTCGCCTCGTCGGCCAACAACTGGAACCTGGTCTGCAACGGCGGCATGATTCTGGGCGCGCTGGCGATCGGCGCTGAAAACGAACCGCTGGCTGAATATGTTTTGTTCAAGGCGGTCGCTTCGGCCCGGCTCGTCATGCGCCATTACACGACCGATAACGGTGGCTGGTATGAGGGGCCCGGCTACTGGGATTACACCACCGACTACAACATGCGCCTCATGGCCGGACTCGAATCGGCCCTCGGCTCCGACTTCGGCTTGAGCGCCGTGTCTTCCGTGTGGGAGACGGGCCTGAACCCGATCTACATGGTGGGCCCGCTAAAACTGTCCTTTAATTACGCGGATGGCGGCGCGGGCAACATGCGCGGGCCGCAACTCTTCTGGCTTGCCCGCCGGTATGGCCGTCCCGAGTTCAGTTGGCACGAGCGCAACAACGCGTCGGTCGAACCGCTGGATCTGCTCTGGTACGATGCCCGCGGTTCGGACCCCCAAACCACCGGCTTGCAACCCGACAACTATTTCCGCGGCCCGACCGGCACCACCCCCTATGCTCCCGCAGATGCGCTGACGCTGCGATCGCGGTGGCAGGACACCGACGCCACCTTTGTGGGCACCAAGAGCGGTGAGCTGGGCGCCAGCCACGGCAATCTCGACGCCGGCAGTTTTGTGCTCGACGCCCTGGGCGTCCGCTGGGCTCATGACCTGGGCGGCGACGATTACGCCCTGCCGGGCTATTTTGGTTCCCAGCGCTGGACCTATTACCGGATGCGCGCCGAGGGCCACAACACCCTGGTTATCAATCCCGGTTCCAACGCCGATCAAACGGTTGGCGCCAAACCCCCGGTCATCCTCTACACCTCCGAGCCAAACGCCGAGCGCAGCGCGGTTGTTATGGACCTGACCAGCGCCTATTCCGTGTCAAAGGTTTGGCGTGGAATTCAGCTCTTGCGAAACCGTCGCTGGGTGCTCGTCCAGGACGAAATCCGCGCCGGCGCGCCCGCCAACGTGTGGTGGTTCATGCACATTCATACCAACAGCGCGGTGACGATAGATCCGTCCGGAGCCTCGGCCATGCTGACCCAAGGCTCGGATCGTCTGTGGGTGCGCATTCTTCAAGGCGGCGGGTCCCTCGCCGTAAGCAACGCCGTCCCGCTCCCAACCTCCCCGAATCCGGCCGGACAAAACCCGAACGCCAACTATCGCAAACTGGCAGTCAACCTCACCAATGTGACCGACACGACGTTGGCCGTTCTTTTCGTGCCGCTTTACCCGGCCGAAATTCCCCCGACCAATTTCCCGCCGATCCTGCCGCTGGCCGACTGGGGCGCGGCGGATACCAACGCGTTCGGCACTGTCTCAAACCAGCCGCCCGTGGCCGTTTCCGCCCAAATCGCCGCGGGCGCGGGCACCTACCGCGACATTGATCTTCGCGCCCTTGCCTCGGACGTGGAGACTCCGGCCGACCGACTCGTGTTTACCGTGTTCCAGCCCGCCAACGGGACTGTTTCCCTGCTCGCCGATGGTCACACGGCCCGATTCAGTCCCTCGCCGGGGTTTACCGGTCTCGCATCGTTCCAGTTTACCGTCGCGGATACCTGGCCTGATGCGCGCCTGATGGCTCACTTCGATTTCGAGCCGCCAGAGGACACCCTTGATGGCGCCATCACCGACCGTTCAAGTCGGGCCGTTCCCGGCATTCTTACCACCGTCGGTTCCGGAACCAATTACCTTTCGACGGATACGCCGCCGCAGCTTGGTTCCCGCTCGACTCAATCCTTGCTCCTGCGGGAGGCCGGCGACTTCAACGGTTCACGCCTGGTCGCCTCCGTTTACCCGGCGGACCTGGATTTCAATCGGGACGACTGGACATTGAGCGCCTGGTTCAAGCGGGTCTCCACCACCAACGACGATTTTCTGTTTTATATCGGAAACAGTGACGGCTTTGGCTCCCCCGACGAATTCCAGGTCTATGGGCCATCGGGGCAAAACTCGCTGGCACTTCGCCATTATATCGCCACCACGACCACCGATGCCGACCTCTCGGTTGCCGGTGTCATCCCCAACCAGTGGTACCACGCTGCCGTCACCTTCCGTGCCACTTCGGGGAACACGGGTGAAATCGCGTTTTACCTGAATGGCAACCTGGCCGGTTCTGATTCGTCCGTAACTCTCAACATGGTTTCGGGCTCGTCAGCCGTGTTCGGCGGCCACATGTCGTCCACTTTCGCGGTCAACCGTTGGTTCAATGGCCTGATTGACGACGCCGCCATCTTCCGCGGGGCGCTGTCCGCGCAGGAAATTTCGCGCCTGATCTCCCTGCCCGCCGCCTACCTCGGCGGGGCCCGCGCCACCAACACCGTTTTTCTTAATGTGCTGCCGCCCAACCACCCCCCGGCCTTCGCAAGCCCGTTCAACCTCACGACCATCGCCGGCGCGCAACTCTTGTGGCCTGTGCCCGCCACGGATCCGGACTCTCCGCCGCAACGACTCACTTTCACGCTGCTGAGTGCCCCCCCTGGCGCGACCATTGACCCCGGCTCGGGCGTCATCTCGTGGCGGCCCGCCGTGGCCCAAGCCGGGACAACCGGGGTGTTCCAAGTCGTCGCCACTGAAGGGGGCTGGCTCACGAATCTGGCACCGGAAGCGGATGCCTATGTCCGCGATGGAAGCTATGCGTCCCTGAACTTTGGCTCAGACCCGCTGCTTACGGTTAAACTGGGCGCCAGCGGTCTTGCCCGGGAATCCTACCTGCGCTTCCCGGCGCCCTTGATGCCCGGATCGCTGGCCGATGCGGTGCTGCAACTAACCCCCGTCGCCACCAACTTCCCCGCCGTTCATCTGCTGGGCGTTGTGACCAACGACACTTGGAGCGAATCCAGCCTCACTTGGAACAACCGCCCGGCTTCTTCCACCGTTCTCGCCGGTTGGACGGCCCACGCCGGCGTCCCCATCCAGGTGCCGCTGACTTCCCTGTACGCGCAGGAACAGGTCGGTGATGGGCTTATCTCGCTGCGGATTTACGCCACCAACACCACCAGCGATGGACGAGTGGATTATGCCTCGCGTGAAAACTCCCCTGCCCTCGCCCCCCGCCTCATGGTGACCAGCACCAATTGGTCGGCGCTTGGCTCCACGCAGACCTTCCTCGTGTCCGTTCTTGCCGCACAACCGCCCCGCCTGGTCCCTGCCGGCATCCACAACGGCGCCTTCCACCTTCGGGTCAGTGGCGATGCCGGGCCGGATTACACGGTCCAGGTATCCACCAACCTCCTGCAGTGGACCACGCTGCTAACCACCAACCCTTTCACCGTTCCCTTTACCATCGCCGATCCCATTTCGACGAACTGGCCCGCCCGGTTTTACCGCGCCCTGCTCGGCCCCTGACCAGCCCGCCAGGCGAGGCCGCCCCCGGTTCAGCATCCTTGACGCAACTGGCGGACAAGAGTGCGGTTGCGATCGTAGATGTTGACGCAGAGGGGCACATGGCCCGGCAGCGCGTGGGTCGCGCACCCGAAGCAGGGATCGTAGGCACGGAACGCCATTTCCACCTTGTTGAGCAGGCCCTCGTCCACTTTGCCCTTCTTGATGAGACCCTTGGCGGCCTTGTCCACACTCATGGCGATGCGGGCGGCGTTGTTCTGCGTGGCGACAATGAGGTTCGCCATGGTGATCAGGCCGCGCTCATCGGTTTCAAAATGATGGAACAAGGTGCCGCGCGGGGCTTCCACGACGCCGATGCCGGTCTTGGGTTTGGCTTGGGGAATTTCCCGCAGATTGGTACTGGCGATTTCGTGGTCGTTCAACAACTCGACGATGCGCTCGGCGGCGTAAATCATTTCGATCACCCGGGCCCAGTGGTTGGCCAGGGTATGGTGAACCGGTTTACCCCCAAGGGTTTGGAAGAATTCTTCGTACGCCTTTTGGGCGTAAGGCGTGGCCATTCCGTCCGACACGTTGAGCCGGGCCAGGGGCGCCACGGCGTAAACACTGCTCTGGGGAAACTCCTCGAAGCCGTGCCAGCCGAGCGGCTTCAGGTAGCAGAACTTGATGTAACTCCACGGCTCGACATGCTCGGCGATAAATTCGCGGTAGCGCTGGGCGGGGAATTTGGCGTATTCCTTGCCCGTGGAGTTCACGACCCGGAGCTGGCCGTCGTAAAAGTTGACCCGGTTCTGGGCGTCCACCAACCCGAGGTAATAGGTGCGGTGCGTAAAGCTTTCGGACTTGATCAGATTGACGTATTCCGGGTTGCGCAGCACGATGTCCTTGAACACCTGCAGGGTGAACAAGGCGAACTCGACAGCGTCCTTCCCCAATTCCTTGAACCGGGGCAGGTCCTCGGGTTTCAGTCCCTTGGACACGCCGCCGGGCAGGCCCAGGACAGGATGAATGACCTTGCCGCCAAAGTAAGCGATCAACTCGCGGACGCGCCGGCGCATGGAGATGACCCTTTTGCCGGTTTCCAGTCCGACCTTTTGCACCACACCCACGACGTTGCGCTGCTCCTTGGGGGCGTCGGGGCCCACAATGAAATCGGGTCCGCCCAGCAGATAGACATGGAGGGCGTGGTCCTCGAGCATGAAGGCGTTGTACACCAGCTCGCGAATCTTCCGCGCGGCGGGCGGCGGTTCGACCTGGTACAGGTCGTCGAGCGCCTTGGTCGCGGCCATGTGATGGGCGGTGGGGCACACCCCGCAAATGCGGCTGGTGATCTGGGGCATGTCTTCGGCGGGCCGGCCGATGCTGAAGACCTCAAAGCCCCGAAGTTCGGGGATTTGCAGGTAGGCATGCTCGACGTCGCCCTGGTCGTTCAAAAAGATGTCTATCTTGCCGTGGCCTTCCAGCCGCGTGATGGGATCAATCGTCACTCGGCGGCGTTGGGCTTGGGCGGCCGCGCCAGCGCGGGCCTGGGCTTCATTCCAAACGGATGCTGCGGCGGGGTTCATGATTCCTTTCCATTACCGTTGCCAGCCGGGAGGTCCACTCTTCGACGCAAAAGGCTCTTGGGCAATCCATAGCGGTAGAAGGTGCCGACCGGGTCTGGAATTCCAGCCAGCACCTCGGCAATTTCCTTGCCCTGCTTGGGCGCGAGATTGGCGCACAGGGATGACAAAATCTTCGCGCCCTGGTCCCGCACCCTCGAAGTGGGGCCGAAGCAACCGGTGCAGGGCATGTTTCCACAGGTGCAGGCGGCCTCGCAGCCGCCGCGCGTGGCCGGCCCCATGCAGACGATTCCCTGCGCCAGAAAGCATTCCTCCGGGTCGCTGTGGGTAACGTGAGTGCGGCGGAACTCCGCAAAGCTCAAGTCCGCAGGTTTGGTCGCTTTCCGCGGGCATTGCTCGCACAGGGCAATGTCCGGCGCCAGCACCGTCCCGCGGGGCGGCAGGTTGCCGCCAAGCAAAGCCTTCAGGGCCGCCTGGGTGATTTTGGGCGTTGGGGGGCAGCCCGGGATGTAGAAGTCAACCGCGACCACTTGGTCCAGCGTACGCACCACATGTCGCAGCTCCGGCAAGGTCAGGTGATGACCTTTGACCTCGGCGTCAAGCGCGGGGCGCACCTTGTTTGGGTTGACCACCGACGGCGCCTCTTCAAAAACAAAGCGAAGCAGGTGTTCGCGGGAGAACTGATTGGCCAGGCCCGGAATGCCGCCGAGGTGCGCGCAGGCGCCATAGGCAATCAGATACTGGCTCTTGCGCCGGAGCAGGTGGGCCATTTCCTCCTGTTCGCTCGAACGAATGGCGCCGTTGACGAGGGTGGCCAGAATGGACTGGTCCGGCATGGCTTCAACATCCGCCTTCTTGAAGTCCATCGCGCAGGGCCAGAAAACAATGTCCACGGCCTCCACCACGCCGAGAATGTCTTCGGCGAAGTCCACCACTGCCTCCTCGCATCCTCCGCACGAGGCGCACCAGTAAAAGCCGATTTTGGGTTTAGCTGGCATGGGTCACCTCCGGTTGCGCGGTCGCTGCCGCCGCCGCTTCCTGTTGTTGGATTTCATGGGCCAGGTCCGCCATTTCCTGGTCCCAGGCTTTGAACCGGCCGGGCAGGTCCAGCGGCCCCAACTGGCGCAGCCGGGCGACCATGTCGTTGACAACCGTTCGCACTTTTTCACCTTCGCTGGCGGAAATCCACTCGAGACGCAACCGCGGCTCCTCAATGCCCAGGTCACTCAGCATTCGCTTGAGCATTTCGAACCGGCGCAGGGTCTTGTAGTTGCCCTCGACATAATGGCAGTCGCCGGGATGACAGCCGCCGATGAGCACCCCGTCGGCCCCTCGTGCGAAAGCCTCGACGATGAACTGCGGGTCCACACGGCCGGAGCACATCAGCCGGATGACCCGGATATTCGGCTCGTACTTCAGCCGCGATACACCGGCCAGATCCGCCGCCGTATAGGTGCACCAGTTGCAGAAGAAAGCGGCGATGCGCGGCTCCCACCCCGCCGCTCCGGATTTTTCGTCACTCATGCGATCCATGCGTTAAAGGTCTGGCCGGGTCAGGAAGCCATAACCCCGGCGATTTCGTTGAAGATTTGGTCGTCCTCGAACAAGTGCTGCCGGATGGAGCCGGACGGGCACGAGGCGACACAGGTGCCGCAGCCTTTGCACAACGCTTCGTTGATGCGCGCCTTGCGCGTGGCTTCGTCGAAGCTGATGGCGGTGTAAGGGCACAGGGGCACACAACTCTTGCACCCCGAGCAGTCCGCTTCCACGATGTAAGCCGTGTTGGGCTCCTGTTCAATGTAACCTTTGTCAATCAGCGCCAGGGCCTCGGCCGCCGCGGCGCCGGCCTGGGCGATGCTGTCGGGAATATCCTTCGGCCCCTGACAACAGCCAGCGATGAACACGCCGTCGGTAAACGTGTTGACGGGCGCCAGCTTGGGATGCTTTTCGAGGAACCATCCCTCGGTGCTGCAGCTCAAATTGAACAGGCGGCGCACGTCCTGCGAATCGGCGTTCGGCTCCATGCCCACCGCCAGCACAATCATGTCCACCGGGATTCGGCGCACGAAGCCGGCCAGAGTGTCCTCGACCCGGATCACCAGCTTGCCCTCCTCCTCCGGCGCCAGCGCCCAGTCGGTGACCTCGGCCACGCGCCCCCGCACGAACCGGATGCCCTCGCGGAGTGACTTGTCATAGAACTCCTCGCAGCCTTTTCCTGGCGCGCGGATATCCATGTAGAAAATGGTGACATCCGCCCCCGTGTGCTCCTTGAACAATTGGGCCAGCTTCATCGAGTGCATGCAGCAGGTGCGCGAACACCAGCGGTTGGTTTTCACATCGCGCGAACCCACGCACAGGATGAAGCCCGCGGTCTGCGGCTTGCTCCCGTCCCGCAAAATAATCTCGCCGCCGGTCGGCCCCGAGCTGTTCACCAGCCGCTCGAGTTCCAGGGAAGTGACCACGTTCGGGTACAACCCATACCCGTACTGCGGAATCCGCGTTGCATCAAACAGCCTGAAACCCGTCGCCAGAATCATGGTCCCCACCTTGATCTCGATCAACTGCTCCTTCATCGAGAAGTCTATCGCCTTGCGGTCGGCGCAGGCTTCAAGGCAGCTCTTTTTGCACTTGCCGGTTTTGACCTGCAGACAGCGTTCGGGGTCAATCACCACCGCCTGGGGCACGGCCTGGGGGAACGGAAGGTAAACCGGCTTGCGCTTGCTCAGCCCGACGTTGAACTCGTCGGGAAACCGCGCATCCTTGTACACGCACGCCGTGATGCATTCCTGGCAGCCGACGCACAAATCCTCGTGAACATAACGGGGTTTGCGTCTCACCGTCACCGTGTAATTGCCCACGTATCCCTCCACCTTGACGACCTCCGAGTAGGTCCAGAGGGTGATGTTTTCATGGGCCCGGACCGCCGACATCTTGGGCGTCAGAATGCAGGCCGCGCAATCCAGTGTCGGGAAGGTTTTGTCGAACTTGGCCATGTGACCGCCGATGCTTGGCTCCCGCTCGACCAAAGTGACCTTCTTGCCGGCGTTGGCCAGGGTCAGGGCCGCGTGAATGCCCGCGATCCCGCCTCCGACCACGAGCACGTCGGGGTTGATGGGCACGCGGGTCGTCTCCAAGGGACGGTGGAATCGGACGCGCTCGATGGCAGCCCGCGCCAGGGCCTTGGCCTTGGCCGTGGCGGCGGCCCCGTCGGCATGCACCCACGAGTTGTGCTCGCGGATGTTGACCATCTGGAAGTAGAAGGGGTTGAGCCCGCCGCGTTCGACCGCGCCGCGGAAGGTGTGTTCGTGCAGGAGGGGCGAACAGGAGGCGACCACCACCCGGGTCAGTTTGTGCTCGCGAATGTCCTGCTGAATCAGCTCCTGCCCCGGGTCCGAGCACATGTACTTGTAATGGCGGGACAGGACCACGCCCGGCAGTTTGGAGGCATATTCCGCGACCGCCGGGCAGTCCACCACCGCTCCGATGTTGTGTCCGCACTGGCAGACATAGAATCCGATTCGGATCTCGCCATCTCCGTTCTTTGAGGAAGTGCTCATAGTGCTCTAACGGGCTGCGTGATTCAGCGGCTGACTTTCTCCGCGGTTTGGGGCCGGGCCGGTGTCTGGCCGGCGCCGTTGGCCAGGCCGGTCGGAATCGGGACAAAGTTCCGATGGAGTCCCAACTGACGCGGTTCGAAGCCAAAGGCCAGCCCCATCAACTGGGTGAAATACACCGTGGCGATGCGCGCCTCGCCCCACCGCCGGACAATCTGATCGTGATAGGCGTCGAGGTTAAACTGGCACAACGGGCAAATGGTAGCAATCACGTCGGCCCCGCGACGAACGGCTTCCTTGAGCAGAATGTAGCTCATCCGCAACCCCGCTTCGGGAACGGTGCCGGTCAGGCTGCCGCCGCAACACTTTGTCTTCAAGGGATAATGCAAAACCTCGGCGCCCAATGCCGCCAGAATCTTGTCCATGGTCACGGGGTTCCACGCTTCGTCGAAGGTGGCGTACGGCCGGACCACCTGGCAGCCGTAGTAGGGTGCGACCTTCAGCCCCGTCAACGGCCGCACGACCTTCTGTTTGATCGCCTCGACACCGACATCATGAAACAGGACGTCCAACGGATGCCGAACGACCGTGCTCCCCTTGTAGGAGAGCCTGGCAGAATCCAGCGCGCGCTTAACGTTGGTCGCAATTTCGGGAAAATCATTGATGTTGTGCTTGGCTTTGTTCAGAACGAGGTAGCACGCACTGCATGGCGCCAGCAAATCCTGCGGACCGGATCTTTCGGCTATCGCCAGGTTTCGCGCCGCCAGGACCGTCGCTTCATGCTCGTCCACAGACATATACGCCGTCGCCCCGCAGCAATTCCAATCATCCAGCTCGACCAGCTCGACGCCCAGATGCCGCATCACCGGCAAAAGCGACTCTTCATAGGCCCGGCCCAGACCTTTGAGTGAACAACCGGGAAAATAAAGGTATTTCATGACTTAGCCTTTCCGTTGCCATTGCCGTTGACCGTCGCCAGCATCGCGGCCAGTTCCGCCTGCCGTTCGATCCGCTCGGGCTTGATCACGAACCGGCCCGTGCGGATCAGCCCCAGCCCCAGCCGCCAGGAACTCAATACCGCCCGCCAGTTGGCCCGCAAAAACAACTGCAGCACGAGCAGTGTTTCAGTGATCCGCCCCTTGCTCAGCACCATTTTCGCAAACTCTTTGGCCAGAATCGGGATGGGCATGTGGCGCGGATAGACGTGCTCCTTGATTGCCCGCTGCTTCAGCGCATACATGATGTCCGTGATTCGGATTTGCCGGGGACACTCCACCGTGCAGGCGTAACACGAGGCGCACAACCAGACGGTGTTGCTCGACAACACCTCGTTCTTGAAATCCGCCCGCACCAAGGCCATCACCTGCCGAGGGGAGAAGTCCATGTAAATGCTTAACGGACAGGCGCCGGAACAGGTGCCGCACTGGATGCAACTGGGGAGCTGCTCGCAGCCGGTGACTCCCATGATTTCCCGGCCAAAGCCTTGAACTCGATCGGCGTCGTACTTGATCGTGCGCTTTATCTTCATCATAAGCTCACCCGATTCCTATCCGAATTGCCATCACGCAATCCTAATTCTACTCGCCAACATTACGCCTACTGCCACCTAACATAGCTTAAGGTAAATTACCTTCTCTAAACCGGAATTGCCTATTCCTTGTCATTTTTTGGCGTCCTTATCGTTTCCTCAAGCGGGACCGGGCGCCACCGCTTCCCGATTTTGTGTTCCGGGTGATGGCTGCCGCTGAGCAATGCCGGGCGGTTCGCCACTTCGAGAGTTCCGCCTGCCGGAAGGGTCTTGACCGCTTACTCAGCGTTGCACCTTGAACACAATGTCGCGGGCGGCCTTGCTTTGTCTGGGATCGCCCTCGACGCCACCGTCATCGCGCCCATCCAGGCCCACGCTGTAAATGAGAAAACCCGCCTGCAGGGGCCTGAAACGGATCGTTTGATCATCAAGGTCCTTTGGGACTTCTTCCAGCCACCCGGGCACCAGTTTCTCAACCCGTTCAGGGAGTGCGCCTTGATGCGCCTGTCTGAAACGTTCCATGGCAAGGGCGGTGCGGGCCACCCGCAACCGCGCGACATGTTCGGCGTCGCGCTCGAGCGCCCGGGCCAGCGAGGGGAGTAACAGACGGGAAAAGAGGAGGAAACGATTGGTGACGACCAGCGGCGGGGCCTGACGCGCTTGCCGCAGACGTTCCGGAACGGAAGTTTCGGCGAGCGAAACCTGAATTTCCATCCTGTCCAGGAAGAAGTCTCGATCCTTCCGAAGCAGGCCCAGGGCTTTCAGGAAACTGAAGCCGGCCTGGCCCACAATGCGGGACGGGAGAGTGGGAGGTTTCCCCTGCGCGAGCATGGCATTCTGGGTTTTGGGATCAGTGAAGATGGCCAGGCCGAACGCGCGCTCGCCCGCGAGGGCACGCGCCAGGCCGCCGGGGTGTTCGGCAGATGCCAATTGCTGCTGCAGGAAGGCCAGGTCCGCGTCCGGAATGGCTGCCCGGTTAAGAATCAGCTCAAGCTGTTGAACAAAGAGCCCCCAACAAGCCATTCGAACGAGATGCGAGATCAGGAGTGGCTCGTCCGCCAGGGCGTCCGCAGCCCGTTGGGCGGCCTGCAACGCTTGCACACAGCGAGCGACATCTCCCTCTTCAGCATGCAACATCGCCTCAGCGCCCAGCAGCATCACTGCTTGTTTCTGTTTGCCCAGATGGGGAAGCAGCAGCATTTGCCCTTGCGTCAGGTCCAGCGGAAAGCGGCCCCGGGCGAAATTGGTCGCGTGGTGAAGGAGTTCGATCGTGGGGCGATGGGCGGAAAGGAGTTCCGCCAGGCGCTTGCGCGACTGGACTGAGAGAGGCTGGCCTCGCGTGATGGCTTTCAGGCCGTCGGGGAAGAGGTCCGAGATAAGAGAATCATCCCCAAACAAGGGCGAGGCGAAAGCCTGGGTGTAAACCAGCGCGGCGTTCTCGCTGTCGGCCACGGGCGGATAAAACTGGTCCAGCTCCGTGAGCGTGACCGGATACCCTGCCTTGCGGATGGTGTTCAGGCGGAGGTCGTTTATCGGCCGAAAGAGGTTCCAGACCGCCACCACCGCCACCCCGAGCGTCGCCGCCCCAATGATGGTCTTGGTGGGATGACGGCGTATCCATGCCAGAGCTCTGTTCATGATTTCATTGGACTTCAGCGCAAAGGGTGTGTCACGCAGAGATTCCCGCTGCGGAGCCACCCTGGGGGATTATTGCGCCAAGGCGCGGCAATCTGACGCCGCATCGCGGCACCAGCACGCCCCAGCCGCAGCGCTCAGGGCGGGATTCGCCCGGGAGAGCCGTCAGCGGCTGAATCACGCATGGCACAGCCCGTTTCAAGGCACGGCTCGGTAGTGGCTTGCCTGGGGCCGATTCGGCCGCCAGCAGACGCGGATTGTCCGCAAGCTCGACAATTATCGCCTCCGGATTACATTGAACGGCGGCATGTTAGAAGAGCAGCAACCGCTTGTGATCGCCGGCCGGACGTTTGGTTCCCGGCTGATCCTGGGCACAGGCAAGTTTGCGTCGCCGGAAGCGATGCGCGCGGCGCTGGCGGCCAGTGGCACCGAGATGGTGACCGTGGCCCTCCGCCGGGCGGATTTGACAGGCAGGAAAGACCCTTTTGCCAACATTCTCGAGTTTATTGATCCCGGGCGGTATTTGATCCTGCCGAATACGAGCGGGGCGCTTAACGCAGATGAGGCGGTGCGCCTGGCACGGCTGGCCGCTGCGGCCGGTCTGCCGCGCTGGGTTAAGTTGGAAATCCACCCCGACCCCCGTTACCTGCTGCCCGACCCGGTCGAGACCTTCAAAGCAGCCGAACAACTTGTTCAGGAAGGTTTTACCGTTCTTCCCTATATCAATGCGGACCCCGTTCTAGCCAGAAGGCTCCAGGATGTCGGCACAGCCACCGTCATGCCCTTGGGCTCACCGATCGGTTCGAACCGAGGGGTGCAGACCCGCGACCAGATTCGCATAATCATTGAGCAGGCCACGGTGCCCGTGGTGGTGGACGCCGGCCTGGGCGCCCCGAGTCATGCCGCTGAGGCGATGGAGATGGGAGCCGATGCGGTGCTGGTCAACACCGCGGTTGCCGTGGCCAGCGATCCGGTTCGCATGGCAACCGCCTTCAAGCTGGCGGTTGAAGCTGGACGGGCGGCGTATGAATGCGGTCTCGCCCAGGCACAAGTCACCGCCAGCCCCACCAGCCCGCTCACCGCGTTCCTTGATGAACCGCAATCCTCGATAGCGTCCCGAGCATGAAATTCCCCCCTGTCACTCGACCTGCCGCCCCTGCCTTGCTTCGCCGCTCCCGCGTCCGGCAATTGTTGAGCGGCGCCGCCGGCACCCGGGTGCTCGTGATCGGGGACGTGATGCTGGATCAGTTTATTTGGGGAACTGTGGCCCGGATTTCGCCCGAAGCGCCGGTGCCGGTGGTCGAGTTTCAGCGGGAGAGCTTCATGCCCGGTGGCGCGGCGAATGTCGCCCGCAACCTCACCGCGCTGGGCATTCCGACGGAGCTGTTTGGGATCGTCGGCAAGGATGCCTCCGGTCAACAACTCAAAGCGCTGCTGGCCAGCCACCGGATTGGATGCGAGGGGCTGATCACCAGCCGGACGCGGCCTACCAGTGTCAAAACCCGCATCGTCGCCCACCAACAGCAAGTGGTGAGGATTGATCGTGAAAGCCGTGACGGCGTCGAGCCGGCGCTGGCCCGGCGGCTGGTCCGGTCGTTGGGCTCCCGCATCAGCCAGGCTGAGGCGGTCATTGTGGGGGATTATGGCAAGGGGGTGATCACCCAGACTTTGCTTGATGATCTCAAGCGCTTGTGTCGGAGCCACGCGGTCTGGCTGAGCCTGGACCCCAAGCCGGTGCATTCCCTTGATCTTGCCGGTCTGTCACTCCTCACGCCCAATCGCAAGGAAGCCTTCGAGCTGGCCCGAATCCCTGACGAAACGCGGCAGGCGGACCCCCTGAAGGATCGAAATCTGATGGCGGCGGCCAGGCGGCTGCTTTCCGAACTTCGCCCCGCGGCGCTGTTGGTGACCTTGGGCGAGCTGGGCATGTTGCTCTGCCAGCATGAGCAGCCGCCGATCCACATCCCAACCGTGGCCCAAGAGGTCTTCGATGTTTCCGGGGCCGGCGACACCGTTATCGCCACTTTTACGGTGGCCATTGCCGCCGGAGCCTCACCGCTCGAGGCTGCCATCCTTTCCAATCACGCCGCCGGTTTGGTCGTGGGGAAAATCGGCACGGCCACAGTATCGCCGGAGGAGTTGATGGGGAGTTTCCCCAATTAGCGGCCGGCCGCGCCCCTGGCTGAAGAGTCCCGGTCATGAATTCCTCCAAAATCACTCCCGAATCCATCGCTGCCTCCAAAGGCAGAACGCGCATCGCCGCCTTGACGGCGTATGACTTTCCCATGACCCGGCTGCTGGATCAGGCCGGGATTCCTTTGATTCTGGTGGGGGATTCCCTCGGGATGGTGGTTCTGGGCTATCCGGACACCACGCATGTGACCCTGGAGGAAATGGAGCATCACACCCGCGCGGCCGCGCGGGCCAAGCCCCGAGCCTTGCTGGCGGCGGACCTCCCCTTTCGCAGCTACGAAACGCCCGAAGCCGCTGTTGCCAATGCCCGACGCCTGGTTGCGGCCGGGGCGGAGGCCGTCAAGGCGGAGGGCGGGCTGGACATCATCGAGCAAGTTCGCGCCATACGGAATTACGGCATCCCCTTTCTGGGCCACCTGGGCATGCTGCCGCAACATGTGCTTGAAGAGGGCGGTTATCGCGTAAAAGGGAAGCAGGAGGCGGAAAGACAACGGTTGTTGGCTGATGCCGAAGCGCTGGTGCAGGCGGGGGCGTTTGCCATTGTCCTCGAGTTGGTCGCCGCCCCCCTTGCCGCCGAACTGACCCGCCGCCTGCCCATTCCCACCATCGGCATCGGTTCGGGCCCCGACTGCGACGGTCAGATTCTTGTCACGCCAGACCTGCTCGGCCTGCTTCCCTGGTTCAGCCTCAAGCACGTCAAACCCCGCCTGAATGCCGCGGAACAAATGCGCGCCGTGGTTCAGGAATGGAAACGATCGGTCGAAGCGGGTTCCGGAGCCAAAGCCGGATGAGGACTGCCCAACGCGCGGCGGTCGGGCGGGTTCAAGAAGCCTTTGCGTGGCAAGGCCTCCGTGTCTATTATCCGCGGTATGATGGATTTGGCAGCACTCGTCCGGTTGGCTGAAAGCAGCGGCGCCAGCGACCTGCACCTCGAACCGGGACTGCCGGCCGCAATGCGAGTGCGCGGAGCATTGCGGCTTAGCGGGGAACCGTTGCCCGCGCGCGATCTGCTGGAAACCGCGCGCAACCTGCTGCCGCCTGACCTTTGGGGCGAGTTCCAGCAACGGCGCTCGGCGGACCTCTCCCGCACCATCGCCGGCGTTCGCTGTCGCATCAACATCCTCCACAGCGCCCGGGGGGTCGGTTTTGCCATTCGTTTGCTGGCCTCGTTTCAGGCAACGGTGGAAAAACTCAACCTCCATCCCAGCCTGAAGAAACTCGTCCAGAACCCGCATGGCCTGGTGCTGGTCAGCGGGCCCACCGGCTCGGGCAAATCGTCAACGCTGGCCGCGTTGATCCAGGAGATCAACCTGACCGAAACGCGCCACATCCTGACGATTGAAAGCCCCATTGAATATACGTTCCGTCCCCGCCGGGCGTACATTCGCCAGCGGGAAGTCGGCCGCGACACCCCCAGCTTCGAGCAGGCGCTGCTGGACGCCTTGCGGGAGGATCCCGACGTCATCATGGTCGGCGAAATGCGCGAGCCGGAGACGATGCGGCTGACCCTCAGCGCCTCGGAGACGGGCCACCTGGTCCTGGGCACCCTTCACTCCGCCACCTGCGCCGAAGCGCTCAACCGGATCGTTTCGGCTTTCCCGGCCGAAATACAGAACAGTGTCTCCGCTCAATTGGCGGATTGTCTGGTTGCGGTCATTTCACAACGGTTGCGCTATCGCGCGGACTTGAATATACGCGTTCCCGAGTGCGAAATCCTGATTGCCACCCACGCCGTCCGGAATTTCATTCGCAACCGCGATTTTTTCAAGCTGGCGACCGCGCTGGAAACGGGGGCCGACCAGGGCATGTGGACCTACCAGCGATACCAGACCTGGCTCGACAAGCGCACCAACTGGTCATTTCCCACCCAGGAAGCCGAGCCACCCGATACAGAGCCCGCCGAAGCGGAGGCGGTGGTTCCCACGGCTGCAACCCCGTCTCCGCGGGCCGCGCCGCCGACCCCGGCGGCCACCGTTCCCCCGCGCATCGAGATTGAAGTGGAGGAGAGTGAGTTTGGAAAGATTTTGAAACCGCCGGGAGTATGAAACGGGTGAGTTTTGTGTTGGGGCTGCTTCTGGCCTGCTGGGCGGGCGGGGTCATGGGATGCGTTTCCCGCGCGCAGGCCAGAGCCGAGGCGGCGGCGGCGTACGCCGCGGGTCTTCGCGAAGGCATGGCCCGCACGGGGCCGGTGGTGCAAGGTCCCACGGTCATTTTCTCCGGCCAGGTTCGGACCCCGTATGTGCCCTGGACGCCCAAGCTGACGCTGGCGCAGGCGATTCTGGCCGCCGGCTATTATGCGCCAACCGACCCGGTGCGAATCACCATCACGCGACACGGGACGGAAATCCCGGTGGAGGTGGAGCAACTGCTCGCCGGGAACGATGTGCCGCTGGAGGCGGGAGACTTGATCAAAATCGAATAAGTCCACACTCATGCACGAGGCCGAGCCGCTGGAACAAATCAATCGCACCTTCGTGCGGTTTCGAGGCCGTCAACTCACGTACTTCTCCGGTTGCGATTATTTTCGCCTGGCAAGCCATCCCCGGGTCCTTGCGGCCGCGCGCGATGGGCTGCGCCGTCTCAGTTTCAACGTTGCAGCCTCCCGGGTTACCACGGGCAATCATCCAGTGTATGGGAAACTGGAAACGGCCCTGGCCGAATTCTTCGAAGCCGAGGCGGCGGTGCTGACCCCGACCGGCTACGTCACGGCCATGATTGCAGCTCAGGCGCTGGCGGGGTCCGTTTCGCACGCGCTGGTGGACGAACAGGCGCACGCCGCCCTGCAAGACGCGGCACGGTTTCTGGACTGTCCGATTCTCCGGTTCGAGTCGCGCAACGCGCAGTCGCTCGCCCTCCAGGCGCACCGCTGCGGTCCCGGCGCCCGGATTCTGCTGCTTACCGACGGGATGTTTGCCCGGGATGGCTCCGCCGCGCCGTTGGAGCGATACCTTGAGGTGTTGCCGAAAGACGCGTGTTTGCTGGTGGATGATGCGCATGGCGCCGGCATCCTTGGAGCGAACGGGCGAGGCACGCCGGAGCATGCGGGGGTGAAACGCCAGCGGATCATCCAAACCATCACGTTGAGCAAGGCATTTGGCGCCTACGGGGGCGCCATCCTCGGGACCGCCGCGCTTCGCCGCCGCATCATCAGCCACAGCCATCTCTTCATCGGCAGCACGCCGCTTCCGCCTCCCCTTGCAAACGCCGGACTTGAGGCCGTCCGCCTGATGGCATCCCACGGCTCGCAACTCCGCGCCGACCTGGCGCGCAACGCCGATTTTGTGAAGGACGGCTTGCGGCAGGCCGGCGTCCCGGTGCCGGAATACCCCGGTCCCATCCTCCGGGTAGTCCCTCGGAACCAGGCGGAAGTCGGACAGCTTTCACGCATGCTGCTGCGGGCGGGGATTTATCCCCCGCTAACCCGCTACCTGCGCAAATCGGGCAACGGCTATTACCGGTTTGTGATTTCGAGCCAGCACTCCATGTTACAACTGCAATCCCTGCTGCGGGTGCTGCTTCGGTTTTACCGCGAGAGAAAGTGACCCGTGCTGCGGGGATCGGAGCCGGCTTGAGAGACAGGCCGAGGGCGCGGGAAGAACCAGGGAGGCGTTCCGATTTTGGACAATGGGGAATGGGGTTGCCAACCGTTGGGCGGTGCCATCGCCCGTTGTCTGTTCCATTTTGGGGCGGAAGGGAAATCTCCGCAGTTCGAGGAATCAGGCGGAACCGGCTGGAGCACCAGCCGCCGCAGGGGAATTCAAAAGCGCATTCGCTTTGCGGACCAACTCCGCGGGACTGACGGGTTTGGTGAGGAAATCGGTTCCGCCGGATTCGAGGCCGGCCAGGCGCGCAAACTGGCTGCCGAGGCCGGTGAGCATGATCACGGGGAGCGGCGCGGTCCGGGCGCAGCGGCGCAGGGTCTCGCACACGGCAAAACCATCCACGTGCGGCAACACCAGGTCCAGGACGATCAAGTCCGGCCTCGCCGTTTTGACCTTCTTCAATGCCTGAATGCCGTCCGCGGCGGTGGCAACGGAGTAGCCAGCCGAGCGAAAAGCCAGCCGAAGCAGCTTTACCAGTTCGGCATTGTCGTCAACGATGAGAATCTTCCGGCGCATGCGTGTTTTTCCGACGAAATGTCCCCAGGGGACACCCCAGGAAGGCCGGTCGTTTGCGACGCAAAGCCGGCTTCCGTGCCGTTAAAGCCACAGCACATCCTGTGCCTGATTCCGCCGCCCCGCTTGCCCTCGAGGTTTTTCTTCGGTAACTTCGGCGCCATGGAAGAAAATACGCCAACGTCGTCAGGTCTGCCGACCCCGCCACCGGCTTCGCCCTTGCCGCCGGTGCCGCCCTCGCCTCCTCCAGTGTCTCCTCCCCCTCCGCCGCCACTGCGGTCCGCGACGGCAGCCGGGCCGCGCGCGCGCCGTGGGACAGGCTGGATGGTTTTTGCCTTTATTCTCCTGGCATTGCTCGCCATCAGCATGCTCTACAATTTGCAGCAGTTCTTTGGGAGCCTGCTGCAAGGAGGCCGGCGTTATGCCCAGGCGGCTGGGCCCAAGCTTGAGGAGGTCGTCCGCGAGGATAACGGAGCCCGGGACAAGGTCGCCCTGATCGAATTGACCGGCATCATCACGAGCGATGCCTATGACGGGGGCGGCTATGGCATGGTGGACGTGATCCAAGCGCAGTTGGATCGAGCGGCAGAGGACGATCAAGTCCGGGCAGTTTTGCTGAAGGTGGATTCCCCGGGCGGCGAGGTGCTGGCCGCCGACGAGCTCTATCGGGCCATCTCGAGGTTTCAGAAGGAAACCGGCAAACCGGTCATTGCCTCGATGGGCAGCGTGGCCGCGTCGGGGGGCTACTACGTGTCGGCGGCCTGCCGGTGGATTGTGGCCAACGAACTGACCCTGACTGGCAGCATTGGCGTAATCATGCAAAGCTACAACTACCGCGGCCTGATGAACAAGGTGGGCCTGCAACCGCAAACCTACAAAAGCGGCCGGTTCAAGGACATGCTCAGCGGCTCTCGAGAGCCTTCAGAAATTCCCGCTGAAGAAAGGCAAATGCTGCAATCGTTGATTGATCAGGTGTATCTCAGGTTCAAGGAGGTGGTCGCTTCCGGCCGCGAACTGGCCCGGCAAAAGAACCAGAACAGCAAGGCGAAAGGCCGCGAGCTTCGCGCCGACTGGACCGAATATGCCGACGGACGTGTCCTTTCCGGCCTGGAAGCCTACAAGCTTGGTTTCGTGGACGAACTCGGCAACTTCCGGGATGCCTTCCAGCGGTCGCTGGAAATCGCGGGCGTCGAAGAGGCGAACCTGGTCGAATACCAGTTGCACGTGAGTTTTTCGGACCTGCTCCGCCTGTTCGGCAAGACGGAGGCCCGGACGCTCAAAGTGGATGTGGGGCTGGACCTGCCCAAGCTGCGGGCAGGGCAGCTTTACTTCTTGTCTTCCAGCCTGTTGCAATAAGATGAAGGGCGTAACTGTCATCACGCACCCCCTCGTTCAGCACAACCTGACACGCCTGCGGGATGCGCAGACCGCGCCGCAGGAATTCCGGCAGGTGCTCGGCCAGGTTGCGGCCCTGATGCTCTACGAGGCCACCCGGACGTTCCAAGTGGGAGCGACGGCCGTGGCGACGCCCCTGGCCATGACCCGCGGGTGGCGTCTCAGGCGGGAGGTGGTCCTGGTCCCGGTGTTGCGGGCGGGGCTGGGAATGCTGGAGCCGATTTTGGACCTCATCCCTGACGCCCGAGTCGGGTTCATCGGCCTGAAGCGCGAAGAGACCACCTTGCGGGCCCATTTCTACCACCAAAGCCTGCCCGAGGATTTGCGGCCGTACGAGGTCATCCTGATAGACCCGATGCTGGCGACGGGCGGCAGCGCGGTCGCCGCCATGGATTTGCTCACCAGCCTGCGGGTCCGCCGCGTGCGGCTCGTGAACCTGGTCGCCGCGCCCGAGGGCGTCCGGCGGGTGCGGCAGCGATACCCGGACCTTCCGATTTTCACGGCGGCCATAGACCGCCGCCTCAACGAACGGGGGTATATCGTGCCCGGCTTGGGCGACGCAGGCGACCGGCTTTTCGGCGTGTAACCCCTGGCCGTGGGACTTGGCATGAATATGGCTTTTTCTTATGCAATTTGATTGCCATCGCTGAGGCGGAAATTAACCTGAGGTCTCGTTGATATGGTTGCGCAAGCTAAACGCCGCAAAAAGCCGCCGCAAAAGAAGCGTCAGAAGCCCGCACGCCGACCGGCGCCCAAGGCGCGGAAGCAGCCGGTAGCCGAGGTTGCGCCGCCGCCGCAGGTGGCGGTTGATCTGGAAGATGCCGAACCGGCGCCCGAGGAACTGGCCAAGGAACCGGAGGTCAAGCCTGAGGAGCTGGAAGAAGTGGTCAGCCCGGCGGTTGAGAGCGAGGAGTCACCCCGCGGCCGGGAGCGTTCGAGTTACGATGGCGATACCGCCATCAAGCTTTACCTGCGGGAAATCGGCCAGGTCAAGCTGCTCACCCCCAAGGAGGAGATCGAGCTGGCCGCGCGCATCAAGAAGGGGGACAAGAAAGCCCGGGAACAAATGATCAAGGCCAATCTTCGCCTCGTGGTAAAAATCGCCCGCGATTACGAAGGGATCGGCCTCCCGTTGCTGGACCTGATCAGCGAGGGCAACATCGGCCTGATGAAGGCGGTGGAACGGTTTGATCCGGCCAAGGGCGGCAAGCTCTCGACTTACGGTTCGTGGTGGATCAAGCAATCCATCAAGCGCGCTTTGGCCAACCAATCCAAGACCATCCGCCTCCCCGTCCATCTGGTGGACAAAATCTCGCGCATGCGCCGCACGGCCATGAAGCTTCAGGAAGAACTCGGGCGGGAGCCGACGGACGAGGAACTGGGCGAGGAACTGGGCATTTCCGCCTCCCGCGTCGCTCAGATGCGCATGGCAGCCATCCGGCCCGCCTCACTCGACGCGCCTATTGGGGACGAGGATTCGAACAATTTCGCCGAGGTGGTTCAGGACGAAAGCGCCGACACCCCCTACGAGCAACTGGAAGAAAAAACCGTCACTCGAATGCTGCAGGAGATGGTCAAAACCCTGGACCCGCGGGAGGCAACGATTCTCCGCGCCCGGTTCGGTTTGGATGGCGGACCGCAAAAGACCCTCGAGGAGGTCGGCCAAAAGTTCGGCGTAACCCGCGAACGGGTCCGCCAGATTCAAAACATCGCCTTGAAGAAGTTGCGCAAGATGATCGAGAAGCTGGAGGCCACCCCCTCCTGAGCGGGCGGCGCGCTCCCTGCCCCTTGGGCTTGACTTCACGCGTATGAACGACACTCCTTCCGCCCTGGCCGAGATCAAACAAGCCATTCGGAACGTGCCGGATTTCCCGAAACCCGGCATTCAGTTCAAGGACATTACGCCGCTCCTGGCCAACGCCCGGCTGTTCTCGAACACCATTGAACTGTTATGCAACGGTTTCAAGCCGGGGTCCGTGGATGCAGTGGTGGGGATTGACGCGCGCGGATTCATTTTTGCCGCGGCAGTGGCCTTGCGGTTGGGAGCGGGATTTGTGCCCATTCGCAAGAAGGGCAAGCTGCCCTATGACTGCCACGAGCAGGACTACGCCTTGGAATACGGAACGGCGACGATCGCGGTTCACACCGATGCTTTGAAACCCGGCGCGCGCGTGATTTTGATGGACGACTTGCTCGCCACCGGCGGAACGGCCGCAGCCGCTGCAGCCCTGGTGCAGCGCCTGGGGGCGCAAATCCTCGAGATCTCCTTCCTCATCGAGCTCAGTTTCCTGGCCGGGCGCAAGAAGCTGGCGGGTTACCCGGTACGATCGCTCGTCGTGTTTTGAGAAGTGTCCCGGCAGGCGGCGCGCGCCAAGGCCCGGCGGGGTCCCCCGCCCTGCGCTCTCACCGCCGCTGCGCCTTGGACCTCTCCGGGGCTGATTGTCGCCGGGACGCGTGCCTTTTTTCGCGATGCGCGGCGAAGATGGACAAACCAATCGCGGTGACGATGATTCCCCCCACGGTCGCCAGCGACACCCAAACCGGGATTTCGACCTGAAACCAAAGCGGCTCGGGCCGGTCATGCGGGTCCAGCAGCATCTTCAGCCCAATCACCACCAGAACGAGGGAGAGCCCGACTTTGAGGTAGCGGAAGTAGCCAATCGCGCCGGCGAGCAGGAAATAAAGCGAGCGCAGCCCCAGAATGGCGAAGACGTTGGAGGTAAAGACGATAAAGGGCTTGGTGGTGACAGCGAAAATCGCCGGGATCGAGTCCACGGCGAAGATCAGGTCCGTGGTTTCGACCATGATGAGGACCAGCGCCAGCGGCGTTAGGGCACGCTGACCGTTCCAGACCGTGATAAACTTTTGCCCGTCCAGGTGGGGGGTCACGGGGTAAAACTTCCGAGCCAGGCGAATGAAGCGGTTCTTCTCGGGATGCACTTCGGTTTCAACCAGCAGCATTTTGATGCCGGTGTAGATCAGAAAAATGCCGAAGACGTAGAGAATCCAGGACATGGCCGAGATGAGGGCCACCCCGGCGCCAATCATCGCGCCGCGCATGACCAGAGCGCCCAGGATGCCCCAAAACAGCACCCGATGCTGATACTCGGCCGGCACGCGAAAATAGCCAAAGATCAGGGCGATGACAAAGACGTTGTCCATCGAAAGGGACAACTCGATGAGATAACCGGTAAGAAACTGCAGGGCCTCCTTGCTGCCGCGCAGCGGCACCAGCCCGCCCGCAAATAACATCGCGAGGGTGAACCAGGTCAGGGTCCAAAGCAGGGCCTCTTTGAACCTGACGACGTGGGCATGGCGATGGAACACCCCCAGGTCCA
This sequence comes from Verrucomicrobiota bacterium, assembly GCA_029974925.1. Lineage (GTDB taxonomy): Bacteria > Verrucomicrobiota > Verrucomicrobiia > Limisphaerales > UBA8199 > JARKQH01. The sequence goes on from JARKQH010000371.1 coordinate 34,942, forward strand.
ACGCCAGAAAAAAAAGAATACAGGCGATGAAAGCCGCCCAATGCCACCAGGTGATTTCGATCAGGGC
>JARKQH010000383.1 GCA_029974925.1 Verrucomicrobiota bacterium
CGTGGGAGCGGGAGATGGATGAGCGGGTGTATCGCCGCTGCGGCCTGACGCCGGAGGAAATCCAAATCGTGGAAGGCACGGCCAAATGAAAGCCACGCTTGAAGTCATCAATCAAATGCAGGCGGACGGGGTCATCGGCCAATACGCCATTGGGGGCGCGGTGGGCGCGACCTTTTACCTTGAACCGGTCGCCACGTTGGACATTGACGTGTTCGTGTCTCTGCAGAAAGCGCCGGGCAGCGCGCTGGTTTCCCTCGCGCCGATCTACGGTTATTTGACGGCGCGCGGATTCAAGGTGGAGCAGGAATACATCGTCATCGGCGGCTGGCCGGTGCAATTTCTGCCGCCCGGCAACGCATTGATCGAGGAGGCGCTGAACCAGGCCGTGGAGACGGAAGTGGAAGGCGTGCGGACGCGCGTGATGACGGCGGAGCATCTGGCGGCCATCGCGCTGCAAACGGGCCGGGCAAAGGATGCGGCGCGGCTGCTGCAATTCATCGAGAGCGGAACGCTGGATGCGGACAAGCTGGACGGGATTTTGCGGCGGCACGGCCTGGTTGCCAAATGGGAACAATTCGGCGATAAATTCAGGAGCAACGAATGAGTGAGCCAATGCGGAAAATACTGGAAAGCAAGGCGACGACGCGGAAGCGGCTCGCCACGTTGCCCATTTCTGAAAAGGTGAAGCTGCTCGAACAACTGCGCGACCGCGCCCTCGCCATCGCCAACAGTCCGCTCAAGCGGCGGCAAGTTCATCCTGGTTGACCGCATCCTCGCGGCGAAGGCGCGGGACGCGGCGGCAGACTACGGCCTGACGCCGGAAGCGTACCCGGGGCGTTGCCCCGGGCTGGTATGTTTCGCCCCGTTGAGGCATGGGTCGGCGTGGCCGGGTTGGCTCCTGCCTGAAGGGCAGGTCCATACCAGCCCAGGGCAGAGCGCAGCGACGCCCTGGGTCTGCCATCCCCCAAACCCCACAAGCCCTGAAGGGGCGTAACAACCTCGCGCGCCGGCGCCGCCCGGGTCCTTGTGCCGCCCTTTCAGGGCTGGGTGGCTTGTGGACCGTTTACCCGGGGCGTTGCCCCGGGTTGGTATGTTTCGCCCCGTTGGGGCTTAGGTCGGCGTGGCCGGGTTGACGGAACACGGTTCGTTTGGGCCGCCCCTTCAGGGCTGGGTGGCTTGTGGACTGCGTACCCGGGGCGTTGCCCCGGGCTGGTATAATTCGCCCCGTTGGGGCTTCAGTCCGGCCGGGGACGTTGCCCCAAGCTGGGGTGTTTCGCCCCGTTGGGGCTTGGGCCGGCGTGGTGGCCGCGCTGGTCTCCCCGGCCGGAACGCGCCGGATTCACCGCTTGCGGCCCGGCGGCGATTACGCGGCGCCGGCCAGCTCGGCTTTGGTGATCCAGTCGTAGCCTTTTTCCTCGAGGTCCAGGGCCAGTTGCTTGTCGCCGGTGCGCACGATCCGGCCGTCGAACAACACGTGGACGAAGTCGGGCACGATGTAGTTGAGCAGGCGCTGGTAGTGGGTGATGACCAGTTGGGCGTTGTCGGCCCGGCGCAGTTTGTTCACGCCTTGCGACACGACCTTCAGCGCGTCAATGTCCAGCCCGGAATCGGTTTCGTCCAGGATGGCCAGGGCGGGCTCGAGCACCGCCATTTGGAAGATTTCGTTGCGCTTTTTCTCGCCGCCGGAGAAGCCTTCGTTGACCGAGCGGCGGAGGAGGTCCTCGTTCAGCTCGAGGAGTTTCATTTTCTCCTTGACGAGGGTGAGGAACTCCATCGCGTCCAGCTCGGGCAGGCCCTTGTGCTTGCGAATCTCGTTGAGGGCGGACTTGAGGAAATAGGTGCTGTTGACGCCGGGGATTTCGATGGGGTATTGGAAGGCGAGGAAGACGCCTTCGCGGGCGCGCTCTTCCGGGTCCAGTTCCAGCAAATCCCTGCCCTGGTAGAGCGCCTGGCCGCCGGTGACCTCGTATCCCTCGCGGCCGGCGAGGACCGCGGCGAGGGTGCTTTTGCCGCTGCCGTTGGGGCCCATGACGGCATGGGTTTCGCCCGGGCGGATGACGAGGTTGATGCCCTTGAGAATCTGTTTTCCTTCGACCCCGGCGCTGAGGTCTTTGATTTCGAGTATGGGTTGGTTTGTCATAAACAATTCAAGCGGGTTGGCGGGAGGCGCGGGGCGCGGCTGCCCGCCGGAGGGGTTTCAACCGACGCTGCCCTCGAGGCTGACGCCCAGCAGCTTCTGGGCCTCGACGGCGAACTCCATGGGCAGCTCGCGGAAGACTTCCTTGCAGAAGCCGTTGACGATCATGTTGACGGCGTCCTGGGTCGAGAGGCCGCGCTGGTTGCAGTAAAAAATCTGGTCCTCGCCGATCTTCGAGGTGGAAGCCTCGTGCTCGACGCGGGAGGTGGTGTTTTTGACCTCGATGTATGGGAAGGTGTGGGCCCCGCATTTGTTCCCGAGCAGGAGCGAATCGCATTGCGAGAAGTTCCGGGCATGGGCCGCGCTTTTTTGGATTTTGACCAGGCCGCGGTAGCTGTTCTGGCCGCGGCCGGCCGAGATGCCCTTGGACACGATGGTGCTGCGGGTGTTCCGGCCGATGTGAACCATCTTGGTGCCGGTGTCGGCCTGCTGGAAGTTGTTGACGACGGCGACCGAGTAAAACTCGCCGACGGAGTGGTCGCCCAGCAGGATGCAGCTCGGGTATTTCCAGGTGATGGCCGAGCCGGTCTCGACCTGCGTCCAGGAGATTTTCGAGTGTTTCCCTTTGCAGAGGCCGCGCTTGGTCACGAAGTTGTAAATCCCGCCCTTGCCCTCGGCGTCGCCGGGGTACCAATTCTGCACGGTCGAGTACTTGATCTGGGCGTGGTCCAGCGCGATCAGCTCGACCACCGCGGCGTGAAGCTGGTGCTCGTCGCGCATCGGCGCGGTGCAGCCCTCGAGGTAGCTGACCGAGGCCCCCTCCTCCGCCACGATCAAGGTGCGCTCGAACTGGCCGGTGTTGGCGGCATTGATGCGGAAATAGGTGGACAGTTCCATCGGACAACGCACGCCTTTGGGGATGAAACAGAACGAGCCGTCGCTGAACACCGCCGAATTGAGCGCGGCAAAAAAGTTGTCCGTGTACGGGACCACGGTCCCGAGGTACTTCTTCACCAGCTCGGGGTGGTTCTGCACCGCCTCGCTGAAGGAGCAGAAGATGATGCCCTTCTCGGCGAGTTTTTCCTTGAAGGTCGTGCCCACCGAGACGCTGTCAAACACGGCATCCACCGCCACGCCCGCCAGGCGCTCCCGTTCCTTCAAGGGAATGCCGAGCTTCTCGTAGGTTTCGAGCAGCTTGGGGTCCACCTCGTCCAGGCTCTTGGGGCCGTCCCCTTTCTTTTTGGGCGCGGCATAGTAGCAGGAGGCCTGGTAATCAATCGGGGGATACTTCAGGTGCGGCCAGGCGGGCTCCTTCATGGTGAGCCAGTGCCGGTAGGCCTTCAGCCGCCATTCCAGCATGAACGCGGGCTCGTTCTTCTTGGCCGAAATGAGGCGAATGATGTCCTCGTTCAGGCCCGGCGGAGCGGCATCGGTCTCCACGTCCGTGTAGAAGCCGTATTTGTACTCCTGCTTGACCAGGCCTTCAATGGTCTCCGTCGCTGTGCTCATCCGTTGGTGTCGCTGCTTTTGCTCGGTACTGCTCGTTGCTTGCTGGGGTCGCTCCGCGCCGTCTGGCCCGCGCTGCTTTGTCGCAGGCCGGGCAGCGGCCGTGAACCGTCACGTCCATCCGTTCCGCCTTGAAGCCGGCGGGCAGGGCCCACCCGCTCTCCGGCGGCAGTTCGATATCAAATACGCTCTGGCATTGATCACAATAAAAATGGCTGTGTTCCGCCATGTTCGGGCAGAACCGCGCCGCGCCGCGCTCGAGGGTGACCTGCCGCGCCAGCCCGCTCTTCACCAGGGCGTCCAGGCAGTTGTACACCGTTGCCATCGAAATGTCGGGCATCGTCCGCTTCGCCCGAATAAACACTTCCTCCGCCGTCGGGTGGTCGCGTTTCTGCAAAAGCACAGCATAGACGTGCTCCCGCTGCGGGGTAAAACGAAAACCGCTCGTCGCCAGGCGTTCGTTCAGCCGCGCAGTCATCGGTTTTTTGGCTGCCGTGCTCATGACATGACCCGGGGCAACTTAATCCACCTTGGCCTCCTGTCAATAGTTGGAATTATTCTAAAAATAACCTGAACGCGTCCGGCGGCGCGATGGCCGGCGCGCCGGCCGCCCCGGTCCGGTTGGGGAGCCCAGCCCAACAGTAGGAAGGTGGGGAGGTAAGAAGGTAGGAAAGTAGGAAGGTAGGAAAGTAGGAAGGTGGGAAGGTAGGAAGGTCGCGTGGTTCCATCGTCCGATGGTCCGATGGTCCGATGGTCCTATAGTCCTATGGTCCCCTCCGTTGGTCTATGGTCCATGGTCCATGGTCTATGGTCTTTTCATCGTCCTATAGTCCGATGGTCCTGTTGTCCTACGTTCCCCTGCCCTGCCCTTCGAGGTTCGAGGTGTTCGAGGTTGACTGTTTGTGCGGGTTTGATGGACTCTACGGCCCGTTATGGAGCGAATTCAACGCGCATTGCTGTCGGTTTCGGACAAAACGGGGCTGGTGCCGCTGGCCCAGGCGCTGGCCGCGGCCGGGGTCGAGCTGCTCTCGACGGGCGGCACGGCCAAAGCGCTCCGCGAGGCCGGGTTGCAGGTGACCGACCTGAGCGCCTACACCGGCTTTCCGGAAATGCTGGATGGGCGGGTCAAGACGCTGCATCCGATGGTGCATGGCGGCCTGCTCTACATTCGGGGCAACGCGGCTCACGAGGCCGCGGTCCGGCAGCACGGCATCCGCGCCATTGACCTGGTGGTGGTGAACCTTTACCCCTTCGAGCAGACGGTGGCGCGGCCGAACGTGACGCTCCACGACGCCATCGAAAACATTGACATCGGCGGTCCTTCGATGCTGCGCAGCGCCGCCAAGAATCACGAGAGCGTCACCGTGGTGGTGGACCCGGCTGATTACGGGGTGGTCGCCGAGCAGATTCGAGCTCAGGGCAACACCACGCTGGAACTGCGCCGGCGCCTGGCCGCCAAAGTTTTCGCCCGGACGGCCGCCTACGACGGCGCCATTGCGGGTTATCTTGCGAAGGCCTTCGGCGCGGAAGCGGGCGCGGGCGGGGGCGGGGCGGCAGTGGCGGCTGGCCCGGCCGAAGCGCTTCCGTCCGCGCTGCAAGTCCAGGCGCCGCTGGCGCAAAAGTTACGTTACGGCGAAAACCCGCACCAGCAAGCCGCGCTCTACGGGCGGTTCGCGGATTATTTTCAGCAGTTGCACGGAAAGGAGCTGTCCTACAACAACATTCTGGACCTGACCGCCGCCGCCAGTCTTGCGGCCGAGTTTGAAGGGGAAGCGCCGACGCTGGCGATTCTGAAGCACACCAATCCCTGCGGGGTGGGCCAGGGCGCCAGCCTTCGGGAAGCGTGGGACAAGGCGTTTGCCACCGACCGGCAGGCGCCTTTCGGGGGCATCATCGCTGTCAACCGTCCCCTGGACCTCGCCTGTGCCGAGGCCATCGCCGAGATTTTCAGCGAGGTCATTGTGGCGCCGGATTTTCAGCCGGACGCCCTCGCGCTGTTGCAGAAGAAGAAGAACCTCCGGCTGCTGAAGGTTTTGAGGTCGCCGCTGACGGCGCAGCCGTGGGATTTGCGGAGCGTGGGGGCCGACTCGTGGCTGCTGCAGCAGCGCGATCTGAAGGTCACCGGCGCCGCGGACCTGAAGGTGGTGACGCGCCGGCAGCCGACGCCGCAGGAACAGCGGGCGATGCTTTTTGGCTGGCGGATTGTCAAACACGTCAAGTCCAACGCCATCGTCTATGTGGCCGCCGACCGCACGCTCGGCATTGGGGCGGGCCAGATGAGCCGGGTGGACGCCAGCCGCATCGCCGTCTGGAAGGCCAACGAAGCCGGGCTGTCGCTCGAGGGCAGCGTGGTGTGCAGCGACGCCTTCTTTCCGTTCGCGGACGGCCTGATTGCGGCCGCCGAGGCCGGCGCCACCGCGGCCATCCAGCCCGGTGGGTCGGTCCGCGATGCCGAGGTGATCGCGGCCGCCGACGAACGCGGCGTGGCCATGGCGTTCACCGGTGTCCGGCATTTCCGCCATTGACGCCACCGGACAGCCCGCCCGGCCCCTGCGAGCTCGAGTGAAAAGCGGAGGCGCCCTTGCGAGCGCCTCCGCCTCTGCCTCCGCCCCGCCGGAGTGATTTCGGGGCGTGGGTTGAACGGGCTAGAACTTCAAGACGACGTTGGAGCCGCTCAACTCGACGCTCTGGATGGTGAACGGCAGCGTTGAGCCAATCCGGTAGAAGCGCGCGCTGCCCGAGGCCGGCACGGTTATCGTGCGGGTCGCCGCATCCACCACCGCGCCCGCCTCCGGGGTGTAGGTTCCGTCCACGGTCGCCGCCGAATAGAGCGTGACGGGCACCTGGACGAACAGGAGGTAGTTGAGCATCGTTTTGCGGGCATCCTGTCCGGGCGTTCCCGCCATCACCAGCCGCAGCGTGTTGGTGCCGTCCAGGTACAGCAGGGCCGGCGCGCCCGCCGCATCCAGCAGCGGGGTGTAGTGGTAATTGACGAAGCGCTGGTTGTTGGGAATGACGAACGTGCCCAGTTGGACCGTGGTCTGGTCCGGCTGCGTCGGGTCGCTGGTCACGCGGTGCAGTTCATTGGTCGTTGCGCCAAACGAGGAATACCTCAGATAGACCAAATACAGGCCGGGGTTGAACTTCCGCGTATAATTCAGCCATTCGGTCGGCTCGGTCCGGCAAACCACATACTCCAGCAGGTTCGAGGCCGCAAAACGGCTGCGGATGTTGTCCGAGCCCGGATCAAACTCGGTGGGATGGTTGGCGTCTTCGATGCCGAGCAACCCGCCGCTGAGGGTGCGAACCGCATCGGAGGTGCGGTATTTCGAGAAATTCCAATCCGGCCCGCTATTGCGGTTGGAATAATCAATGCCGGGCGTGCCCAGGGCCTCATAATACCCCACGCCGTATCCGTTCACCGGCCAGCCGTTGGTGTCCAGCCCCGACACGGGGATGGGGTCCAGTTGATACTGGCCGGAGTAGTAATTGTAATCCTCCGCCTCGATGGTTTTGACGCTGGAGGTGAGGAGGAAGGCATCCGAGAAGGTGTCAAACCAGAAGGTGTTGGTGTTGGACTTGGCGCCCGCGACATCGGTCACGACAATCTGAGCGGCATAGACGGTGTTGCTCTTGAGGACCGAGGCCGGGAGACTGCCGCTGATATTGGTGCCGTTGGACGAAAGCACCAACTGGGAGGAGACATCCACGCCGTTCAGCCACATTTTGGTGGCGGCGGCATTGATTTCGTTCGCGCTGAAGGTGTTGGCCGTGAAAGTGACCGGCACGGACGGGTTCACAAAGTTGCTGTAGCGGGCCGCCGGCACGCGCGTCACCACCGAGGGGGTGCCGGGAACCGGGTGCGCCAAAGCCGGCGCCGGCGCCGGATTCGGGTCGTTGGTGCCCACGTAATAATTGTCGAAGGTAATGTCCGCGGTCCCGGAAGTACCCTGGCGGCTGAAAACGAGGAAGCCGCAGGCGCCGGTGCTGTGGTACATGAGCGGGTCGTCCCCTTCGATGGTCACCAGGGGGGTGGTCAGGTCCTGATGATCATAGGCCTGGGCAATGTAGTGGTAACCGTGTCCCTTGAACACCATCCGGTAGGAGCGCCCCGGCTCGAACGTGATTTCCGCCACGGCAATGGTTAGCGTGTCAAATCCAGCGCCAACGATGTTAATCTGGAACTGGCCCTGGCGCCGGTCCGTCGGGTTTTCCCCGTACTGGGACGTATCATAATTGCAGATGACGCCCTGCGCCGTGGCCGGGTTTTGGTTCGGCACCACAATTCCGCCCGAGGCCGCGTCGGTCATGCGCGCGAACATGACCGCGGCTTGATTCTTGGTCGTACCGCCCCAGTTGACGATGTCCATCGCCATGTAAAAGTCGGTATATTCGTTGGTGCGGTACCACATGCCGACCGCCGGAGCGGTGTTCGGCACCGGGTTGGCTTGAATCCGGACGGCCTTGCCCGAGCCGGCCGCGGGGAAGGTGGTGGTGACCAGCGCGGGATTGAGCGAGGACAGAATCCACCCTGCTGCGGCAAACTGGGAGGTGTTCGAGTAGGAATCAAAGTCGTCCGATTGGGCGAACGACTGTGCGGAACCGATTGCCAGCCAACCGGTTGCGGCCAAGGCGGCCCACCGGCCAAACCGGAGGAAACGCCAATTTCGGCTGAGTTGAGGGATCGAGGGATTGTGTTCTGGGGTTTTCATATATGAACCGTACATGGTTAGGTCGCATAAATGCCCACAGCCTGGGTCAAACGTTACCACGCCGGGGTCAGCCTTAATTTAATCAATTACTTTAACTGGTCAAGAATACTTTTGTTCTCCCTAAAAGCCTTGCTTTTGCCCTCGCGGCCCGGGAAAGTTGCCGGGGCGGAGACGTGGCCGACTCCGGCGGCAGCACGAATGGCACCGGGGGCAGGCAGGAACCAACCAGAGCCCTGAAGCAGTCCGTCAGGGCCGGAGCACGGGCCGGTGTGGCGAAATGGCAGACGCACAGGACTTAAAATCCTGGGGCCGTAAAAAGCCGTGTGGGTTCGAGTCCCACCACCGGCACCAGCATGGTGCTGGCTTCGAACCGGCGAGGGCGCCCGCCACAAGCGTCCTTTGGTTTGATTTACAACTGCTTGCAGCCGCCCATCCAGGGACAAGTCTCTTTTTGGGGACAACTGGCGCAACCATAGTAGCGGGAGACCAGGGGGAGGACGACGAACGCATTCAGGACGAAGGCGGCGGCGAGGGTCAGGGTCCACCAGGAGAATTGCCGCACCAGCGTGAGGGCGGCCGGGATCAGCGGCAGGAACCAAAGCGGGACAATGACCGGGAGGTGGCGGCGGAATTGCTCGCGGAAGCGCGTCCCGTCGCGCCGGGGTTGGAGTCTGGCAGCGAGCTGGCCGTAACCGCAGGGGCAGAGGCGCGTGCCGTGGAAGTGGCAGTAGGGACACACGAAGATCATGATCCAGAAAGCGCCGGCGATGCCGTAGGCGAAATAAGCCACCGCAGCGAGCCAGGCCCAAGGCTGGACGGGGAGGCCGAGCCAGAGCGCGGCACCGAGGAGAAGCATCAGGAGATAAGGTGCGTTGTCGAGGATTTCCTGGGAGCGCGAAATCGGGGGGAGGGGGCAGTCGTTGGGCATGGGCGGTTTGGGTCAAATTCTGGCGGCAGAGTAACGCGCGCGGCCGGCGGCGTCACTTGAAAAACCGGGAGCGCGGCTGGGGGCTGGGGGCGGGGTGCCCGGGGAACCGACTTGGGGCCGGAGAAAAAGCCAAAACCTGCCGGCGGACCGTCTATTGGCTTGCCACGCCGGCCCGGCGAACCGAACGAGCCGCCCGGGGTTTTTCGGTGGCGCCATTGCGGGCGGCGGAGGCGGCCTGCTCGCGAATGTGCCGGCGAATTTTCCCGACCTGCGTGGCGAGATTCTTCTCCACCACATCGCGCCAGACCAGGCGGCACTCACAGTTTTTGTTGGGGCAGCGCTCCAGAAAATTCAATTGCTTGCGACGCTGCCGAACCAGGGCGTTGAGCCTCTCAAGCTCCTGGGCCAGTTCGGCAACCTGTCGTTTCTTGCTCTTCATCGTAATGAAATCTATGGGAACAGGATAACTCTTCCGGCCGGATTTGTCATTCACTTCGTTGCAGGGCCCGCGGCGGTTGGCCCCTCCGCCGCCAGGCTGGCGGCGGTTTGCCGGAGGGTGTCCCAGGCCCGGGCGACGTGCTCCTCGTCGGTCTGCGTCTGGCCCACGCACAGGCGCAAGGTGTAGCGGCCGTTCAACAGCGTGTGCGTCAGGAACATGGCCCCGCTCCGGTTCACCCGGTCCAGCAGACGGCGGTTGAACTCGTCGCCCGCCTTGTGCGCGAAGCAGACCAGATTCAGCGGCACGGGGGCCAAAAGGAGGAAATCCGGGGACTCGCGAATCCAGGCGGCAAAGCGCTGGGCCAGCTCCACGTGCCGGCGGATGTGATGGCGCAACCCCTCGGCGCCATAATGGCGGATCACAAACCACAACTTGAGGGCGCGAAAGCGGCGGCCCAGTGGAATCTGCCAGTCCCGGTAATCAATCACCCGGCCCGACTCGGACGCCTGGTTGCGCAGGTATTCCGGCAGGATGCTCAGGGTCCGGATCAGCGCCTGGCGGTCGGCCACAAAGAAGCAGTCGCAGTCGAAGTTGGTGAACATCCATTTGTGGGGGTTGAAGCAATAGGAATCGGCAAACTCGAGGCCGGCATGAATCCAGCGGAACTCGGGGCAGACGGCCGCCGTGCCGCTCATGGCGCCGTCCACGTGCAGCCACAAGCCGTGCTGGCGGCAAATGGGGCCAATCCTGGCCAAGGGGTCAAAGCCGTTGGAGGACGTGGTGCCCACGGTTGCGGCGACGAAACACGGTTTCCGGCCTTCGGCCAGGTCCCGCTCGATCTGGCCGGCCAGCCGGTCCGGCCGCAGGGCAAACCGCTCATCCACTTCAATCAGCCGCAGGTTCCGGCGGCCGAGCCCGGCAATCTTGACCGCCTTTTCGATCGAAGAATGGGCCTGGGTGGAGGCGTAAGCCACCAGGTTTCCGTCGCATCCCTGCTCGTTGCTTTGAAAGCCCGTGGCTCGCTCGCGGGCGGCCAGCAGCGCACAGAGCGCGGCGCTGGAGGCGCTGTCCTGGATCACGCCGCCGCCTGTTCCGCCCGAGGCGAAATGCGCCGGCAGGCCCAGCAACTCGACCAGCCAGTCCAGCACGCGGGTCTCCAGCTCGGTGCAGGCGGGGCTGGTGGCCCACAGCATGCCCTGGACTCCCAAACCGGCCGCGAGCATTTCGCCGAGAATGGAGGGACCGGAGTTGTTGGCGGGGAAGTAGCCGAAAAAATGGGGGGATTGCCAGTGCGTGATGCCCGGCAGGATCAGGTTCTCGAAGTCCTCCAGCAGGGCGCGGAACGGTTCGCCCCGCTCCGGCGCCGTGCGCGGCAGGCGGGCCAGAATCCGGCCCGGTTCAACCTGGGCCGTCACCGGCAGCGAATCCACGCGCCGCTGATAGGCCGCGATCCAGTCCACCACGGCGTGGCCCCAAACGCGGAACTCCTCCGGGCTCATGTGATAATGGGTCGGCTGTGCCATAGGCGGTCGAGGCTAGGAAAAAGGCGCTCCTTGGCGAGCAGAATCCCGCGGCATCGGGCTGGAACGCGGCGGTTGGGGCCGCTGGGGTCCCGGGGAATCCCTTGGGCTTTTTCCAGCAAGCCCCCGAATTGAGGGGCGCGGCAACCGCGGGCAAGGTTGAGGCGGCTTATGAAAATGTTGTTCTTCTCGTCGGATGAGATGGAGGTCAAGACCGCAAGCCAGAAATTCGCCACCGCCGGAATTCCCTGTGAAGTCCGCACCACCCCTCTCACGCGGGCGGAGCCGCCGGACCGGGTGTCGGCCGAGTTATGGATTCGCAATGACAAGGACTGTCACCGCGCCTTGATGCTGTGCGTTGAGCTGGGCATCGGCTTCTCGCGCCGGTCCCACCGCCCGACGCTTCTCGACGACGACTTCGAGCCCGCCGAATCGCTGGCGGCGGAAATGGACTGAGCCGCCTGGCTTGACCGGGCCATCGGGCACCCCGAGAATCGGCGCACCGATGAATCCCCGCGAACTGTCGGGTGACGTAACCCGGGTTCTCCCTCAGCGTTTGAGCTTCGCCACCTCGGCACTCATCTCCTTGAGGTGAACCTCCGCGTCGGGCGAATCGGTCACATGAAGAATCCGGCCATCCTTCCCGATCAGGAAACTCACCCGCCGCGCCCGATTCTGCCCCGCCACGCGGACCCCAAAGGCATCGGCAATTTTTCCTTCCGGGTCCGCCAGGAGGGTGAAATTGAGCTGATGTTTTTGACGAAACAGCCGATGGCTCTCCGCCGTATCAAAACTGACCCCGGCCACCTCGACGCCGGCTGACTTCAGCTCCCCCATCCGATCGCGCAGGCCGCAGGCCTGCTTGGTGCATCCCGGGGTGTCATCCTTGGGATAGAAATACAGGAGCACCGCCTGCTTGCCGGCGAAGGTCCGCAACTTCCACGCGACTCCATCCTGGTCCTTGCCTTCGACCTCGGGAGCCTGGTCCCCCGCTTTCAGGGTTGGCTGGCCCGCGGCGCCTGCCGCGCCCGCCAGGGCCAAGACCGCCAGCCCTGCCATCACCAGGGCAAAAAATCGGGTTCTCATCGCAGGTCCTTTTTTTACACTCAGGTAGCCCACCCCCGCCCCGGTGTCAAATGCCCCTGCCCCGTCCTGCGCCGCGGTCGGGTTGTCCGGGCGCGCGCCGGGGCGCTTCCCGTGAGGTGGCGGAAACTCAGGCGCCCGGCACCGTTGGCGCCGGCGCGGCTTTCGGGGAAGCGGCCGCCCGCACGAGGGGCCGGCGGCGGAATTTGTTTTGGATGAGCAGGCGCCAGACCATGAAGAAGGCTTCGCGAATGATGTGGCCGGACATCTTGGAATGCCCCTGGAAGCGGTCGGTGAAAATGATCGGCACTTCGACGATGCGCATCCCTTGACGCCACAACTTGTGGGTCATTTCGATCTGGAAGCTGTACCCGTTGGAATGAACCGCCTCGAGATCGAGCGCCTGGAGGGCGCGCCGGCGGAAGCACTTGTAGCCGCCGGTCGGGTCGGTAAACGGCATGCCGGTCACGGTCTGCACATACTTGGCGGCGCCCTTGCTGAGCATGAGCCGGCTCAAGGGCCAGTTGATGATGCGGATGCCGTTGAGATAACGCGAGCCCAGGACCAGGTCGGCCTCTTTGGCCGCCTCGAGAAACATGGGGATGTCGTCCGGGTTGTGGGACAGGTCGCCGTCCAGTTCGAACACGAACTCGTAGCCGTGCTCCAAGGCCCACTTGAAGCCCGCGATATAGGCGCGGCCCAGTCCGCCTTTCTCCTGCCGATGGAGCACGTGGATAGAGGGGTGGCGTGACGCCCACTCGTCCGCCAGTTTGCCCGTGCCGTCGGGTGAATTGTCATCCACCACCAGCAGGTCCACCGGGGTCGGCAGCGCCAGCAGCCGCTTACAAAGCGCGGGCAGGTTCTCCCGCTCGTTGTAGGTCGGCACCACGACCAGTGTCTTGTTCATGCAAGCGTCCAAGCCCAAAGATACTTACCCGCTCTGGAGCCGGAAAACAAGCCGGGATCGGGAGGAATTTGCGCCCGGCCGCCGCCCCGTCCCGGGCCGCGGAGTGCGCAGCGCGGCGCAGACCTCGCTGCGACTGGGGCCGCGAGCCAGGGAGCGGAGGGTTTCGCGCTTGTCCCACCCGGGCGAAATGTTAGGAATGGGTCATGGCGCCGCGCCGGTTCGAGCCCTACACCACGCTGAAGCCGTTTGAAAAGCTGTTTCAAACCGGTCTTCCGATCCTCATGTACCACAAGCTCGGCCCCCGGCCGCGGGGAGCGCGGCTGAAAGGACTCTACGTAAGCGAGGACCTGTTTGGGCGGCAATTGGCCGAGCTGCACGAGGCCGGGTTTCGCAGCGTGTTATTGCCGGGCAGCGGGCACCCAGCGGTGGGGGGGCCGCGGCGGATCGTGCTGACGTTTGACGATGGGTGCTGCAATGTGCTGGAATTCGGCTTGCGCCTGCTGGCGCGCCACCAGTTCCAGGCGATCCAGTTTCTGGTCGCCGGGAGGCTGGGGGGGACCAATGACTGGGACCTGGCCCAAGGGGAAGTGCCCGTGGCATTGATGGACCGGAATCAGGTGCGGGAATGGCTGGCCGCCGGGCACCAGATTGGGTCCCATACCGTGCATCACCCGTGGTTAACGCGCCTGAGTCCGGACTGGGCCCGGGAGGAGATCACGGCCAGCAAGAAGATGCTGGAGGACACGTTTGGCGTGCCGATTGAGCATTTCTGTTATCCGTATGGGGATTGGAATCCGCGGGTGCGGGACCTGGTGGCCGAGGCGGGCTACCACACTGCTTGCACGACCGAGGCGGGCATCAACCTGCCGGAGACCGACCGGTTCGCCCTCAAGCGGTTCACCGCGCGCTACCCGTCGCGCAATCTCAAGGCCGTTTGGGCCCGGTTGCGGCGCCGCGTGAGCGGAGTTTGAGCGAGGGGCCGGGCTTGGTGCCGATGAAGGCGTAGCGGGCGTGGGTGATGCCGTTGACCGCCTGGTCGAGGTAGTATTTCAGTCCGCTGGAGAGGGCGACGCGCCGGACCTCCAGGGGCAGGGCCGCCTGTTTGAAGAACTCGCGGAAGTGGCTGAGGCTGTGAAAGCGCTCGTTCACACCGGTGGCGACCAGTTTTTCAATCATGCTCGCCCGGGACTTGAGTTTCACCAAGGGCCAGACCGGCTCGCGGATGGCGATGAAGCGGCCGCCGGGCTTGAGCACCCGTTTGGCCTCGCGCAGGACCTGGACGATGTTCGCGGCGTGCTGCAGCACGGCGGAACAGACCACAAAATCGAAGTGGTTGTCGGGGAACTGGAGGGCGTGGAAATCGGCGGGCATGCGGGTGATTTTGGCGGTATGGGCGCCCAGCAAGCGGAAGACCTGGGGCGCCTCCTCCTTGAGGAGCTTGGGCGACAGGTCGGTGGTGATGATTTCGACGACCTTGGGGAGTTTGGACAGTTCGGCGCTCAGCCAGGCGCCGCCGGCGCCGATTTCAAGAATGCGGCCGCTGAATTCCACGCCGCATTTCCGCGTGAGGAAGGGCACGAAGCGGGGCAGCTCGTCCTTGAGCGTCCGCATCCATTCCTCGGGGTCGGCGGGCTGGCCCTTGAGGCGGCCACTGGCATCGCGCAACGCCGGCATGCGCTCGTGCGTGTAGCGGGAGTGGTATCCCTTCTTCTCGACGTATTTGGATTCGTGGCTGTTCACGGCACTCTAGAGGGCCAGCATAACGCATGCGGGAGCGCCTGGCTAGCCACCGGCGCGGCTTTTGCCCGCGGGCGCCAGGGCCAGCCAAAGCCACCCCGCCAGAAAACTCACCCCGCCCACCGGCGTGATGGCGCCCAGCCACCGGAGATTGGTCACGGCCAGAAGGTAAAGCGAGCCCGAAAACACCACGATGCCCGCGAGAAAGCAGCACCACGGCCCCACCCGCAGCGGACTGCGAGCGGCAAGAAGAACCAACATCAGAGCATGGACAAAATGGTAGAGGACGGCCTTTTCCCAAATTTCGGTTGTGCCGTGGGCGGACAAGGTTTCCTTGAGTCCGTGCGCCCCGAAAGCGCCGAGGGCAACGGCCAGAAACCCGGCCAGGGCCGCCCCGCGCATCGCCGCCGCATTGCTCATGAGGGTGTCGTGTTCAGGCGGCTTTCTCGCGCGGACTGACCCGGAGGCCGAACTTTTCGGGGGCGCTGGCAAAGGACAAGACCCCCTTGTCGGCGGTGACGCCGCGGAAGGGGTCGTTGCGGATGAGGAGGTTTCCGTCAATGTCGAGGTAATCGCACAGTTCGGCCAGGTGGGCGGCGGCGCTGATGAGGATGCTGCTTTCGATCATGCACCCGATCATGGTTTTCAGGCCGGCTTTGCGGGCGGCTTTGAGGGCGTCGAAGCCGCCGCTGACGCCGCCGCTCTTCACGAGCTTGACGTTGATGCCGTGAAAACATTCGGCGGCCGTTTCGATGTCCTTGGCGGTGTGATAGGACTCGTCGCCAAAGATCGGCAGGGGGGACCGTTCCTTGAGCCAGACCCAGTCTTTGACGGGGGTGGAGGCTGGCATCGGCTGTTCGACGAACTGGATGTGACCATCCGCGGCGAGCCACTGAATCATCTCGAGGGCCTGCTCGCGGGTTTTCCAGCCTTCGTTGGCATCCACGCGGACCGGTTTGGCGGGGGCGACCTCGCGCAACGCGGCCATGTTGGCCTTGTCGTCGGGGACGCCGACCTTCATTTTGAGGACAGGGTAGGCTTCGGCCTCCTGGACCTTGCGGCGGATGACCTCGGGCTTGTCTATGCCGATGGTGAAGGAGGTGATGTGGTGCCGCTCGCGGAAGCCGAGGCCGAGGTAATCGTACAAGGGCTGGCGCGCCCGTTTGGCGGCGCCATCGAGGAGGGCGAGGTTGAGGGCGCATTTGGCGGAGGCATCGCCGGGCGACACGGTCTCGAGGTATTCCATGCTGCCGGGCACATCGCTGAAGGAGAGCCCGCGCGGGTCCACCTTCCGCAGGAAGGCCTGGACGGATTCGACGGTTTCGCGGTAGCGCGTGGTGGGGGCGGCTTCGCCCCGGCCCACGGTGCCGTCGGCCGCCGTCAACTCGACCAACACCGCGTTGAAGACGTCGGTGCCGCTGGCCCGCGCAATGGTCCAGGTGTGCACCAGTTGGAGGTCCATCTGCCGGAAGGTCAATTTCATGACTGTAACAAAAGCCGAAAACGGCGGGACAAGCAACACCGATATGGCGGGGGGATGGGAAGGCATGGCGTTTCGGCCCGGCCGCCGGGTCACCGAGCCGGACGTGGGAGCATGGTGGACCAACCCTGGTTTGGGCCTCCGCCAGGGTCCCGGACCGATCAGGCGGCCGGAATCAGGCGTTCGTAATCCTCCAGTTTGCCGTCGTCCAGACAGCATTGGATGATCTGCCTGCCGAGCGGGTCGAGGTCCGGGTCCTGGAAGTCGGCCAGGCATTTGTGGAAGAAGGCGCGCAGGATGGCGGCGCCGTGGTCGTAGGCTGCTTCGCCGACTTCGGGCTGGACTTCGACTTGCAGGAACCAACTGCCGACCATGCGGCCTTCGACCTGGAGCTGGCGGGGGGTGTAGCCGAGAAGGGGACAGCGGGCCGGACGGAGTTGATCGGGGCGGAATTTGGCCACGCCGCGGCGGGCGAGGTATTCGCGGGCGACCCACTGGGGCATGAAGCTGACGCGCCAGGCGCCGACGTGCTGGTTGGGGCAGAGGATGTTGCGCACGCGGGTGTTTTCGGCGAACTGGCGGAGGAGCAGATTGGCATGCTCGACGCGGCGGCCGGTGGCAAAGGGCCAGTAGGAACCCACCCCTTCGCTGGTCATCCCCTCGGTGTCCACGATGCTGGGATTGGCATGCCCGCGGGGTGAGACCAGCCGCCACAACCAGGCCAGCGCCGGGGGCAGGATGTGAAACAGGCCGAGGATGCCGTAGGTGGGTTTTTCCCGAGTGCAGGGCGGGGTTCGGACCCCGAAGCTGCGAATGTCCACGGTGACCGAGCCTTCGACGACGCCGGGGAAGACTTTTCGGGGGATGATCACGCGGGGGTTGGGGCAGGGCTTGCCCGGGGCATCCTGGATGTGTTCCCAGATCATGGCGCGACTGCGCGGCACGGCGTCAATGTTGAGATAGAGCAGCGGGACGGGCGGTTCGGCGGCGAGCTTTTCAAGGTGGACGTCGGTGCCATAGTGCTCGATGTGGTTGACGCGGACGAACCAGGCGTT
This sequence comes from Verrucomicrobiota bacterium, assembly GCA_029974925.1. Lineage (GTDB taxonomy): Bacteria > Verrucomicrobiota > Verrucomicrobiia > Limisphaerales > UBA8199 > JARKQH01. The sequence continues at coordinate 17,505 of JARKQH010000383.1, forward strand.
TTCGGCGTCGGTCAGAACGAGTTTGCCCTGGCCATTCTGCAACGAGGGGTGGCAGAGGGCCATGTCGTCGGTGACGGCGTGCAATTCGCAACTGCGCGGGATTTCGAGGTAACGGCGTTCGCCGGTGACGACGTTTTCGCCCAGCAGGAGGCGACCGTCGGGCTCGCGATGGGCCTGTTCGAGCATTTCGCTTTTGCCGCCGCCGCTGGCGCCTTCGTGCATGATGGTGACGACGTTGTCGTAGGGGGTGATGACCTGGACGGTCGAGCAATGATTGGTGACCCAGCCCTCGCGTTCGCCGAGGCCCAGAAGCACGCCGTAGATGCCTTTTTTGGCGCTGGGTCCCGGATAGAGGTTGTAGGAAAACAGCTCGTGCAAGCCGTCGCGGCGGTTGTGCACCACGATTTGCTTTCCCTGGAAATGCGTGTGCCGGAAGGGGGGCGCGACGTAAATGATGGCCCGGGGGAGGAAGTCCGGGGCGAGCTCGTCGCCGGGGAGGATGCCCTGGAGCATGGCCAATCCAAGGGCAAAGAAGCCCGCATTGGCGGGTGCGATGACCAGCGCGTCCATGCCCAGGCCCGCGCCGCCGGCGATGAAGCCAAACATGGCCAGCTCCTGGCTTTTGAGCCACTCGAAAGTTTGCTCGCGCAACGGCGAGAAATCGGTTCCAAAGCGCTGCCGGAACGATTCCTTGTCGGTGGGCAGGCCGTCTCCGATGACCATGCAATCCGGGTCGCGGCGGCGCATGTAGGGCTCGGTATAATTGGCCGCGACTCCGTTCCGGACGCGGGCCACCGTGGCTTCGAGGACGCGCCCCTTGCCCGGGACGTCGTAAGCGACTTCGAAATAGTCCGAGCCGGGGCCGCCGCAGGCCAGGTCAATCAGCTCGTCGGTGGTGTTGACGAGGGTCAGCTTTTTGCAGTGGGCCAGGATTTCCGCGGCTTCCGCCGGCGGATGGTATTTGTTGATCATTTGATTCAGTGGTCTATCCATAAATTCTCATTTGCGTTAAGGGTTGTCCGGAGGGCGGACGGGCGCCCGGGTCCGGCGCCGGTTCAGGTTCGCCGTCCGGCCCGGGCTGCCGGCTGGGGCTTGCCCCCGCAGGAGGCTCCGCCCCGGTCCGCCTTCGGCGGGGCGTGCGCTTCGATTTGCTGGCGGAGACGGCGGATGACTTTCTCCCAGGCGGGCAGCCAGTCGTGGTCGCGGGCGGCCGCGCGGAAGCCCGGGCCGTCAGCCGCCACCGCAGCGATGACCTGGTAGGGCGGGGTGGCGTCGGGTTGGTGTTCCAGAGCGACCTGCGCGGAGAGCAGCGGGATCAGGGAATGCAAAGCTTCCAAGTCCCCGGTCATCCGCCGGCGCGCCGGCTCGTCGCCGTTCAGGCCGCGAAATTGAAATTGAATCGTCATCGGGCGCCCGGTTTCGGGTCAGGCAATGCGTTCCAACAGCTCGTAATCCACCAACGCGTAAGCGGGCTGTCCATCGGGCCGCAACAGGAGGGTGCCGTCGGGGCGGAGCCGCAAGAGGACGTGTTCCGGTTTGATGTCGAGCATGCGGAATCCGTGGTCCTCGAGCTCCGCAATGGCCAGGCGGGTGACGCGGGTCAGGAGGCGGTCGCGGCTCGGGCCCTGCAACTGGAGGGCGGCGGCCGTTTGGACCGCGTTCTGGCCGTTAATCCAGCCGTAAAGGAGGATGTACTGCCGGCGGGGATCAATTTTCAGCCCGGGATGCCGCGCCTGCTTCGCGGCGATTTTGTGCTCCTGCCGTCCGGTCTGCCAGAGCTCGAAGCGGCCCGGGGGCACATAAATGGCGAGGGGCTTTTTGGTCAGCAGGCGGCCTGGCCGGGTCCGGCCGCGGGAGTTTCGAAGCTCGGTCAGGAGGGCAAATTCCTCGAAGGGGCTGTTGAATTCCGCATGGGGGTGGCGGCATATCGTGAGCGTGTCCAGGGGCACTTCGAGTCCCACGCGGCTGAAACGCACCACCAGGTCGAGGGCCCGCCCGGCCAGCGGGCGGGTGGTCACGCGATAGATGGTGCTGGTGCCGGCGAGGCGTTCGCGGTGGGCATCGAACCATTCCGGGGCAAACCAATTTGCCGGGTCCAGGTGTGCGTGAAAAGGCAGACCCCAGGAGGTGAGATACAAATCCCCGCCGAGCGACGGCCGAACCCGCCAGTAATCCACCCCCAACACGCGGAGCGGGGCGCGCCCGGGTCCCGGCGGGAGCTTGCCGCCGGCTTTGGGGGCCGGGCCGCGCGCCGGCGCGGGCGGAAGCGCAGAGGCTCCCGGACGCCCCGGGGGGGCGGGAGATTCGCGGCGGAGCCGGCGGGCGCTTTGAGCGGCGCCGGTCCCGAAGGGTTCGGCGATCATTTTCATCGTCAGGGGCAATGTGGCGGGCGAATCGCCTTTTAGGCCAATACGATTTTTGGATTGCGTTATTAGGATAAAGCTAATATGGTCGGCGGCGTGGAATTTCTGAACTATCATCACCTCCGGTATTTCTGGGTGGCGGCCAAGGAGGGGGGGCTGACGCGGGCCGCCGAAAAGCTGCGGGTGTCGCAGCCGAGCATCTGCACCCAGATTCAGGCGCTCGAGCGGGCGCTGGGGGAGAAGTTGCTCCGGCGGACGCCGCGCGGGCTGACGCTGACGGAGGCGGGGCAGAAGGTGTTCAGTTTTGCGGAGGAAATTTTTTCGCTGGGGGAGGACCTGATGAACACGATGCGGCAGCGTCCGAGCGCGCGGCCGTTGCGGGTGGCGGTGGGGATCGCCGACTCGTTGCCGAAGCTGCTCACGTATCAAATGCTCAAGCCCATTTTCCACCTGCCGCAGCCCATCCAGGCGGCGTGCTGCGAAGGGAAGGTGCCGGACCTGCTGGGGCAGTTGGCGACCTACCGGCTGGACATTGTGCTTTCGGACGAGCCGGCGCCGGCCTCGGGGAATCTCAAGACGTTCAACCATCTGCTGGGGGAGTGCGGCGTGTCGTTTTGCGCGGAGCCCAAACTGGCCGCCCGGCTCAAGCGGCGCTTTCCCCGCTCGCTGCACGAGGCCCCTGCCCTGCTGCCCAGTCCCAATTCCGCCCTCCGGCGCTCGCTCGAAAAATGGTTCGGCGAACAACAGGTCGCTCCGCGTTTGGTGGCGGAATTCGACGACGCCGCGCTGGTGAAAGTGGCGGCCACGCACGGGCTCGGGTTTTTTGCCCTGCCCACCCTGGTCGCGCATGATGCGGTCAGCCGGTATGGAGTGAAGGTCATTGGCCAGGCCCGGGGCTGCCGCCAGCAGTTTTTCGCCATCAGCGCCGAACGGCGGCTGACCCACCCGGCGGTGGTGGCCATCACCGCCCAGGCGCAGTCCGTTCTGGGATGAACGGGGGAGCGCAAGGGCGCGGGGTTCCCGCGCCACCGGGCGGGGGGCCCGGGCGCGATTTCAGCCGGAGGCGGAGGCGGGGGCCTGGGATGAGGGGGGCCGGGCAACGCGCAGAACCAGGAGGCCGCCGAGGACGAAAAGCACCGCGCTATAAGCGAAGGCTGCGCCGGTTCCGGCCAGGGTCCACAACCAACCGACCACGGCGCTGGAGACAAAGTCGCCCAAACCGTTGACGGTGGCGAGCGTGCCAAAGGCCATGCCGTGCTGGGCCTCGGGCACGAGCTCGGCGCAGAACGAATCCTCGAGGGTTTCCTCCAGCCCGACATAGACACCGCCGACGAGGAAAATCAACGCAAGCGTCCAGACCGTGAGGGGGAGGAAGATGACGGCCAGGGCCATGAGGGCGGCGAGAAAATAGCCGCCGGCCAGAAGGAAGCCTTTGTTCAGGTGGTCGGCCAGCCAGCCTGCCGCCATGGAGAAGCCGGCATAGAACACGTTGTGGAGGAGGTAGAGGGCGGTGGCGATGGTGGCGGCTTTCGCGGGGCCGAGGACCGGCGTGAGCTTCACCGTGGCCAGCAGAATGAGCAGGGTGTGGGCGAAATCGCCCATGCCAAACAGGCCGACGGCGAGGAGAAACCGGCGGTAGCGGGGCGGCAAGGCGCGCAGGCTGTCACCGAAGGAGACGTGGGCGACGGGTTTGCGTTCGCGTTCCTGAACGGCGAAAGTGATGAGGGCGGCGGCGAGGAGGCCCGGCACCAGGGTCAAGGCAAAGAGAGTCGGATAATGATGGTTGACCAGTTGGAGCAGGAGGAGGGCGGAGGCGGGGCCGACAATCGCCCCGAGGGTGTCCAGCATGCGTTCGAAACCGAAGGCGCGGCCGTAGGTTTGGGGCGTTACGGAGGCGGCCAGCAACGCTTTGCGAATGGGGGTGCGGACGCCGCGTCCCAGCCAGGCCGTGGCGCGGGCCAACAGGACGTGCCAGGGGGCGGCAGCCAGACCGAAGGAGGCCGTGCCCAAGGCGGTCACGAGATAGCCTGCAACGGCAATGGGCTTCCGGCGGCGGAGCCGGTCGGTGTAATAACCCGAGGCCAGTTTGGCGAAGCTGGAGAGACCGTCGGACACGCCTTCGATCATTCCCAGCCACGCGGCGGCGACGCCCAGGGTGGCGAGAAAGGCGGGGAGGACGGTGGTGGCGATTTCGTGGGACCAATCGCTGAAGAGGGAGGCCAGTCCGATGCCCAGGACGGTGCGGTTGAGCCAGCGCGGCCTGGTGGCGGGGGGAGTCGTCTTCATGCGTCCACTATGGCAGGAGGAGCAAGCGTTGTTCCAGGTCGTCGCGGAGCGCCTTGAGGCGGGGGGCTTTGACGGGGGAATTGGCGGCGAGCTGCTCGAGGGTGGCGATTTCGTCGGCTGCCTGGTCCTCGGCCTGACGGATGAGGTGAGCGATGCCGGCGGCGACCCGGTCGCGCCATTCCGCGGCGAGGCGGGACAGGTTCTTTTCGACTTCGTAACGCGCCTTGCGCAGGAGGACTCGCTCGACGGGCCGGCGGAAGAGCGTGAGCGGCACGAGGTGGCCGAGGGTGGTGAAAGCCACGTCGAAGGCGAAGGCGACATCCACAGGGGGAGTCTCGGGTTCGTCCACCTCGAGGGCGAACTCGCGGGGGAGGAGGGGGACCCCGAGGGCGCGCCGGGCGTGGCCGGCGAGCCGGTCATGAAACGCATCGAGGGTTCGTTTCAGATGGCGCTGGGTCTTGCGCAGGGGGGTGCAAAACATCGCGCGCTGGCTCCGCGAGACTTCCGACAATTCGCGGTTGAGGAAGGTGCGGAGCCACTCGCGCCAGGCTTCCACCAGACGCGGCAGACGCAGGCGCCAGCGGGGAAACTGCGCGCGCAGCTCCTCCGTCACGCGGGTTTGCAGGTTGTCCTGGATGGGAAGCAACTGGGCGAGGAACCAATCCAGGGCCTGGGCCGACCATTCGCGCGCGAGCACCTGAAATTCGGCGCGGAGCAAGTCGAACTGCCGCCGCTCCTCGGCGAGGCTCTCCTGGAGGGCCTGGCGGGCGGAATCTTCCTGGGTGGCGGCGGCCAGGGCGACGTCGAGGTAGTTCAGAGTCTGCCGGGCGAGGGAGACCAGCTTGTGGCGGGCAATCTCGCGGACTGCCCGGTCGCGGCCGCCAATCAACGGGAGGAATAATTCGCGCTGGAGTTGTTCTTTGAGCGCGTGTTCTTCCGGTCGAATCGAGTAGAAAAAGACCGGCCAGCCGCCATTGGGGCCGGAGGGGTTTACGTTGCCCTTCGCGTCGTCGGGCCCTGGGGGGATGCCGTTGGCGTGGCCGTTCCCGCCGGGAGCCGGGGGCGCCTGTCCGTTGCTGCCGTTGCGGCCGAATCGCTGGGTCAACTGGTCGCGTACAAACGCGAGGACCTCGTGGCGCTGCGGAGCCGTCAACAGGTCGGCTTTGGTGAGGAGGACGACGATTTTCGGCGTGTGACGGCGCAATTCGTCGAGGAAGGCGAGGTCACGCTCGGACAGCGGCGCGTCGGCGCTCACGGCCAGCAGGGCGGCGCCCACATTGGGGAGCCAGTTCAAGGTGGCCTCCGTGTTATGGGCGAACGCGCTGCCGATGCCCGGGGTGTCCACGAACTCGAGCGGGGCCAGCGGTTGAAGGCTGGGCAAATCCATGGTCACGCCGGCGACCCCCTTGCGGTTTTTCGGATTTTGCGCCTCGGCGACGTACAAATGGATTTCGTCCAACGCGATGATTTTGCGGGCGCCATCGAGAAATTCCACCTCCGCCCGCTCCTGGGGTCCGTAGCGCAGGCGGGTGATGACCGCCGTGAGCGGCACGACCCCGATGGGCAGGACGTCGCGGCCGGCCAGATGGTTGAGGAAGGAGCTTTTGCCGGCCTTGAAGCGGCCGAACACGGCCACGTCAATGCTTTCGCCCCCGGCGGCCTGGCGGCGGCAGGCGGCGAGTTGGGGGCGCAGGCTGGCAAGCTGCAGTTCATCGGCCACGCCCGCGACCCGGTCCAGGATTCCCTCCGCCGGCATCATGTGAGGGCCTCCGGTTGGCGGGTTTCCTGGCCGCGGTCAGGGGTGGGGTCCGGGCGGGGCAGGTTGAGGCGGTGTTTGCGGGTGCAGGCGTCAAAGAGCTCGGCGGGGGTGAGGTCCAGGACCTGGGCCAGGTTGAGCTCGGATTCCCAGAGCGGAACCGGGCTGGTCTCGGTCAGGTAATGGTAGAGGGGGTCGGAGGGGACGGCGTGGCAGGCCTGGCAGACGGCGGAATCCAGGAGGAAACGTTGGACGGGCTGGAGGCCGGCCAGGAATTGCTTCATTTGGGGTGTGAACAGCGGCAGCGTGGCCTGCTGGGTGGCCACGGCGAGGGCTTGGTAGGCGGCGGAAGAGCGCGAGCTTTCGTCCCGCGCCACGGCCCGGTCGTGGTTGCCTTGCACCAGCCAGTCGGAGGAGAGGGTGTCCATGGCCCATTGGACGCATTCCACCGGCTGGGGGCCGTAATTCACGAGGTCTCCCAGGCAGAGAATCTGATCCACCGCAGGTTCAGCCGCCAGCACGGCTTGCAGCGCCGGCCAGTTGCCATGGACGTCGGACAGGATGAGAATCGTCATAACTCGCTACCGTTTATAACACAGTTCGGCAGGAGTCATCAGCCGGAAGGCGCTTTCCCGTTGTTCACGGAGGGGCAAACTCCATTGCCCAAGTACAGTATCGGCTGTGCCGGGGGAAGAATCAACTCTGAAAGCCAGCCCCGTGAAATACCCGGCCATGCGCGTCGGGGCGGTGGACAAGACCAGCGGGAGGGGAGGGGCCGGGGCGCATCAGGGGACGCTGAGGGAGTCCCGATCCGTGGGGCTGGATCGAGTCGGCGCTGGCAGCGGCTTGAACCTGGGCTCGCCCGCAGCCGGCGGCTCAGGACGTGTTCAAGCTGATGTGGCAGGCCTTGGCGGCTTGGGCCGCAAAGGTTTCAGACAAGAAGTAGTAGCGCAACGCTTCCAAGAGGCGTTGGGGGATTTTCTTGAGTGCGCCCCAGAGGGTCAGCACGGTTTTATGGCCGTATTGTTTCGCCAAGGCCCGATGCAGGCTGTTGTGGTGCAACAGTTGCATCAGCAGGTGGCCCAACTGCAACAGGTAGTAGTAGGCCTTGGCGTGCTCCCAGTTTTGGCTGAAGACGTGCTCCAGGTTCAAGCCGCTGTTTTTTTGAACGTTGAAGCCCTCGTTTTCGATTTTCTGGCGCAGGCGGCCGACTGGGTCGGCGATAGCCATGACCGAGTCCCGGTGGACCGCCAAATTGGTCAGCCAGGCAAAGGTGGTGGTTTGCCCGGTGGGGGAGGTTTCCTCGCAGAGAATGGCCCCCAGAGTCCAGGCGCGTTTTTCGCTGTCAAGATAGGGGAGTTGCTCCACCCAACGGTAAACGCGGCGAGTTTGGTCCGGGAGGGTGGTCGTGCGTTTTTGTTCGGGGCGCAGTTTGAGCAGGGCCTGAAACTCCTGCCACAAGTCGGGCGTGCGGCCTGGCTTGAAAGTGACCCCGAAGTGCCAGTGATTTTTTTGGCACACCGCGAAAGCCCGCCCAGCGGCAATAGGCCTCGGCTCCAAACCAGGACAGGTGGACGGCTGGGTGTTGCTCGAAACCGTGGGCCACGCGGTAGGGGCGGCCGGGTTGGTCGGGGGGAAGAATGCGTTCGAGCGTGGGCGCCCAGCGGGCGAGCTGGGCGGGGCGCGGGCGCACGGCGGAGAGAAAGGCGGCGAACTGGGCGTTGGTCAGGGGATGGACGGCCAGGTAATAATCCGGCGCGAAGGCGGTGAACCGGGGCATTTCGTGGAGCAAGTTGTCCGGATGCGCACCCACGTCCATCGCAGCCGCCGCAACAATCTGTTCGTGGGTCGAGCCCATGATGAACGGGCCGGCGGGGATCAGCCGCAGGACGGACCCGTCGCGCGGGTTGGTCCACGTCTCGGGCCACAATGAGGGCGACAACGGTCGCCGCTCGCCGCGGCCCGGGCCGGGTCCGAATTCGTTCCAAGCTATCATCACCGGCGGTTCCGGAAGGCGGGCGCGAGGTTGCCCCTCGCGCCCGCGTCGCGAGCCCTGGCCGGGGGGGTGTCCCCGGGTGTTGGCGGCGGTTACTTCCGGCCCCACTTGAGCAGCCGTCCGCCGTAGCGGGCCTTCCGGCCGAGTTCGGCTTCGATGGCCAGGAGGCGGTTGTACTTGGCGATGCGCTCGGAGCGGCAAAGGGAGCCGGTTTTGATCTGGCCCGCGCCGGTGCCGACGGCGAGGTCGGCGATGAAGGCGTCCTCGGTTTCCCCGGACCGATGCGAGATGACGGCGCCGTAGCCGGCTTGTTGGGCCATCGCCACCGTTTCCAGGGTTTCGCTGACGGTCCCGATTTGATTGAGTTTGATGAGGATGGCATTGGCGATGCCGTCGCGAATGCCTGCGGCGAAGATTTTGGGGTTGGTGACGAAGTTATCGTCGCCGACCAGTTGGATTTTCCTGCCGAGGGCCTTGGTCAGGGCTTTCCATCCCTCGCGGTCCTCTTCGCCCATGCCGTCCTCGAGGGAGACGATGGGGTATTTGCGGGCCCAGTCCGCCCACAGTTTGATCATTTCGGCGGGGCTCTTGCGGGAGCAGTCGGATTTTTTCATGACGTAGCTGCCCTGGTCGTAGAACTCGCTCGCCGCGGGGTCGAGGGCGATGGCGATGTCCCGGCCGGGCTTGTAGCCCGCGGCTTTGATCGCCTCGACGATCACGTCCACGGCCTCGGTGTTGGTCTTGAGGTTGGGGGCGAAGCCGCCTTCGTCGCCGACGGAGGTGACCAGGCCGCGTTTTTGCAGGATTTTCTTAAGGGTGTGGAAGGTTTCGGCGCCGTAGCGGAGGGCTTCGGCGAAGGTGGGAGCGCCCAGGGGAAAGAGCATGAACTCCTGGAAGTCCACGTTGTTGGTGGCGTGGGCGCCGCCGTTGAGGACGTTCATCATGGGGGCGGGCAGCACCCAGGGCGCGCCGGCTTTGCCGCCGTGAAGTTTGCGGATGTGGGCGTAGAGGGGCAGGCCCGCCTCGAGCGCCGCGGCGCGGCAGATGGCCATGGAAACGCCGAGGATGGCGTTGGCGCCCAGTTTCGATTTGGTTTCGGTCCCGTCGAGCTGGCGCATCAGGTCGTCAAGCTCGCGCTGCGCGTGCGGGGATTTGCCCTTCAATTTGGGCGCGATGAGGCGGTTGACATTGGCGACGGCCTTGAGGACGCCTTTGCCGCCGTACCGTTTGGCGTCGCCGTCGCGCAGTTCGACGGCCTCGCGGGTGCCGGTGGAGGCGCCGCTGGGGACGCAGGCCGAGGCGGCCACGCCGCTGGCGAGGGTGACGGTGACGGCGACGGTGGGGTTGCCGCGGGAATCCAGGATTTCGAGGGCGCTGATTTTGGTGATTTTGCTCATAAGGATGAGGTTGGTTTGTTTGAGTTGCGGGAGAATTGGTTTTTTTATTGTTTTACGATTAGAACGCTGCAATGGGCGTGGTCGCTGATCCGGTCGGCGGTGTCGCCCAGGAGGCGGCCCCAGAGCTCGGAGTGGTCGCTGTGGCCGACGACGATGAGATCGAACTTGCCGGCGTCCGCGTATTTGACGATGGTCTTGGCGGGGTGGCCGCGCCGGGTTTCGCACTGGATTTGCAGGCCGTGCTCGGCGGCGATCTGGTTGACCTCGGCCCGGCGCTGCTCGAAGTATTCATCGGCGGCTTCGGCCTCGCCCTCGGGCTCGCCGGGGAGGTCGGTGTAGCGCGGGAGGGGTTCGCGAATCCAGAGCGCGGTCAGTTGCGCATTCAACTGTTTGGCGAGGACGGCGGCGCGGCGCAGCGCCGCCTTGCCGCCCTTGGAGCCATCGTAGCCGACGAGAATTTTCTGGAACATAACTCACCTCATTTGGGGGCCGGCGCCGCCTGCGCGCCGGCCTTGTGGTTGATTTTGCGTTGGTACAAACGCCCCCAGGCGGTCATGGTGCGGACGGACGGTTGAAAGAACTTCTGGGCGAGGAGGGTGGGGATAAAGGCGCTGAGGATCACGACCGTGACCAGGATGGAGTATTGTTCCTGGTCAATGATCTTGTTCTGGAGGCCGAAGAGGGCCGAGATGGTGCCGAAGGTCAGGCCGGTGGACATGAGGAGGGCGGTGTAGTTGGCCTCGCGGGACCGCATGTAAAAATAGCGTGCCAGCGGCCAGACACCCACCAGCTTGGTGGCCATCTTGACCCCGAGCAGCAGCGCAATCACCCCGACCGCCGCCACCAGCGCGGGCACCGAGACGAACAGGCCGGCCTTGATGAAATAAAACGGCGTGAAGATGGCGAAGGCGATGCTGCGCATGCGATGCACCAGCGTCTTGTCCCGCAGGAACACCCCCGCGACCACCAGCCCCAGCAAATAGGCCGGCAGAACCGCCTCGCTCCGCGCGGAGGACGCCAGGCCACCGAGGAAGAACAGGACGAGGAAGAGAAACTTCACCTCCGGTTCGCTGACGCGCGTCGCGCCCAGCCGCGTGATGAGGTATTGGGTCCATTTGGGCATGAACCAGAGCATCACGGCGGTCACCACCACAAAGACCACCAGCCAGATGTTGAAATCCGCAAAGAGGATGCCCAGGGCCAGCACGGTGCCGAAGTCGGTGATGAAACAGGCGGCCAGCAGCATCTTGCCCAGGGCGGTGCCGCTCAAGCCGCCTTCGATCATGACCGCGTAAACCACCGCCACTGAAGTGGTCGAGAGGGCGATGCCGGCGATCCACGCCTGGCGCAGGGGCCAGCCCAGGCCATACTGGGCAAAAAACCAGGCCCCCAGGAAGGGCAGAAGAAAGGACAGCACGCCGATGCTGAGGCTGGCGCGCAAATTCGCGCGCAAGGAGGCCGGGTCAATTTCCGCGCCGGCCAGGAAGGTGAGCACGCCGCTGCCCAGCATCGCCAGGAACTTGGTCCATTCGGTTTCGTGGAGGAGGGGCGCCTGGCCGGCGGAGTGGAGATTGCCTACGATGACGCCCACCAGGATTTCGACCAGGGCAACGGAGATGCCCAGCCGGATGGAGACCAGGCTCGCCACCAGGGCCAGCCCCATCCAAAACGCGGCCACAAACCAGATGTTTTCCATGGCTTGGGTGGTCTTAGATTTCGGGTGGCTCGGGCGTGTCCGCACTGGCCCGGTAGTCAATGACCTTCACCTTTTCCAAGGTCACCAATCCGCCCTGCATCATCTCGTCCAAGATCGGGAGAAAACCCTGAATTTTCTCCTCAGTGTCCACAATTTCAATCACCAGCGGCAGGTCCATCGAGAGGCGGAGGATTTTGGCGGTGTGGAGGCGGCTGGATTTGCCGAAGCCCATGGGGCCGCGGAGGACGGTGGCGCCGGCCAGGTGCATTTCGCGCGCCTTCAATACGATGGCTTCATAAAGCGGCTGGTGTTTCCACCGGTCGCTTTCGCCGATGAAAATCCGCAGCAGCATCGCTTCGTGAGGGAGGTGCATCTTACGCTCCTTTCCTGAGGCTCACCGCCAACCCCAGCGCGTGGCCCAGCCAGACGCCCAGCAGGCAGAACACCACCGAGAGAACCACGTTGGCCCCCGCCCGCAGCCATTCCCCTTCCCCGGCGAGATTGAGGGTCTGAAGGCTGAACGAGGAAAAGGTGGTGTAACCGCCGCACACGCCCAGCATGAAGAACTGGCGGACGGAGGCGGGCGCAAAGAAACGCCCTTCGGGGCCGGTCAGGGTGGCGAAAAGGCCGATGAGAAAAGAACCGGAAACATTGACCACCAGCGTGCCCCAGGGGAAGGTCTGCCCCACGTGGCTGGCGACCACCCCCGACACGCCCCACCGGGCGACACCGCCGAGCCCACTACCGACAAAAATCCAGAGTGCGTCAAGCATAAAATAACTCCACCAGCGCCCGGGCGCCGGTAGGAGTTATCAGCACTGAACCCGGTTCAGGCGGTTGACTCGCCGTCAAAGGCGAAAGGCAAACCCCATTGCCTGTTCCCACTTTACCATCGCCGGCCGCGGCGGCAAGACCATTTCCACCGAATCGCGGCCCCAGGTCGGGGCGGGTGGCGGCACGGACGGGGTGACGGTGCCCAGGTGATGATCCCCCGGAAGACAGAGCCAGGCCGCGAAAAAGGCCGGTTCCGCGGACGGGAGGCGGCAGGGCCCGGGGCGTGATCCGGGTCTTTCCGGCCACACCGTGGCGGTGGCACGACGCGGCTTTCGAATCGCTGCGGGCCGAGGGCGGCCACCGGGTGTCGGCGCGGCGCGAAAACGGCGCCACGACCTGGCTGCGTGTGGTGGCCGGAAAGTCCGGGCGGGTCCGGATTCGCGACAATTTCGGAGGCCGGACACCGCAGTGGAGCGTGCGCGATGTCAGGAAATCGGGCGCCGATTTCGAGGTTTATCTGCGCAAAGGCCAGGTGCTGGAAGCGTGGCTGCCGAGGCCGAAATCCCCGCCGCCGGCGCCGGCGAACCCGGCCGTGCCCGTCGTCATCGGGGCTTCACCTGGTGCTTGAACAGGAAGGTGCCCTTTTTGTTGCCCACGACCACGTCGGGATACTTCGGATTGGTGATGTAACCGGCGGCCACTTGCGTGCCCACGCCGGAATCCGCGTCAATGAGCTGCGGAATGAACGCGGCCTGGCCCGGCGCCGGACGCGTCAGTTTGAACCAATACAACACGGCCGGCGCATTGGGCTCGGGGTCGCCGCTGGGGCCATGGGCCCAGAAGCGCTTGCCGGTGACAAAATCCATGAGACCGTCGCGGTCCATGTCCACGAGGTCCAGCGCATGCACCTGGGAAAATTGCACGCCGGACGCGTTGGTCGAGGGGTCCTTGTTCAGGATGAGGTGTTCGCGGAAGCTGATGGTGTCGCCCTGACGGGTTTGCTCGTGCCAGACCAGGCCGTAGCCATGCGCGTTGACACAAGTAATCACATCGTTCAAGCCGTCGCCGTTGACGTCATAGACGAGCATCTGGGCGGCGGCGGGGGCGAAGGCGACCGGGTGACGCTTCCAGACCGGGTTGCCCTCGCGCGAGGGCGGTTGCTCCCACCAGGCGTCTTTATCAAGCAAATCCATGCGCCCATCGCCATTGATGTCGCCGACCCCCGTCCCGTGCGAATAGCGCTGGTAGTCGCCTTTGGGGGTGACGGGGCGGAAGGTCCAGGGTTGGGCGGGCTGCGTCCAATCCGCCTCGACGTAGCCGTAGAAGCCCTTGGAGCAGCAAATCATCTCCGGCTTGCCGTCGCCGGTGACATCGGCAAAGCCGGGGGATTCGTTATCCAGGACGTCAAAGACAACGTGGGCCTGCCAGTGGCCGGGGCGTCCCTTGGGGTTTTCATACCAGGCCACCTCTTTGCCGGGAAAGCCATAGACCAGGATGTCCAGCCAGCCATCTCCGTTGAAATCCCACGTGTAGGTCAGGAAATTGTCCGAGTAGGCGTTGTTGGTTCCCAGCGCGCCTTCATAGCCCGGGATCACTTCTTCGGAGCCGTCGGCTTTCTTGCGCTTGAAGGTGGCGGTGGCGGGGCGGAACTCGTGGCGCCGCTGGTAATCCGGCGCTTCGTACCAGAACGGGCCGGACACGATGTCTATTTTGCCGTCCCGGTTGAAGTCGCCGAAATGCGCTCCCTCCGCCCAGAACTGGTCGGTCAAGCGCAGTTTGATGAAGGTATGTTCAAGGTCAGCCGCCAAGGCGAGCGACGAACCGGCCGCCACGACCAGCAAGGACGAAAGGAACTTCAGCATGGTCCCATCCTTCCGGCTTCGCGCCGCTGCGTCAAGGGTGAATCCCTTGGCGCCCGCGGCCGGGCGCGCTAAGGCGACGGGACGTCGCCGCCCCGAATAGTGGATTGGGGGTGGATCCGACCGCGGATGACGTGGATGACACGGACAGGAAAGAGCAAGGGAGAATGGCGGCCAAACATGGCACTGTCCCGTCCAAGCGACTTTGCCCGCCACCGGGAGCCCTGTGCGGCGTCTCCCTCATCCGCGAAATCCGCGAAATCCGTGGTCCCTTCTTTGCCCCTCACGCGTAGGGCATCCTTCCTGGGCTCTGCGCGCCGCAGCTCAGCCTTCAGCCTTCGTGGTAGGAAGCGCAGGCCCGCAGAGCACGCAGAAGGACGCAGAAATGGGAGGCGCCGGGCTGCGGCTCAACCCGCACAGAGTACGTTCGCCCGAGGGGGCTCCCTCACTGCCCTTTCCTTCGTCGCCGTGGTATCGCGAAAGATCGCGATTCATCGGGACTGACGGCTTGTGGAAACTCCGGGATGCCACCACCCCCAACCCCCTCCGCAAGCGGAGGGGGCTGGACGTTTTGGGGACGGGGGACCGGGGGTGGCGGCCTGGCGGCCTTACCCCCGGCTACTGTCTGAAACCCTTTCAGGGTTTTGAAGACGGGTTGGAGAAGGCCAGGG
>JARKQH010000385.1 GCA_029974925.1 Verrucomicrobiota bacterium
CAGAAAGGCGCAAACCACCGCCCCCATCGTATTCCCAATGGCCGTGCCGAAGGTGAAAAAACCCAGCGGCACCCCGTTCATGAACGAGAACAACACGGCGCCCAGGGCCACGCCCGGCCAGAACCGGTAACCAAACAGGAGAATCGCGGCCAGGGCGATGCCCGCCGGCGGCCAGACCAGCGCCACCGTCCCCGACAAAAACGAGGCTTGCTTCCCCACCAGGCCCCCAACGAAATAGAACGCGGTCAGTATCACCACCCGGGTGACTGTCGTCAGCCCGCTGCTTGATCCCAGATTTGCCACAAATCGCATCTTTGTTCCGCAATCCAACGGGTCCGACCTCCGACCGCTCCCCAACCCCCCTGGGCCGGCCCATACGAAAAACCGGGCACTCCCCCTCCGATCCTGGAACCGGAAACGGCCGACAACCCGTATCGCAACCTTCAGACAAGCAATAATTTTGCCATCCGCGAGGATGAAAAAAAACGGGCCGACGAACGTTCCGCAGCGTCCCTCCCATCCGCCACCAGCCGGCGCTCCCGCTTCACCCGGCGTTCCGCCGCCCGCCACCGCCGCCCGCACAGGCCGCCGCCCTGTCCTTCCGACCGGGGAGTGTCCACTGTCCAAACTTGGCGCCATCCGACCTGATTCTGTGCAACGGCCGGCGGGAATGGGTCCGCCCCGCCAGCGTGGAGCCCCGTCCAGGGGGCGCCTCGCCCGGCGGGACGGCCAGGGTTGTTTTGACCGGGGCGGAAGACTGGCTTTTCGCCAGGGGCGGAGAGGGTTGCGGCCCTACGGGGCGCCGGGCTGCGAGGCCAGGCGGGCCGGGGGGGCCGCCTCGGGAAGGTCGGTTTTCCCGCCCGGTGGGTTTTCGGGCAGGAACAGCCGGATCAAAACCGTCAAAACGATAAACGGCAGCATGAACAGAAACGCCCCCATGAACCACCCCTCCATCCCGGCAAACTCCATTTTATAGCTCATCACCCCGCGCAGGCTTTTGGAAAAGAGTTGACCGCCAATCACCACGTTCCAGCGCATGGCCAGCACGCCCACCAGAATCAACACCGCGCTGGCAAAGTAAATCCGGCGCCGCGCCAGCTCGGGAATGTGGCGGCGCAACAGTTGCAGGGCGCCCAGGAGGAGGGCGGGGACCAGCGTGCCGAGCAAGGCCTGGCCCAGGTTGAGAGTGTAAAAGAGCTTTTCGTTGGCCATTTGATGCATCATCTGGAAGCCCTCTTCGGCGGAATAAACCCGGTGAATCCAGTCCAGCGCCTCCACCCCCGCATCCACGACCAGGGCGTAGAACAAAAACATGCCCATCACATCCAGACAGCGAATGTCCGTGGTCCGGCGGCGGACCCACATCAACACCTGGTAATTGAAGACGCACAGCGCAATGCCCGACACGATCGCCGACAAAATGAAAATGATCGGCATCAGGACGTTGCCCCACCACGGGTTGGCCTTGACCGAGCCAAAGATGAAACCGACGTAGCCGTGCAACAGGAAGGCGGAGGGAATGCCCACCACCGAGAGAAGGTGCCCCATGCGGCGGTCCAGGTCCACCGACGCCTCGGACACGTCGTCCACCCCCACCGTCAGCACCCGGTACAGCAGGCCCTTCCACCCACCCGCCCGCCGGGACCACTCGACAAAGTCCCGCCGGTAATCGAACCACAGCTCCAACAGGAGCACCGCCATCAGATACCAGGCATAGACAAAGCCGAAGATGGCCATGGGGGAGGTCAAATGGGGGGTGATCATGACCTGAAAACTGCGCTGGGGCTGGCCGAGGTGAAACAGCAACGGCAGCGGCGCGCACAGCAGAAAGGCAAAGGCGGTCAGCAGCGACAGGCGGTAAACCGGTTCAAGGGCGCGGACGTTGAAGACGCGCACCAGCGAGGCCATGATGAAGGCCCCGGCCACCAGCCCCGTGATATAGGGATACAGCACAATCAGCACGCTCCACAACGGCTGGGGCGTGGCCTCATTGGGGTAAACGTAGCCTTCAAAATGCGGCAGCAGTTCCAGCACGACGTTGGTCGCCTCGTTCATCGCCTACCTCACTTCCTTGTCTATCCCCGCATAGAACACGCGGGGTTCGGTGCCCAGGTGCGGCTTGAGCGTCTGCACCTTGTTCCGCTCGTAAAACTGCCGGATGGGGTCGGACGGCCCGGCGTGCTTCAAATCGCCAAACACCCGCGCCTCGGTGGGGCACACCTCCACGCAGGCAGGCCGCAGGCCCCGCGTGATCCGATGGTAGCACAGCGTGCATTTCTCGGCCGTGTGGGTCACCGGGCTCATAAACCGGCAGCCGTAGGGACAGGCCTGAATGCAGAACCCGCACCCGATGCAGTACTTCGGGTCAATCAGCACCGCCCCGTCGGGCGCGTCAAAGGTGGCCCCCACCGGACACACCTGCACGCAGGGCGAGTGACGGCACAGGTTGCACAGCTTGGGCACGAAAAACGCGTGTTGAATCTCCTCCTTCGGCACCGGCGGCTCGGGAAAACCCCGCATCCCGCCGTTGGGCGAGTCCACGTGCGCCGGCCCGCGCGACTCGCCGGAACCCGGCTGCGGCCGGGTGATGACGTAGCGCTCAATCCACGTCCGGAAATACGGCCCCTCCGGCACACTGTTCTCCTTCTTGCACGCCTCGACGCACAACCCGCACCCAATGCACCGGCCGGCGTCAATCGCCATCGCCCATTGGTGGTCCTCGGGGCGGTAGCCTTTCGGCGCATCGCTGGAGACAAACACTTTCCGCACGGCGGCCTTGGCGGCCCGCGCGGCCGGCGCGAGGATGGCTCCGGCCAGCGCGGCGGCCACCCCGCCCAGAAGTTTGCGACGAGTCACCGGGCGTTTCATGGCACCTCCGAAGGAGCATGGGGGACATGACATTCCGTGCATTTGTCCCCCGGGTAATGGTCTTTGGCCACCACTTGCTTGTGCCACTTCGGCCGGGCCGGGTTGGCCTCGTGGCATCGCACGCAATGGCTGTAATGCAGCTTCTCCATCGCCACATCCGGGTTGTCCGCGTGCACCTGCCCGGCCCCGTGGCAGCCCTCGCACGAAAGCCCCTTGTGTGAAAAAGCAGCCACCTGGGTCACCTGGTCCGCGTGACACTCGGCGCACGCCTCGCGTCCCGCCAACACCGCCGGCCGCGCCGCCACTTCCCCCAGCGCCGCCCCGCGATAAAAACCGTATTCCCCAAACGAGGGCGGGGTGAGAAAATGGCGGGCCACGGCATAACTGCCGACAATCCCCAGCGCCAGCAGGACCAGCCTCAGAATCTGCGGCGGCAAACGAAGGAACCGGTTCATATTACTGTCTGTTGTTGCCTATTAGTTCTGCTGTTCGCCATGACCGTGGCACAGCGGAGGGGGAAGGACTCACCCTCCGTTGCAAAATATTCAACCGATTTTGGCCTGCGCGAAACTCTGCGGGTCCAGGGAATGGCATCCGGCGGACTGATAACTTCCGCCGGTCATCGCCCCCGGAAAGAGCGGGTCAAGGCGAGGCTTCGCTGCGGGCGGGATGCCGGGGCCGAGCGCATTTTGCGTCTTGGCGGTTTTCCGGAGGTGCGGTCCGGTCCCGAGCTTTGAAAGGACCGCAGAGGCGCGCAGAGCCGAGGAGGAGGCGATCGGCGTGACCAGCAAAGAAAGGACCGCGGATTTC